>NZ_DGMR01000031.1:119364-119565 GCF_002388495.1 Thalassospira sp. UBA4513
GTTTTCCAGATCGGCGGTGAAGTTGTACTGCACATAGCGTTCAAAGAATTTCGACAGGAAGGCGGTCACGAGGCGACCGCGGTCCTGTGCGACGAAACGGCGACGTTCCAGCAACACATAGTTCCGGTCCTGAAGAACCGAAATGATCGACGCATAGGTCGACGGACGACCAATGCCGAGTTCTTCCATCTTCTTGACCAG
>NZ_DGMR01000031.1:119622-132415 GCF_002388495.1 Thalassospira sp. UBA4513
CTTGACCAGGCTCGCCTCGGTATAGCGGGGCGGGGGCTGGGTGAAGTGCTGATCAATGCTGACTTTGCCAAGGTCAGGCTTCTGGCCTTCTTTTAGCGGCGGCAGGCGACGATCATTTTCGTCCTCGGCCTCGTCATCCTTGCCTTCCTGATAAAGCTTCAGGAAGCCGTCAAACTTCACAACGGAACCATTGGCACGCAGAACCACGTGATTGTCATTCGATGACAGATCAACTGCGACCTGATCGAAACGGGCGTCTTCCATCTGACACGCCACGGTACGTTTCCAGATCAAGGTGTAAAGTGCTAGCTGGTCCTTATCAAGGTGACGCGAAACCTGTTCGGGACGACGGAACAGATCGGTCGGGCGGACAGCTTCGTGGGCTTCCTGTGCGTTCTTGGCCTTGTTGGCAAAGCTGCGCGCGCTGGCCGGAAGGTATTGATCGCCATAATCCTTGCCAATCAGGCGGCGTGCGGCGGCGAGTGCTTCCTGTGAAAGCACCACGGCATCGGTACGCATATAAGTGATCAGACCAACCGTTTCGCCACCGATATCGACACCTTCATAAAGGCGCTGGGCAAGCTGCATGGTGCGTTTCGCGCCAAAGCCAAGCTTACGCGATGCTTCCTGTTGCAGTGTCGATGTGGTGAAGGGGGGCTGCGGACGCCGTTTGACGTCTTTGCGCTCAACCTTTGAAACGGTGTAGCTGCGGCTTTCGACCTTTTCCTTGGCGATCTTGGCGGCACTTTCATCACCAAGTGCCAGCTTATCAAGCTTTTCGCCGTTCAGATGGGTCAGACGTGCGGAAAACTTGCCCTCTGGAACGGCAAAGCCAGCCTCAAGCGACCAGTATTCATCGGGCTTAAAGGCTTCTATCTCAATCTCGCGTTCGCAAATCAGGCGGAGCGCAACCGATTGCACGCGGCCAGCCGAACGCGAACCGGGCAGTTTGCGCCACAGAACCGGCGACAGGTTAAAGCCGACAAGATAATCAAGCGCACGGCGCGCCAGATAGGCATCCACCAGTTCCTGATTAAGCTCGCGCGGATGGGCGATGGCTTCGGTGACGGCTTTCTTGGTGATCTCGTGAAACACGACGCGATGAACATCGCGACCGCGGAGCAGCTTTTTCTGCTCGAGAACTTCAAGAATGTGCCAGGAAATGGCTTCCCCTTCGCGATCCGGGTCAGTCGCGAGGTAGATGGTGTCAGAGTCACGTGCCGCGGAAGCAATTTCCTTGATCTGCTTTTCGGAACGGCCATCGGTTTCCCAGACCATTGCAAAATCATTGTCGGTATCGACCGAACCATCCTTGGACGGCAGATCACGGATATGACCAAACGAGGCCAGTACCTTATAATCGTCACCGAGATATTTATTGATCGTCTTGGCTTTGGCCGGGGATTCGACGATGACAAGATTCATTACGTTTTTCGTGTCCGGTTCTTGCGCCCGAAGGCGGTCATTATGCTGTGTGGTCCGTAACCTGAAAGTCTGCACACATATATTATAGTGTGTCGCTGTTTTTCAGATCAAATTGCGCAAATTGCGGCAAATCACAACAATATTTGTCACATCCATATCCGACGCGACTCTCATTTGGCGATACGCGATACCCTATTTCCGGGGTGACGTTCAACCCTTCCTGCAAGTTCGAGCTCAATCAAAATTGTCGAAACCTGCTCGGCGGGCAAGTCAGACGTACGAATGAGCTCATCAATCAGAAGGGGGCTAGCAGATAGCAAATCAAAGAGTTTTTCCATCTCTTTGACGGAGTCTTCGTTGGTGTCGGGTTCGTCAGAAAATTCTTCTAATTCAATTGATTGCCGGGTTTTCTTTTCACCCAGAATGACCGCGTCTTGTTCCAGTGATGCCGTTATCTCGTGATATGCCTCGGCTGAGGTGTCAGAGATTGCGTCGCGCGCATCTGTGTTGAAGGTGTGATTTTGTTCAAACAGATGACTGTTTTGCTCGGCGGTTCGAAGGGCATCCAGAATTACGTCAGCAGAGTCGCACAAGATTGCACCGTCACGGATCAAGCTGTTTGGACCTGCTGCGCGTGGATCGGTCGGGGAGCCCGGAACGGCAAACACATCGCGCCCTTGTTCGGCGGCAAAGCGGGCGGTGATCAGCGATCCGGAATTCCGCCCGGCCTCGATGACAACCGTTCCCAAAGACAGTCCGGAAATGATGCGGTTGCGACGGGGAAAGTGCCTTGCCTGTGGTTGGAGGCCAGGAGGCATTTCTGACACCACACACCCCTGTTCACAGAGTTGCGCATAAAGGTCCTGATGTTCGCGGGGATAAACGACATCCACGCCGCCACCCAGAACAGCAATCGTTCCACCGCCTGCATCATGTTTGCCTTGCAAGGCCGCCGCATGGGCTGCGCCATCAATGCCGCGTGCCATACCTGACACAACCACATAGCCCGCGTTTACGAGCTCATGACTGATTTTACGGGCAAATCCGCATCCCGTTGCCGAAGCATTGCGCGCACCAACGATCCCGATGGCGGATTTTCCAAGAAGCTCAATCCGTCCGATGGCATAAAAATAGGGCGGGGCATCATCAATTCGCGCCAGAAGTGCCGGATATTCCGGGTCGCCGAAAATGATCGGTCGGGCGCGCGATGCCTTCGCGGCCTCAATTTCCGCAACCGTTTCGTCGCGACTGGCAATCTTGATCTTTCGCGTGGTCTTTGCTTGGGCAATTACATCGGGCAGGGCATCCATGGCATTTCGGCCTGAACCAAACCGTTCCAGCAATTTGCGAAAGGTAACCGGTCCGACATTGGTGCTGCGCGCCAGTCGCATGCGTGCCAGACGTTCCGATTGCGATAATCGCGATGGTTGTTGGTTAGGTAAATGCATAACGCCCGGATTGTGGTCATCCGGGCGTTATTTCGTCAAGCTATTCGAAGGGGCGACTTGCGCCTATGAAACAGGGGTTTCTTCGTCAGCCTGCTTTTTCTTCTGGCCGATCTTGGGTTCTTCGCCGTGGATCAGGCGTTTGATATTGGCGTGATGAGCAAGCCAGACAATGACAGCCAGAAACACACCAAGCCACACGGCACCGGGATCGTTGGCGATGAAAAACGCCGCCAACGGGGCTGCGATCATGGCGATGAGTGCCGAAAGCGAAGAAATCCGGAAAATCAGCGCCATGACCAACCACGTCAGCGCAGCGCAAAGGCCCATGATCCAGTTGACGGCCGCAAGCGTGCCAAGGGTAGTCGCGACCCCTTTGCCGCCCTTGAATCGCAGCCAAATCGGGAACATGTGGCCAATAACTGCGGCACCGCCGGCAAAGATGCCTTGCTCCGCACCATAAAGGTGGGTGAACAGCAGGGCGGCAAAGGCGCCTTTGCCTGCATCGCCGATCAGGGTCAGGAAGGCCAATCCCTTGCGGCCCGTACGCAGAACGTTGGTTGCACCGATATTGCCGGAACCAATCTGGCGGATGTCGCCAAGCCCTGCCATGCGGGTCAGAACCAGACCAAACGGGATAGAGCCCAACAGGTACCCACAGACCGTCGCAACCTGGAGCGACATCAACATTGCCTTATAGGTGGCATCAAGTTCCATTTCAGGCACCTTCCGAGAAGACTTCGCGGCCATCGATCAGGGTGCGCAGAACGCGCCCCTGTGTCAGACGGCCGTCAAACGGTGAATTTTTCGATTTCGAATGGAACTGGTACGGATCAATTTTCCATGGGCGATCCGGATCAAAGATCACCAGATCGGCCGCGGTTCCCTCTGCCAGTGTTCCGGCCCCTTTGATGCGCACCAGTTCGGCTGGTGTGCGGGTCAGTTTGGTAATCACATCGAGCAGCGACATATGCCCGTTGTGATAAAGCTCCAACGCCATCGGAAGCAGCGTTTCAAACCCGACGGCACCGGCAGCGGCCTGCGCAAAGGGCAGGCGTTTGGAATCGGCATCTTGCGGGTTGTGGTCCGACGCAATCGCGTCAATCGTGCCATCGGCAAGGCCGGCAACAATCGCCTGTCGGTCATCCTCGGAGCGAAGCGGCGGAGACAGCTTGGCAAAGGTTCGGTAATCCGAAACCGCATTCTCGTTCAGTGCGAAATAGGGCGGTGCGGTATCGCAGGTGACTTTAAGCCCGCGTTTCTTCGCCTTGCGGATCACTTCCACCGATTCACCGGTCGAAATATGGGCGAAATGCAGACGCCCACCAGTCATTTCAACCAGTCGCAAGTCGCGTTCGATCTGAATGACTTCGGCAAGTGGCGAGACACCGGAAAGGCCAAGACGGGTTGCCAGTTCGCCGCTATTCATCGACGCCCCCTTGGAAAGCTCGGGCTCTTCCGGGTGCTGGACGATCATGCCATCAAAGAACGTGGAATAGGACAAGGCCTGGCGGAGCAGACGTGCACTGGCGATGGTCTTGATCCCGTCGCAGAAGGCAACCGCACCGGCCTGATGAAGCAGACCCATTTCGGTGATTTCCTGCCCCTCGATGCCCTTGGAGACGGCGCCATAGACAAATACCTTGGCCAAGCCAACCTTGCGGGCGCGACGGGCAATGAATTCGACACCGGCCACGTCATCAATCACCGGATCGGTGTTGGGCAGGGCAATAATGGTGGTGACGCCACCGATTGCCGCCGATTTGCCAGCGGTTTCGATGGTTTCCTGATGTTCAAATCCCGGTTCACGCAATTGGGCGCGCATATCAACCAGACCCGGTGCCAAACATGCACCGCCAAGGTCAATGACCTCAAAACCATCTGGAACAGTACCTTCGGTGATGTCCGCGCCACTTTTGGCAATGGTGTCATCTTCAATCAGAAGGCCACCGGTTTCATCGGTTTGTTTGACCGGATCAAGCAGCCTGGCATTGATGAAGGCTTTTTTGCCGGCTCCTTTGGCGCGAATGGCGGGGCTCATGCCTGACCTCCGATCTTTCTGTGGTTCTGCACAAGCAACTCAAGCGCTGCCATGCGCACCGCGACGCCCATTTCGACCTGTTCGCGGATGACGGAACGTTCAACGTCGTCAGCCACTTCACTGTCGATCTCGACACCGCGGTTCATCGGACCGGGATGCATTATCAGGGCATCGGGTTTGGCGTTGGCAAGCTTCGCACGGTCAAGCCCGTGGAAATGGAAGTACTCGCGCACCGACGGGATGAAGCTGCCTTCCATGCGTTCCAGCTGCAGACGCAGCATCATGACGATGTCGCAATCCTTCAGGCCTTCTTCCATGTTATGGAAAATCTCGACACCCATCCGGTCGATCTTGGACGGGATCAGGGTTGGCGGGGCGACAAGGCGCACGCGCGATCCCATGGTGTTCAAAAGCAGGATATTGGAACGTGCAACACGCGAATGGGCAATATCGCCACAGATCGCAACATTCAGGCGATGCAGGCGTCCCTTGTGGCGGCGGATGGTCAGGGCATCAAGAAGTGCCTGGGTTGGGTGTTCGTGGCGACCGTCGCCCGCATTCAAAACCGCACAATTGACCTTTTCGCTCAGAAGCTTGACCGCGCCACTATCGCCATGGCGGACAACCAGTGCATCCGGGTTCATGGCATTCAGGGTCATCGCCGTATCAATCAGGGTTTCGCCCTTTTTGACCGAACTGGTGCCGACCGTCATGTTGATGACATCAGCCCCCAGACGTTTGGCAGCCAGTTCAAACGATGTCAGCGTCCGGGTGGAGTTTTCGTAAAACAGATTAACAACTGTCGCGCCGGCCAGAATATTGCTGGTCTTGTCTGCGGAGCGGTTTTTTTCCGCATAGTGCTGGGCGCGATCCAGAATAAGGGTGATTTCCCCGGGGGTAAGACCCTCGATCCCGAGGAGGTGTGGGTGCGGATAATGATCCGCCGCTGGTCCCATGACGCTCATGGCGTTGCACATTTCCCTTGGATGATCTTTGAAAAATTTCGGGCGGAGCATAACGAATTGCCCCTGTCACGAAAAGTTAAATATTGCCGGTAATGCCGATCCAATCGCTTCAAATTTCCTGACTGATCGGTCAGGTTTCAGGCGGCGAAGGCCAGACGATCGGCGATCAGACGGCCTGGGTCAAAATGGCGATCACCGGCATGGTGATAATCGCAAGCAGGGTATGAACGGTGATGATGCTGGCCATCATCTGCGCATCGCCCCCCATGAGGCGCGCAAGAACATAGGCACTGGCAGAGCAGGGCAGTGCCGCATAAAGCACCACCGCAGCAAGTTCGATATCGGGCAGTCCCAGCATCAGGCACAGACCGGCTGCAATCGCTGGGCTCAACACCAGTTTTCCAACACTTGAAACCCCGACCGGAAAACCTGCGCGCCGTGCAGCCGAAAGATCAAGCCCGGCACCAACGGCAAGCAGGCCGATGGGTAGGGCCGCGCGTCCAAGCACCTCAAGAAAGGGGCCAATGATTGGCGGCAAGCCAATTCCCAGAACGTTAAACAGGCTACCCAGCACGCATGCCATCAGAAGCGGATTTTTTGCCACATCACGCAGCAATGACAAAACGCCGGGCTTGCGATCATTTTCACCCAGATGGGCACATGCCAAAACGGAAATAACGTTAACTGTGGGTACGACCAACGCGACGCAAAGGGCAGTAACGGTTAGTCCGTGTGTGCCAAGCAAGGCCGCGGCAACGGCAAGCCCGATATAGGTGTTTGGCCGGATGGCGCCTTGCACCAGCGATGAAAATGTCGGTGCGGAAACCTTCAAAACGGGGCGCACCACAAGGATCAGTGCGGTGCAGATCGCAATCGTGCCCAGCATTGCCGTCGCAATCCCCAACAGTGGCAGGCTGCCAAGGTCTGCTTTGGCGGTGTTGGAAAAAAGAAGGGCCGGGAAGGTGATAAAATAAGTCAGTTTCTCGGCACCCGGCCAAAAACTGTCGGGCAAGAAACGCCGTTCGCGCAGCACATACCCGACAACGATCAGGGCAAAGGTCGGCAGAAGTGCTGAGAGAATGGCAAGCATCAGGTGGCTTTCATCACGTAATGAAGAAGAACTTTCAACGTCACCATACTGTTATCACCGATCTGAGCACGGTGAAATACGCTCGCAATATGTAATTGGCATAGATGACTAAAATTCAGTTGGTGGCGAGTTGTTCTTTGCCGGTGTTTTCCGATGTGATAGTCAGCACATCCAACAGGTTTTGGCGTCGATAGACTGTTTGTTCTGCAAAGTCGTCCAGCTCGCTGAATGTTCAAGGAAAGGGACGCCATGTCACGCGCGATTGATCACATTGTATTATGTGTGAATGATCTTGATGCCGCGATAGCTGTCTATACGCAGCTCGGATTCACAGTGACCCCGCGTGCAGTTCATCCCTTTGGTACCGGTAATGCCCTGATCCAGCTTGACGGCATGTATATCGAACTTCTTGCCGTGATTGATCCGGACAAGATTGCCGAAACGGACCTTGCCCAGCCATTTTCGTTTCCGATCTACAATCGCGACTATCTGCGACATCGTGAAGGCATGTCGATGCTGGCGCTGCAATCACGCGACGCCGAGCAGGACAGACAAAAATTTATCGCAGCCGGTGCCGCAGTGCCGCCGGTATTTCACTTTGAACGCGATGCCAAGACGCCTGATGGTGAAACCGTCGGCGTTGCCTTTTCGTTGGCCTATGCCAACCATCCACTGTTACGACATGCAGTGACGTTTGTGTGTCAACATCGTCATCCGGTGCAGAATTTCTATTTTCCTGACTATCAAAGCCATCAGAATGGCGCTGTTGCGATTGGCAAGGTTCTTGTTGATCATTGGGCGGCCGAGGCGGTACGCGACTTTTATGAGGAAATCGGAGTCGACGCGATTGTTGATGCCTTGCATGGCGACGAACTGATTTCGCGCTATGGCGTTGAGGATTCAGCATTCCCGACAGACGGATTTGCCGGCTTTGAATTAATTGTCGATGACATCGCGAAAATCGCTGATGCAGCTGTCGCAATGGGGGCCGTTGAAAAAGACGGCATGCTTATCATTCCGCCTTCAAGGTTCTTCGGGGTGTTGATGGTGATCAAAGCCAAATAAAAAGCTGCCTGAATGAACAGGCAGCTTTGATCTTTTTGGTCATGGCAGACTGTTGGTTATCAGTCTTCTTCAGCCTCGATATCGTCATCGTCGGCTTCGGCGTTTTCGCCGGGATCGGTATGGCGGTTCAAATGGTCCAGCGCGCCTTGCAAGATATAAGCAGCAGCTGTCTTGTCGACGACTTCAGCACGGCGTTTGCGGGTCATATCGACTTCTTCAATCAGAATACGCTCGACCGCGTTTGTTGACAGGCGCTCGTCCCACATCAAAACCGGCAGGTCGATATACTTTTCCATTTCGTCGATAAAGGCATAGACGCGATGGCACGCCTTGCCGATCGACCCATCAAGTTCGCGCGGGAAGCCGATGATAATGCCGCCGACATTCTGTTTGTCGATAATCGACGAAAGCTGGGCAATATCGCGTGTGAACTTCTTTCGTGAAATCAGCTCATACGGTGAGGCAATCTGCAGCCCTACATCTGATAGGGCTACGCCAATTGTCTTGGTGCCCAAATCAAGGCCCAATACACGTGCTGCCGGTGGCAAGAACCGCAGCAATTCCTGAGTGTCATTGCAAATCATGGCGACCTTATAGGAGTCTTTTTGCGAAAATGCCAGCGCAAAGCAAATGTATCGTTTTCCGATTTATGGAAGAAACGACGCCGAGTTGAGTGTGTGAGCGCATTTTATTCTAAATGCAGCCAAGAATGGCGGACTTCCTAGCGTAAAAATCTTTCTGAATGATGAGGGGTTGAAGTGCCTCAGCAGGTTTGTTTTAATATCGCACTGCCGAAATTGATCGAAATCGAAATATGCAGGGCGAAACAGGCAGACCGAATGCGCAGATCATCTTGAGAGAAAGAAAACAGAAAGAGGCAGCGCACCTATTACACGTGAGTGTCGCAATGCTTCTATCCACGGGGTTCGGGAACCGTCATGCTCGACAGGTTCCAGTTGATTTCCGCATACAAAAATCACCAAAAGCGAAAACGCTGAACAAACAATGACAAATCAGGGGGTATAGGGTTTGGCCGACGGTGCATCAAATGAAGCGTTCGTTGAGTTTGAACGTGTACAGAAAAGTTATGACGGCGAGACACTCGTCGTTAAAGATCTCAACCTAACAATGCCTAAAGGCGAGTTCCTGACGATGCTTGGTCCGTCAGGGTCTGGCAAGACGACTTGTCTTATGATGCTTGCCGGCTTCGAAACCGCGACCCACGGCGATATCCGCCTTGGTGGCGTTTCGATCAACGATATCCCGCCGCACAAGCGTGGTATCGGCATGGTCTTCCAGAACTACGCGCTCTTCCCGCATATGACCATTGCCGAAAATCTGGCTTTCCCGCTCGAGGTCCGCAAATTGGGCAAAGCGGAACAGGAAGAGAAGGTCAAACGCGCACTCGACATGGTTGAAATGGGAAGCTTCGGTGGCCGTCGTCCGGCACAGCTTTCCGGCGGCCAGCAACAGCGTGTCGCGTTGGCCCGTGCGCTTGTGTTCGAACCTGAACTGGTTCTGATGGATGAGCCGCTCGGTGCGCTTGACAAACAGCTTCGCGAAAAGATGCAGTTTGAAATCACGCATCTGGCCCATCAACTTGGCATTACCACGGTTTACGTCACCCACGACCAGACCGAGGCATTGACCATGTCCGACCGCGTCGCCGTGTTTGACGACGGCCGTATTCAGCAGCTTGCACCGCCAGATAAACTCTACGAACAGCCCGAAAACAGCTTTGTCGCGCAGTTCATTGGCGAAAACAACACGCTCGAAGGCGTCATCAAGGAAATCAAGGGCAATACCTGTGTTGTCCAGCTTGATGGCGGCGAAATCATTGATGCCGTTCCGGTCAATGTCAGCCAGGTGGGTGAACGTACCCGCGTTTCGATCCGTCCCGAACGTGTTGAATACAACCGTGATCGCCTGCATGCAGATGCGCATACGCTCAAGGCCGAGGTGCTGGAATTCATCTATATGGGTGACATCTTCCGTACACGCCTGCGTGTGGCCGGCAATGATGAGTTTATCATCAAGACCAGGAACGCACCGGACCAGGTGCGTCTGAAGCCGGGTCAGGAAATCGAGATCGGCTGGCTTGCAGAAGATTGCCGCGCGCTTGACGCGTCGTAACTTTTAGTCAGGCAGATACAGGACCGGTACGCCCGGGTGCTGGTCCTCAACGAATAGTCCGGGAAACAATCAGGGAGTCTATTAATGCAGCTTATTAAAACCCTTACAGCATCAACAGCTTTGCTTGTTGTGGCGGCAGGCGCAGCCTATGCCGACGACCACATGGCGTCCGACATGACGCTGGTCAGCTGGGGCGGTGCCTATCAGAACAGCCAGATCAAGGCTTATGCTGAGCCTTATATGGAAATGAACCCGGGTGTTTCGATCACCTGGGATGAAAGCTCGAACGAAGCCGTTGCAAAACTGCGTGCAATGAACGAAGCCAACAACGTTACCTGGGACTTGGTTGACGTGGTTGCTGCTGATGCAATGCGCCTTTGCGATGAAGGCCTCGCAATGGAAATCGACCCGAACGAAGTTCTTGCAGAAGCGCCGGATGGCACCTCGGCAGAAGATGACTTCGGTGATCTCCTCGTAAGTGACTGCTTCATCCCGCAGATCGTTTATTCGACCACGTTTGGTTACCGTGAAGACATGGTTCCGGCTGGAACTCCGGCACCGACCGATATCTGTGCCCTGTTCGATACCGAAACCTATCCGGGCATGCGTTCGCTTGAAAAACGCCCGATCAACAACATGGAATGGGCTCTGCTCTGCGATGGTGTTGCCAAGGACGAAGTTTACAGCGTTCTTGAAACCCCGGAAGGCCAGCAGCAGGCTCTCGACAAACTGGCAACCATCAAAGACAGCGTCATCTGGTGGAGTGCTGGTGCAGACACCCCGCAGCTTCTGGCTGACGGCGAAGTCTTCATGGGCTCGACCTACAACGGTCGTCTGTTCTCCGCAATCGTTGAACAGGATCAGCCGATTGCAATGCTTTGGGACGCACAGGTCTTCGACCTTGATGGCTGGATCATTCCGGCAGGTCTTCCGGAAGATCGCCTGAACCGCGTTCTGGACTTCGTAAAGTTCGCAACCGACACCCAGCGTCTTGCTGACCAGGCTGCTTACATCTCGTACGGTCCGGCTCGTTTCTCTTCGGCACCGCTCGTTGGTAAGCACGCCGATCTGGGTGTCGACATGGCTCCGCACATGCCGACCGATCCGGCAAACGCCAAGAACACGTTCCTCTATAACTACGAGTTCTGGGCTGACTACCGTGACGACATCGATGCCAAATTCCAGGCTTGGCTTGCTCAATAAGAGCTAAGGGTAGGGGGCCGTTCGCGGCCCCCTTTACCGACCAATTCGCTAAACAATAAATTGCCGGTCGAAATAATAGACCGAAAACACCGGGGCAGGCTTACGGGGGCGTAATGGGTGATACATCTCAAGAAGTAGTGTTAGCTGCTGATGGCAGACCGCTAAAACAAAGTCTACGAAGGGCATTGATGCGCCAGAAAATGCGCGCGCTCATGCTGGTTGCGCCACTTTTGATCTTTGTGGTCGTGACTTTTATCGTACCGATTCTCTCGATGCTTTTCCGGTCGGTTGAAAACGACATTGTGCCGAATACGATCCCGGGAACCGTGATCGCGCTTTCCCAGTGGGATGGATCGAGCGGGGAACCGCCGCACGAAAACGTTTACCGCAATCTTTACATTGATTTATTCAAGGCAGAGGAAGCCAAACAGCACACCCGCCTTGGTTCTCGCCTGAATTACGAGCAATCCGGATTGTCATCCTTGTTCCGCACCACGGGGCGGTCGCTTGATGACATCGGGGAACTTTGGCAGGATCCACTTGAAGATATCGATCCGAACTTCGAAGAAGGTTCTTTCTGGTTCGAAATGATGTCGGGCACAGGCGGCGAAGATTTCCTCGAAACCCGCCGTGAACTGATGGCGCTGATGTCTGATGAAGACATGAGTGGTGATGTCGGCTTTGTGCCGTCAGAAGAAATCATTCAACTGCTGCCCTGGACCGCACGTGCTTATACCGACTTTGCGTTGTGGGCCGCGATCCGCGATGGCGACACCGTTGCCGAGGAAGATCCATGGGAGTCCGTTTATGGCGCCCTTGGTATGGATCTGACCAATCCGGATACGGTTTCGGCGATCAACAGCTATAACGGTGCAGGCGCAAGCGCCTTGCAGGCGGCGGCTTCGAATATTGATCAGCTGCCGCAATTCGGTTTCCGCGAAGCTTTCACCGAAGAAGACAAAGATTGGGGCTCAGCTGATATCTGGGCAACCATAAAACTCTATTCGCCAAGCATGACGCCAGGCTATTTCCTGAATTCCGTCGATATGACGCTGACGCCCGACGGCATCGTGATGAAGCCGGAAAATCAGCAGATTTATACGACGCTGTTCATGCGTACGCTGATCATGGCGCTGATCATTACTGCAAGCTGCATTGTTCTTGGCTATCCAGTGGCATGGTTGCTTGCCAATCTGCCAATGCGTACGGCAAGTATCCTGATGATTTTGGTTCTGCTGCCGTTCTGGACGTCGCTTCTGGTGCGAACGTCGGCCTGGAAGGTTTTGTTACAGCAGCAAGGGGTGATCAACGAAATCCTTGTCTGGCTCGGCTTCGTTAATGATGCGGATCGACTTGTTCTGATGAATAACGCAACAGGTACGGTCATTGCGATGACCCACATCCTGCTGCCGTTCATGATCCTGCC
>NZ_DGMR01000031.1:132483-132710 GCF_002388495.1 Thalassospira sp. UBA4513
TGATCCTGCCGCTGTATTCGGTGATGAAAACCATTCCGCCAAGCTATCAGCGCGCGGCCAAGTCACTTGGTGCGACGAACTGGACGGCCTTCTGGCGTGTCTATTTCCCGCAGTCGGTTCCGGGCATTGGTGCCGGTTCGATCCTCGTGTTCATTCTGGCAATCGGTTACTACATCACGCCGGAAATCGTTGGTGGTACGGATGGTGTCTTTATCTCCAACCGAATT
>NZ_DGMR01000002.1:0-197 GCF_002388495.1 Thalassospira sp. UBA4513
CAGGTCGTCACCCTGTTCCGCGATCACTACAACATTCCGCTTGTGCATGTTGATGCATCTGACACCTTCATCGGTGCCATCGAAGGCGAAACCGACCCGGAAGTAAAACGCAAAACTATTGGCCGTCTGTTCATCGAAGTGTTTGAAGAAGAAGCCAAGAAAATCGGTGGTGCAGACTTCCTGGCGCAAGGCACGCT
>NZ_DGMR01000002.1:383-66136 GCF_002388495.1 Thalassospira sp. UBA4513
CCGTCGGTCACCATCAAGTCGCACCATAACGTCGGCGGCCTTCCGGAACGCATGAACATGAAGCTGGTCGAGCCGCTTCGTGAACTGTTCAAGGACGAAGTCCGTGACCTTGGCCGTGAACTCGGCCTACCTGACAGCTTTGTTGGCCGTCACCCGTTCCCTGGACCGGGTCTTGCCATCCGGATCCCGGGCCAGCCGATCACGCGTGAAAAGCTTGATGTGCTTCGCAAGGCTGATGCGATCTATCTCGAAGAAATCCGTAATGCCGGTCTTTATGACGCCATCTGGCAGGCATTCGCCGTTCTGTTGCCGGTGCGCACCGTGGGTGTGATGGGTGATGGTCGTACCTACGATTACGCGTGCGCCTTGCGTGCGGTAACCTCAACCGACGGCATGACGGCCGACTTCTTCCCGTTCCCGCCGGAACTGCTCGGCCGCATCGCCAACCGGATCATCAATGAAGTTAACGGCATTAACCGTGTCACCTATGACTTCACTTCGAAACCACCCGGAACGATTGAGTGGGAATAAGTTTTCCGATACCGGAAACAACAAACGGCGCGTCCAATGGGCGCGCCGTTTTGCTTTTGAGCTAGTTCGAGCCCGGCCCTTCCGACCCGCAGTCGCCTGTGGAATTACACGCATTTGACAAGGCCTGCTGCACGCTACGCTGCCAGTTAAAGGTCAGGCAGGACGACAGGGCCAATATGGCGGTCAATGCGATGATCAGGCGAAGCGGGCGCATGGGATCATTGCCTTTACTCTCTGCGAAGGGCGGGTAGGCCAACGCCGGTTGTTTCGAACCCGCCATCGGCGGCAACGATCTGGCCGGTGACGAAGCTTGCCTTGTCCGAGCACAGGAAGTGTATCACTTCGGCAATTTCATTTTCTGTGCCATAACGGCCCAGTGGCATGGCGTCGAGATAGGCCGAGATGATTTCGGGTGAGTGGACGGCCATGGCGAGTTTGGTTTTGACCGGGCCTGGGCAAACACAATTAGCACGAATGCCATATTCGCCCAGTTCTGCGGCCTGTTGTTTTGTCATGTGAATGACGGCCGCCTTTGACGTGCCATAGGCCACGCGCAGCGTCGATGCACGAAGGCCGGAGATCGAGCCGATATTGACAATAGCACCCTTGGTTTTCTTGAGTGCTGGTATGGTCGCTTGGGATACAAGGAAGACACCATCAAGATTGGTTTCCATGATGCGGCGCCAGGTGGCGAAGCTGGTTTCCTCGACCGGCAGGAAGTCGGCAACACCGGCATTGTTGACAACAGCATCTAACCGACCAAAGGCCGAAAGCACCGCATCGACCATCTGGTCAACCTGTGCGGGGTCGGAGACGTCATACTCAAAGGCCGAGGCCGCATCCGACACGGTTTTTGACGCAGCGCTTAGTTCGGGGCCGTCGCGATCAATCATGGCAACCTTCCAGCCCTGATCGATAAACAGTTTGGTGGTGGCAAGTCCGATCCCGCGTGCGGCCCCGGTGACCAGTGCGACTTTCTGCGTCATGTAAAACGTCCTTTCCTGAACCATTCCCTGTTGCCGCTGCTTTATGCGCGGCATTATTGGCGTTCATTAAGGCAAAACTCACAGCGCCCGGCAAGCACACGATCAATCAAGGATGTAAATCATCGCTTAGACCTAGGCCAAAAACAGTTGGGACGCGTAAACCAGCATCGAAAACAGGCTGACGAAATAGGCGATCGAGCGGACGCCATTGATCCCCGGAACGCGCGTGATGCCCGCAAGATAAAGCCCGCCATGTGCAATGCGCGCCGCGAGAAAAATGGTCGCACAGGCAACGGTCACACTATTGGACACACCGATGACATGTGCAGTCAGTACGATAATCGCAAAGGGAACAAGGTTTTCCAGATGGTTCTGATGGGCGCGTACCCCGCGTGCGGCCATGCCGGTCCGTTCGGGCAGGGCGTCGCGGTTGCCCATGAGGCGTTTGTCCCCAACACCGGGCTGCTTGGCGTAGGCATAATTATAGGCCCATGGGAAAGCCAGGCAGAGCAGCGCGTTGAGAACCAGAATGGTTAATTCGTAAGTCATTGGGAAACCGGATGTCTGATGGGACTATATGATCTACGTTCTATGGACAGGCAATAGATCATTCATGGTGACCTTTAAGCCCTGAGTGGTAAACGATTTCGTGGTGCCAGATCGTATGATTTTATGGAGCCAAAGTACCTTTTGGCTCCATCTCCCCTTGTCGCCGTCAAGCTTGTTGTCTAGCGTCAGCACAACAATATGAGCATCCAGTTGTTGTAAGCAGGTATGCCACCATATCAGGAGACCGTCCCGGGAAGTTCAGTGCATTTCGAATAAGGGGCTATGGCGTTGGCAAACATTCAGGACAAGGCCCGTGTAGTCATTATCGGCGGTGGCGTGATTGGCTGTTCGGTCGCCTATCATCTGACCAAATTGGGCTGGAAAGATGTTGTCTTGCTCGAACGCAAGGAACTGACATCCGGCACGACATGGCATGCGGCGGGTCTGATTGCCCAGTTGCGCGCAACCGCCAACATGACCCGTCTTGCCAAGTACTCCCAGGAACTATACGGCACGCTTGAAGATGAAACCGGGGTCGCCACAGGTTTCAAGCGCGTTGGTGCCATCACCGTCGCCCTGACGGAGGATCGGAAGGAAGAATTGTTCCGCCAATCCGCGATGGCACGTGCCTTCGGGGTGGAGATCGAAGAAATCTCACCTGCCGAGATCGGGGAACGCTATCCGCATGTCAATCTGGATGGCGTGACAGCAGGCGTGTATTTGCCCAAGGATGGGCAGGGTGATCCGGGGAATATCGCGCTTTCGCTGGCGCGCGGTGCAACCAAACGTGGTGCGAAAATCCATAGCCGCACCAAAGTCACCGGTATGCGCAAACAGGGATCGCGTATTACAGCCGTTTCCTGGCAATCCGAGGATGGTGATCAAGGCGAAATTGCCTGCGATATGGTGGTCAACTGTGCGGGCATGTGGGCGCGCGATGTTGGCAAGATGGCCGGTGTGAATGTGCCGTTACATGCTTGTGAGCATTATTATATCGTCACCGATAGTGTGCCACAGCTGGGTGATTTGCCGGTTCTGCGCGTGCCTGATGAGTGCGCCTATTACAAGGAAGATGCCGGTAAGATCCTATTGGGAATGTTCGAGCCCAAGGCCAAGCCATGGGGCATGGAGGGCATTCCCGACAGCTTCGAGTTTGATGAGCTGCCACCCGATTTCGAGCATTTCGAACCGATCCTTGAAATGGCGATCAATCGCCTGCCACTTTTGGGCCAAACCGGTATTCATACCTTTTTCAATGGCCCGGAAAGCTTTACGCCCGATGACGCCTATCACCTTGGTCTGGCGCCTGGTATGGATAATGTTTGGGTCGCGGCCGGGTTCAATTCCATCGGTATTCAATCGGCCGGTGGGGCCGGGATGGCGTTGGCGCAATGGATGGAAGACGGCGAAAAGCCGTTCGATCTTGGCGATGTCGATATCGCACGCATGCAGCCATTTCAGGGCAACAAGACCTATCTGACGGAACGTGTTTCAGAAACATTGGGCTTGCTGTATGCCGATCATTATCCGTTCCGGCAAAAAGCAACATCACGCGGCATTCGTCGCTCGCCCCTGCATGAACATCTGGCGAGGAACGGCGCCGTGTTCGGTGAGCTCGCAGGCTGGGAGCGTGCAAACTGGTTCGCCAATGACGGTCAGAAACCGGAATATGAATATAGCTGGAAACGCCCCAACTGGTTTGACAATGCCAAGGCAGAGCATCTGGCAATCCGAACCGGTGTGGGCCTTTATGACATGTCGTCCTTTGGCAAAATCCGGGTTGAAGGCCCGGATGCGACGGCCTTCCTGAACCATGTCAGCGGTGGGGAGATGGACGTGCCGGTTGGCAAGATCGTCTATACCCAGTTCCTCAATGCGCGGGGCGGGATCGAGGCGGACGTAACCATTACACGCCTTTCGGAGCTTGCTTATCTGGTGGTGACACCGGCGGCAACGCGGCTGGCCGATGAGACATGGATGCGTCGCCATGTTGACGATCATATGGTTGTCATCACTGATGTCACGGCGGGTGAGGCGGTTCTGGCCGTTATGGGGCCGAAGTCGCGTGATCTGTTGGCTTCCGTATCGCCCAACGATTTCTCAAACGCGGCCAATCCGTTTGGCACGGCACAGGAAATCGAAATCGGCATGGGGATCGCGCGTGCCCATCGTGTTTCCTATGTCGGGGAACTGGGCTGGGAAATCTATGTCAGTACCGACATGGCTGCCCATGTGTTTGAAACGCTGCTAGCGGCTGGCGAAGGCCATGGCCTGAAATTATGTGGCTTGCATATGATGGATGGGTGCCGGATCGAAAAGGGCTTTCGTCACTTTGGTCATGACATCACCTGTGAGGATCATGTGCTTGAGGCCGGGCTTGGTTTTGCTGTTAAAACCGACAAGTCGGATTTCTTTGGCCGGGATGCCGTGCTTGCCAAGCGTGAAAGTGGTTTGACGCGTCGGATAGTGCAATTCCGCCTGAATGATCCGGAACCACTCTTGTTCCATAACGAACCGATCCTGCGCGATGGCAAGATCGTCGGTCATCTGACATCGGGGGCCTATGGCCATCATCTTGGTGCTGCTGTCGGGATGGGCTATATCGGATGCGCGGGTGAGACGTCCGGCGACATTCTGGCATCAAGTTACAGCATTGATGTCGCTGGAACAGTGGTTGGTGCTCAGGCGTCTCTACACCCGTTCTGCGACCCGTCCGGGGATCGGATGAAGTCGTAAAAGCGGGCGAAATGCCATGGTTCTCGTGCTCTGCTCGCTTGCATTGGCCGGTCACTAATCGGGTTGAAATTCCAAAAGGTCGCCGGGTTGACAATCAAGCTCCTTGCAAATGGCCGATAGCGTTTCAAACCGCACGCCTCGCACTTTGCCGGACTTCAAAAGCGAGAGGTTTTGTTCGCTAATCCCGATCCGGGCGGCGAGGTCTTTGGACTTCATCTTGCGGGTGGCCAGCATGACGTCCAGCCGAACGATAATGGTCATCAGACGAAACTCCGATTTTCGTCATGAATGCGGGCGGCTTCGCCAAGCACCCAGGCAATGACAATGATCAGCCCGCCGAGAAACAGCGTGCTGGCCTCGGCATTGCTCAACCCGATCGACAGAACCCGTTCACCGGCCGGACGGTGGAAAGTCGCAAGGACCGAGGTGGCAGCACCGGTTAGCGGTTTGATCAGGGTTTGCGCCAGAAGGGCAATACCAAATGCCTTGAGGTGGCGGATCGGGCCCGTCTGGAAAATGGCGTTATGAGCGAAGGCACCAAACATCTTGCGCAAGCGATACAGGCCATAGGCCAAAACAAGTGACGGGATCATCATCACCGCCATGGTGACGTATTTCTGCCAACCCGAGAGCGCGTGCAGATCGGCAAGGCTGACGGTCATTTGACTTGTGCTGGCTTCAACCCAGCCTGGCGCGTACCAGACCAGTGGCACGACCAGGATCTGAAAAATGATGGCAATCGCGCAGGCCCAGTAAAGAAGGGTGCTGATGGTGCGCACATTCTTAAGCGTATCAGTGTGTTGGGTGGAGGACATCTGTGGGGCTCCTGAATAGGGGAATTCCGAATCAAGTTATAAAATTCATGTAAAACATGAATAATTTATCGAAATGAGTCAATCCGGTTTGTTTCTGGCCTGCCGAGAGCGACGGCGATTTAGGCGAATTTTTATGTGTCGCTTGCCTTGTGCGGGCAGGCGTGGAAAATAGTCCCCATGTCAGAAAGCAAAACCAAACCCCGCACGCCCGTTCCCGCAACTGATCCTGATGATTGCCAGGAATGTGATGCAGCTGCCCGACTTGGTCTGAGCACGGAACAGGGCGAGGCCGTCACACGCGACGCATCGCGGGCCGTTGGCGCGGATTTGGCTTTGCCTGATGTCGAGGCGGCAGCGAAAATCTTTTCCCTATTGGGGGATGCCGGGCGGCTTCAGCTTGTCCTGCGCTGCATGGAAAAGCCCCAGACTGTTTCGGAGTTGGCTGCGGCAACGAATATGTCGCAATCGCTTTGCAGTCATCATTTGCGACATTTGCGCGACCAACGTATTCTCGCGTCCGAGCGTAGAGGGCGACATATCCTTTATCAGATTGATGATGATCATATTTCGCGGGTAGTACGCGATACCTTTGCCCATGTCACACATGATTGAGGATGCTATGACTCTTGTCTCGCGCCACCTCAAAACAAGCATGCAGGAAAATTATGAGCCAAAGTCAATTGACGTTGCCTGTTTTCGTTGGTGGTAGCGGTAGAAGTGGTACCTCGCTCATGGGGGATTTAGTCGGGTCGCATCCCGCATTTAATCTGCCTGTCCACGAGAACAAGCTCATTGTCGAACGTGCGGGATTGCGCGATCTTATACGTGACCTGTCCGGCATACCCGATTTGATGAGGCGTCATTTCGCAATCCTGCATTTTTACGCGCGGGCCCAAAAGCTTCGTAATCTGGCTTTTCGCGACGTAGCGTTAAACCAGCAGGTGCAAAACCGTATGAACGAGCATGGTGCATCATTTCATCAGGCGTTTGAGTATGTGCAACGACAAAATCCTCAGGCAAGTGGGTCCGTCCATGCGATAGCGCAGGGCTTTGGGATTAACAACTATGACAAGTGCGTGAACGAGCTCGTCAAAAAACTGGCTGTGCATATCGATCAGAACGGGATTGTTGATACAGATGGACTACTGAAACCGTTTTTTGTGACGAAGCAGTTTGAGCGAGCAGAATTGTTGGATATTGCACGGGGCTTCCTGTGCGATCTTTACGGCACTATATCGCAACTGCGCTGGGTCGATGATACGCCATCGAACTCTCTGGCGGTAGATTTCCTTGCCGAACTGTTCCCGGAAATGCGGTTTGTCAACATGATCCGGTCACCGGCCGATACGATCAGCTCCTATGTAAAGCAAGTCTGGTTCCCAAATGATGTCAAATTAGCTGAGCAGTATATCTGTTCCAACTTGCTGGCAGCTGAAAAGCTGATGGAGGCTTTGCCTGAGCATTTGACCTTGACGGTGCGGATGGAGGATTTGGTGGAGCAACCAGAAAAAACTCTGGAAACGCTTGCCGAATTTCTCAATGTTTCCAATGAATTCAATTCGCAGCTTGTCAAGAGTGATGCCGCGCATATCGGGCGCTCTGAGAGTGATCGTGATATACAGGCCGCAATATCCGAAGACCTGAAGGCATGGATGGCACGCCACGACTATGCCTGACGACCTCAATATATGATGTTTGGAAACAAGAACATTCAAATTCCTGTTTGAATGTTCTTGACAGAGACAACCCTGCAAAATACGTTTACCTTAACATATGAATAGAAATTTGATTGTTTGGGATTGTGGATGTCTTTCATCGCGAAATGGGCGGATATGCCGACGGTAGGTTCCTGTGCTCAATGCCGGGAAGCGTTAGTCAATGCTCTTGCTAAGGCAATACCACATCAAAGTTTTTCCGATGACGGTCAAGGCATTTCTACCCCGATGCCACTCGAAGGAGATGATGCCTCCATCTTTCAGGAAATCCTCAAGAACCATGAAACGGACATTGTTCATTACCAATGGCATGTCACTGGCATGGATTGTGGGTCATGTGTTGCCAAGATCGAAACCGCCCTTGGCAAGTTTGAGGGGGTTTCATGCATCGATGTATCGATGATGCGCGAAACCGTGACGCTTGGCATTGATGCTGCCCACGATGAAACCCGCTCAGACATCACCAAAACCCTCAATAAGCTCGGATATCCGGCACAGGAAAAGAACGCCCCGGGGGCTGCAAAGGCAAGCGGATCGTCTTGCTGTGCCAATAGCAGTCGCGGTTCGGGTACTGCCAATGACGGGGCATCGAATTCCGCAGATGACGCGCAAAATGCACCCAAACAAAGCCTTCTGCGCCGTTTTGCGCCATGGTCCTCGGAAAATGATGAAATCGCCTTTGCCGCCATTTGCCTTGCACTCGGCGGGCTGGTTGGTGCGATCTTCCCGGTGACGTTGCCTTATGCCATGTCGGTGGCGTCCCTTTTGGCAGCTCTGCCTGTGATGAAAAAGGCTGCGCGGTTGGCGCAAAGCGGTGCGATCTTCTCGATCGAGCTTTTGATGTCGGTTGCCGTGATCGGTGCGGTGGCGATTGGTGAAAGCCTTGAGGCCGGGATGGTGGTCTTGCTGTTTGCCATTGGCGAGCGACTTGAAGGGGTTGCTGCCGGGCGTGCAAGAAGCGGCGTAAATGCGCTGATGAAGCTTACCCCGGAGCAGGCACGGCGTGTTGTCGATGCCGGTTTTGAGACCGTGACCCCGCGTGATCTTGTTGTTGATGACATCATCGAAGTCCGTCCGGGCGAACGGGTGCCATCTGATGGCGTGATTGAAAGTGGTGTGGCCGAGATTGACAACAGCCACCTGACGGGTGAATCGGTGCCGGTCTATAGCGACGCCGGCACAGATGTTTTTGCCGGTGCGATTGTCACCGACAGTCCGGTCCGCATCCGCGTGACCCGTGCGGCCGGCCAAACCATGCTGGACCGCGTGATTGAGCTGGTCGAGCAAAGCGAAAAGCACAAGGCACCTGTGGAACGCTTTGTTGCCAAGTTTGCCCGCATCTACACCCCGATCATCATGGGCCTCGCACTTGCCACCGTCGTGATCCCGCCGCTCCTGTTCGGGCAGGCGTGGGAAGAATGGATTTATCGCGGTCTGGCCCTGCTTCTGATTGGTTGCCCTTGTGCCTTGGTGATCTCGACACCGGCGGCGGTCACCTCGGCCCTGGCACGCGCAACCAGGATCGGTCTTCTGGTCAAGGGTGGGGCTGCGCTGGAGCTGATCGGCGCTGTGCGCACCATGGCGTTTGACAAGACCGGTACGCTGACCGAAGGCAAACCGAAACTAAGCGCAATCAAAACAGCCGATGGTTATGGCGAGAATGGTATTCTGACGATTGCCGCAGCCCTTGAGGCCGTCACATCGCACCCGCTTGCGCGTGCTGTCGTTACGGCCGCTGAAAACCGCAATCTTGATCTGCCAGTGGTTGAACAGGCCCGAACCATTGCCGGTGCCGGTGTCGAAGGCCGAATTGACGGGGCACTGTATCAGGTGGGTGCGGCCAAACGTCTGAACGGTATGCCGGATGGCGAAATTGGCGATTGGCTGACCGCGCAAGAAGATGACGGCAGTACTGCGGTTGTTGTCCTGAAAGACGGGCGGGTGATCGGTGCGTTGGCCTTGCGTGACATTGCGCGCAGTGACGCGAAGAACGCACTTGGCGAACTTAACAGGCTTAACATCACGCCTGTGATGTTAACAGGCGATGCGGATCGGGTTGCCAAGCGCATGGCCGCAGAGCTTGGCATGGAGTATCGCGCCGAACTGATGCCCGAAGACAAATTGAATGCCTTGGCGGAACTGCGGGATGATCTGAAACGGTCCGGTCCGGTGGCGATGGTCGGGGATGGCATCAACGATGCCCCGGCATTGAAATCCGCCGATGTTGGTATCGCGATTGGCGGGGGTACGGATATCGCCCTTGAGGCCGCCGATGCGGTGGCGGTCAAGGACCGGCTGGGTGATGTTGTTAATCTGGTGAAGCTGTCGCGTGCGGCACGCCGGGTGATCCGTGAAAACATCACGATTGCATTGGGGCTTAAGGCGGTCTTTCTGGTGACATCCATCACCGGGCTGACCGGGCTCTGGCTTGCGGTTCTGGCTGACACCGGGGCGACGGTTCTGGTGACGATCAATTCGTTGAGATTGTTGATCGCCCTGCGCAAGGCATAGAACAGGGTGAACATCGGCCATAATGAACAAAGCCCGGCGTGATGCCGGGCTTTTTGCTGTAATAATGGTTTGTTCCGGCGCTTAAAGGTCCACCATCATCTCGGCTGGTATAATCGCCCCGCGATGGGTGATGACCTTGCCGGCAAGCTTGTGTCCGGCAAGGGTTGCTGTCACGCCGTCCTGTCCCTTAAGCAAGACTGCCATAAAGCCTGCGTTAAAGCTGTCACCGGCGGCCGTCGTATCAATCGGGGTGACCGGTTCCGGGATCGGAATATGCCGGGTTTGCTCACCGTCATAAAGCAAGCAACCTTGCTCCCCCTGTTTCACGACAATCAGGGCAGGGCTCAGCTTGGCAATCCGGCTTACGGTGTCTTGCGCCGTTTTATCACCCCAAAGAAGTTGTTCGTCATCAAATGTCGGCATCATAACATCCGCAAGTGCGGTGATGCGGGCGTATGTCTCGCGTGCCTGATCTTCCTTGCCTGACCAAAGTTTGGGCCGGAAATTGCCATCAAAGGCAATCTTGCCACCCTTGTCTTTGTGGGACTGAAGGGTCTGGAACAGAGGCGTCGTGTCATCTTCCAGCACATGCAGGCTGATCCCTGAAAGATACAGCCACGGCGCATCTTCAAGCGCTTCTAGGTAGGCCGGGCTCGCCAGTGAAATCGTTTGGCGTGCGGCCGACTGATTGCGCCAGTAATGGAAAAAGCGTTCGCCATCCGCCCGGTTGGTGATCGAATAAAGTCCGGTATTTGCCTGATCCGTAGTGATCAGGAACGCATCGCTGACGCGGTTGTCTTTCAGCACGGACCGGATCTGCTCACCAAACGGGTCTTCGCCGACAGCAGAGGCAAAGGCGCACTTGATCCCAAGGCGACCAAGATAGACCGCAGTATTAAACGTATCACCGCCAA
Organism: Thalassospira sp. UBA4513; assembly: GCF_002388495.1. Taxonomy (NCBI): domain Bacteria; kingdom Pseudomonadati; phylum Pseudomonadota; class Alphaproteobacteria; order Rhodospirillales; family Thalassospiraceae; genus Thalassospira; species Thalassospira sp. UBA4513. The sequence goes on from NZ_DGMR01000002.1 coordinate 11,141, forward strand.
CCTTGACGCTGGCGTTTCCTGCCGGGTCGAACGAAATCTCGCCCATGGCTTCGCCAATGCAAATGACATCAACAGACATCACAAAACTCCCTGATGCGGATTAACGCAGCATGCCGCGTGCGGCGACCGGCATTTCTGTCATTTCGCCGTTCTGATCCTTGATCCAGACGGTTGGAAACAGGTTGGTCACGACGCAGATGTGATTGGGGATAATCGAAATCACGTCACCGACTGCCGGGTCCCAATCGCTGTCACCAAGCTCAATGATGCCGTGTTCTTCGGACAGGCCGACAATCGACGCATCCGGTGCCTCCCGGACCATGCCAAAGCCCTCCAGGCCCAGCAGGTCGGAACTCAGCGCCTTTGATCCTGCATCGATGATGGCGCGGGTTTTCGTCGGGCGGGAAACCACGGTGGTCTTAACAACCGCGGCACAGTTTTCAACGCCACATGCACCACGCGCAATCAGGGAACGGTCATTGTAAATGTAGGTCCCGGCGCGGTGTTCAGTTGCATGATTGAACGCGGGCAGGGCGTCCAGATTTGGCGTGCCACCGGTCGAAACAACCGGGCAGGGGAGGCCTGCGTCCTCAAGGCGTTGTTTGGCATCACTCAGCCATTTGTCGACGTTGCCTGCGTGATCCATTGGCGGATAGGTCATCAGCCCGCCAAATCGCAGTCCGGGCAGTTCGTTAATCCTTGATGCCAGTTCTGCGGCGGCAGTTGGGCTTTGCACGCCACACCGTCCAGCACCCGTGTCGCATTCCACAAGAACGGTCAACTCGGTTTCTTCATCCGCAAAGCGCGCCGATAGCCCCTTGGCAACGGTCAGATTGTCACAGGTGACCGACAGGGTGCATTTGCGCGCCAGTGCCGCCAGACGATCAAGTTTGGCATCACCGATGACGTTGTAGGTCAGCAATATATCGCGGAGTCCGCCCTCAACCATAACCTCGGCCTCACCAGTCTTCTGGCAGGTGATGCCGATCGCCCCGGCCTCAATCTGTCGTTTGGCAAAAAACGGCAGTTTGTGCGTCTTGATATGCGGGCGTGTTTTAAGGCCCGCCGCATCGGCAAGGTTTTGGAAACGCGCAATGTTTTCGTCAACGACGGGGAGGTCAATCACAAGGCAAGGGGTATCAAACATGCTGGTTCCTGATTGGTTTGAGGTTGGCGCTCTCAGCTTTTTGCAAAACGAAATTGACATATCTTGAACGCCGCTGCTAGGGTAAATCCGAAATAACGGTATTAATTCCGCTATAACGGAAAAGCAAAAAACGATCCAGGAATGTGTGGCTCATTTGAAAGTGGAGACAAAAATGGCATTTCTTAAAACTCTGGCGGTCGCAACTGTCATGACCGCGACGGCGGCTTCGGCACTCGGCACTGCATCCGCCCAGGAAACAAGCAAACTTCAGCAGGTCCTTGATCGCGGCTATCTGGTCCTTGGGACCGGGTCGACCAACCCGCCGTGGCACTTTGTTGATTCAGACAACAAGCTCAAAGGTTTTGACGTTGATATGGGCCGCCTTGTGGCCAAGGCCCTGTTTGGCGACCCGGACAAGATCGAGTATGTCCAGCAGTCGGGCGACGCTCGTATTCCGAACCTCGTCACCGACAAGGTCGATATGGCCTGCCAGTTCATGACGGTCACGGCTGAACGTGCCCAGCAGATCGAATTCACCATTCCCTACTATCGCGAAGGTGTTGGTCTGTTGCTGATGGCCAATGGTGACTACGCCGATTATGACGCGCTGAAAGAAGGTGGTGATGATGTCACCGTCGCAGTTCTGCAGAACGTCTATGCCGAAGAAATGGTACACGCGGCCCTGCCAGAAGCGGAAGTTGATCAGTATGACAGCGTTGATCTGATGTATCAGGCGCTTAATTCCGGTCGTGCCGAAGCCGCCGCAACCGATCAGTCTGCACTTCGTTGGTTCATGGTTCAGAACCCGGATCGTTACACGGATGCTGGCTATGCCTGGAACCCGCAAAGCTATTCGTGCGGTGTAAAACCGGGCGATCAGCGTTGGTTGAACTTCGTCAATACCGTCCTGCATGAAGGCATGACCGGTGTTGAATTCCCGTTCTATGCTGAAAGCTTCAAAACCTGGTTTGGTGAAGAGCTCGAAACGCCGAAAATCGGCTTCCCTGTCGAGTACAAGTAATCAACGCAAGCATTCGGGAATTCCGCTTTGAATTACGATTTCAACTTTGACGTCATCTGGCGTAACTGGGATCTCCTCGCAGAGGGGCTTGGGCTGGGTCTGTTTCTGGCCATTGTCTCGATTGCGATTGGATGCGGGATCGGCCTTCTGGCGGCGTTCGGGATGCTTTCGCGCCACAGAACCTTGCGCTGGATCGCGGTGGCTTATGTCTCCGCGATCCGCAATACCCCGATCCTTGTTCTTATTCTGTTTTGCTATTTCGCGCTTCCGCAACTGGGTATCGCGTTGGACAAAATATCGTCCTTTGTCTTTACGCTGTCGATCTATGCCGGGGCCTATTTGGCCGAAGTATTCCGATCCGGTCTGGTTGCGTTGCCCAAGGGACTGCGCGAAGCCGGCCTTGCGATTGGTCTGACGGAATTCAAGATCAAGACCAACATCATCATTCCGGTGATGTTTCGAAATGTCCTGCCGTCACTTTCAAACAACTTCATTTCGCTGTTCAAGGACACCTCCCTTGCCGCCGCCATCGCGGTGCCGGAACTGACCTTTTATGCGCGCAAGATCAATGTCGAGAGCTTCCGTGTGATTGAAACGTGGATGGTCGCGTCAATGATCTATGTGGTTGCCTGTTATGTGATTGCGGCTCTGCTGCGCCGTCTTGAACTGCGCCTTGCAGTTCCACGCTAAAGGGGTATCAGATGAATTTCTCTCTTTTCCTGACAGAATTGTGGAACGCGCGGCTAAGCCTGCTTTCGGGACTGGGTGACACAATCCTGATTTCGGTTGCCTCGGTTATTCTGGGATCAGTCCTTGGTGTGTTCGTTGGTTTGGCGATGACATATGGCGCGAAGTGGCTTCGCTTTGTTGTCCGGCTGTATATCGACTTTCTGCGCGGAACTCCGGTCTTCGTTCTGATTTTGGCCTGCTTCTACATCCTTTCGGTTGTCGGTCTTGACCTGACGGCGTTTCAGGCCGGTGTTTTGGCACTGACGCTGTTTTGTTCATCCCATGTTGGCGAAATCGTCCGCGGGGCTTTGTCCGCCATTCCGCAAGGCCAGACCGAAGCCGCCAAATCGGTCGGCCTGACATTCGGGCAAACCTTTGTTTATGTGCTACTGCCCCAGGCTTTACGCCAGATCCTGCCAACCTGGGTCAATACCGCGACCGAGATCGTCAAGGCATCGACGCTGCTTTCGATCATTGGCGTGGTGGAGCTTCTGCTTGCCACCCAGCAGGTTATCTCGCGCACCTATCTCAGCCTTGAGTTCTATCTCTTTGCGGGCTTTGTCTATTTCCTTTTGAACTTCGTGATCGAGCAGGCTGGTCGTGCCGTCGAACGCCGCATTTCGATCCCATAAAGAGGCAATCATGTCCCCAATTTTGACTATTTCCGGCCTTCATAAAAGCTTTGGCAAGGTCGAAGTGCTTAAGGGCATCGACCTGACCATGCAGCAGGGCGATGTGGTTTCGCTGATCGGATCGTCCGGTTCGGGCAAGACCACGCTTCTGCGCTGTGTGAACCTTCTGGAAGATTTTGAGCAGGGCTCGATTGAACTGGCAGGTCAGTCTATCGGCTATAAACAGGACGGCGGACAGCGTCGCCGGCTGTCGGAACGTGAAATTGCCCGTCAACGTGCCATGACCGGCATGGCCTTTCAGCAGTTCAATCTTTTCCCGCACATGACGGCCGTACGCAACGTGATGCTTGGCCTAATCAAGACCAAGAAAATGCCGAAGGACGAAGCACGGGCGATTGCCGAAAAATGGCTTGAGCGCGTCGGTATGGGCCAGCGTCGCGATCACTATCCCGGCCAGCTTTCCGGTGGCCAGCAACAGCGCGTAGCTATCGCGCGCGCCATCGCGATGAACCCGCAAATCATGCTGTTTGACGAAGTGACTTCCGCACTTGATCCCGAACTGGTGGCCGAGGTGCTGGCAGTTGTTCGTGATCTGGCGAATGAGGGCATGACCATGTTGCTTGTGACGCACGAGATGCGGTTTGCGCGCGATGTTTCAAGCAAGGTCGTGTTCATGCATCAGGGGCGTATCCACGAAGAAGGCACGCCCGAACAAATTTTCGGTGCGCCGAAAACTGAACGTTTGCAGGGTTTCCTTGCAAATTCTGAATTTTAAGAACCAGGAGATATTTTTATGAGCATTAAAAGACACGGTGTTGGCGAAGGTAAGGGCAACGGTCAGAAGGCATTGCCATTTGCCAAGGCCACCGAAGCCGATGGCTGGCTTTATGTGTCCGGTCAGACCCCTATGCGTGACGGTGAAGTTGTCGGCAACGGCATTGTCGAACAGTCCCGCATTGCGATCGAAAACATGATCAAGATTGTTGAAGATGCCGGTTACAGCACTGTTGACATCATGCGTATCGGTGTCTGGCTTGATGATGCGCGCGATTTCTGGTCGTTCAATGGCGTGTTCGAGGAATATTTCGGTGAAAATCCCCCGGCACGTGCCTGCGTGCAGTCCTCGATGGTTGTCGACTGCAAAGTAGAAGTCGACTGCATCGCCTTTCGTAAGGCATAACAGTCTGCAATTATTGCGCTAAGACGTTAAGCGAGGGGTTTATGGCAGAACAGCAGATACGAAAGCGCGCGCGCGGCATTGATCGTGCGTTCGATATTCTGGACCATCTGCGCGATGTCAGAACCTCTCAGCGTCCTGCCGAGATTGCCCAGGCTTTGGGGGCGCCGACCTCGACGGTTTATGATCTGATTGGCACGCTGATTGAGCATGGCATGCTCGAAGTCACCGATGCCAATGGCTCGGTCTTTCTGGGTCGGCGGGTTTATTTCCTAGGCCTTGCTTATCGTGATTATTTCGATCTGACTCGGCAGGCGGCCGGCGTGCTTGATGAAATCACCGCAAGCACCAAGGAAACTTCCCAGTTTTGTATGCTTGATGGCAACAAATACACCGTCGCCCTGCAACGCGAAGGCAGCCGCCCGTTTCGCATTTCTGCTGATGTTGGGGAACGGACTGCCATCCCGTGGACGGCGTCTGGCCGGCTTTTGCTGGGGCACCTGAGTGATCAGGAAATCCGCGATCTGATCCCGGCTGAGGACTTTATCCTGCCCGACGGGCGTCAAATGGATATTGATGCCTATATCGCCGAAATCCGCCGTGCGCATGACGAACGCTTTTTCTCGTTCGACAGCATTGTGGATACCTTCACCCATTGCTTTGCCGCACCGGTTTATAATCAAAGCGGTATCTGTTCGGCGACACTGTGTATCGTCGCCCCCAAGGACGACGCACGTAAGAACTATGATCTCTATAAAAACGTGCTTCAGACAGCGGGCGACAAGCTTTCCAAAACCGTCTGATCCAATAGGGCACCGGTCAATAAACACATCACCCGGATCAATCGTCCGGGTGTTTTTGTTTTTGCGTCTTGGTGTTGTCGCGGAACTTTGCCCGAAAAGAGAAAGCGGCGGCTATCGTTTCCCGCATCGATAACCACCGCTTTTCCACCTTGAGAGGCCTATGGGGAGAGAGGACCCATAGGTCTGAGAGACAAGCCGCTTGGGGACAAGTGCGAATGGGTTTCATTCGCGGGCTGTGTCGAGACCCGTTATAGGTAAGAAAAAACACCGACGCAAGTGAAAATCGTTCTCATTTGCGAAAAGCTTTTGGTTGATGCCTTTCTGATATAAATATCCCGACAAAAACAGTTGGTTAAGCGGGGTGTTTATGCTCGGATTTCCGCGATATTCAGATGTTGGAAATAGAAAAACCCGCAGTGTTTGTGCGGGTTTTGAATGGTTTTATCGTCGGGTTTGTTCAGGCAATGATGCGCCGTAAATGGTTGTCCCAATGCTGCGATTTCAAAGAATCGTCGGGCAGTTCCACCCGTTTGCGACGAATCGCATCCATCCGCCAGCCATTGCCAAGGCCACTGGTGCCAACAAACTCACCGGCCCGATCCGTCGCGGCAAGTCCGCATCCATCTGGCGCGGCGATATGGGTCAGGAAGTCATTGGTTTGCGCATCCCAGAAGGTCACAAGCCCGCCACGCGGACAGGAAATGCCAAATACCTGGCCCGACGTATCAAATCGCACCGACCCGCAATATTGCCGCATGCGGTACTGAACTGTATCCGGGGCCTCAATCGGCCGGATGTCTGATCCCGGTTGCCAGATACCGACCAGTGGCACCTGATCGGTCAGATCGCCCTGATACTGGAAGCCTGCGGCGATCGTGCCATTCAATGCGACATCAAGATGGCGGATCGAAAGTTTGTGCCAGTCATGTTTGAGTGCCGCCTGATGAACAAGCTTGCCCGTCCGGCAATCAATGATCGACAGGTTGGGTTGCATCGAGCTGATATTAAGTGGCGTACGCCCGTCCTGATCGGGATGGGTGTGCAATCCGCCATTGGCAATCACCAGATGTTCGCCATCCGGCATCAGATGCAATTCATGCGGACCGGTGCCAAAGCTGTCGAACTCCGCCACCCGGCGATAGCCATCTTCGGCATCCCAGACGGAAACAACGCCGCGGGCATGATCGAAGTCGTTTTCGGTGATGTAAAGATATCGGCCATCATTGGAATAGATGGCATGGCCATAAAACCGGCGGTCTTCCGGGCAATGCAGTTTGGCGCGGACATCCCCCGTATGGCGATCAAGGATCAGGCCATAAAGCCCCGGACGGCGTTCGACGGCTGCGACATCAACATGGTTGGGGCGCAGGCCGATATCATGGCCACGGCCGGGCAGGGGCTGCTCAAACAGGATTTTACCCGACGCATTAAACGCGCTGACATAATAATCGCCATCATCTCCGGCACTGGCCGAGATATAAACCGCGCGGTCTTCGGGGCTTGGCGTGGTTGCCGCACGGGCAAGACCCACCGGCAACAGGGTAAAGGCCCCGCCAACACCCATGAGTTTCAGGAAGCTGCGACGTTGATATGCCATCTTTGATCTCCTGCCGTCTGGGCCCTAGTCACCATCAAGCGCGTTAAAGCCGCCACCAAGCTGGGTATTGCCGCCGACATCGTTCTCAACAAGCGTGGTCAGGAAATCAATCTGCCCCTTAAGGTCTGTCAGCACGGCATAACCATCGGGCTGTTCCAGTACCTCGGCAACAGAGGGCGGTAGCTCTGCCACTGTGTCGCCAACAGTCTGCCAGTTAAGCTTAAACGACCGATCCAGCAGGCTGTTGTCAATCAGGGCGGCAAGGCCTTTGCCTTCTTCACCGACATCACCCCAAGTGCCGTCATAGATGGCAAACAGACCAATCAGGTTATGTTCGATATTACGAAGCGATCGTTCCGATATCGGGCTTTCCGCACGGCCTGCACTGGCGTCCTCGGCGCCATCGCCAAGCGGACGGGCAAGCTTCTGGCTTGAGATGATCAAAAGCCCTTCATGCAAGGCACGATACAGATCGGTCGCGGCAAACTTGGCAGTGGGATAATCCATGCTGTCCGGTCCGGCATTTTCCATTGCCGTGGCAAATTCCGGCCATTCGGCCAGCAATTCGCCCGAAAGCGTACCAAGGTTGGTGGCAATTGCCGTGCCGTACTGGCACAGGAATACGCCATCTTCATTGGCCGCAATCATCCGATCACCATGATCATCGGCAAACAGGACTTCTTCGAGTGCCGGAAAGCCTTGAAGTGCTGCACTGGCGCCAGAAAGCTTTTCGGGATCGGTATAGGCGGCCGGTTTATCAAACATCAGCTTGCGGAACTGGCGCGCCGCCGTGCCATGTTTGTCTGGCCAGTATTCGATATGCTGATCACGCCCATTGGCAACCAGCGGCCCCATGCGCCAGGGCTGTATTTCCTGCCAGATATCCATCGCCGCGTGAAAGGCCGCTTGGGTGCCTTCAAGTCCGCTCTTATCCGGATCTGAGCAGAAATCCTTGAACTCGCTGGTCAGATTTTCCGTAGCCGCGTGGAAGTCATCAAGCCTCGGCGGCATCACTGTGCCCAGCAAGTGCGCCAGAACCGGCTGATAGTTTTCATCGGGAATATCGGCACGGGCATCGGGGCTGATCACACCAACAGCAAGAACGGTGGTGGTCGAAAGCAACAAGGTACGCCAGCTCGGTTTGCAGAACATATGACTTATCCCGATATTCACGTGATTTGGTATCTGGTTTGGTATTCGGTCTTGCGACATATACCGCGTCACAATGACTTTAGAAATGCCAACAATTGACTGCGTTCCGATGGTGGCAGCTTTGTGACTGCATCGCGGGCGTTTTCGGCCTCGCCCCCATGCCACAGGATCGCTTCAAGAATGGTTCTAGCCCGCCCGTCATGCAGGAAGCGGGCACGTGGATCAATCTCTTGCGCGCGGCCAATCCCCCAAAGCGATGGCGTGCGCCATTCAGTGCCCGATGCCTGTGCCTCTGGCCGATGATCGGCAAGGCCGTCGCCCATGTCGTGTAACAACAGATCCGTGTAAGGCCAGATCACCTGCCCGGATTGTTCTGGCATGTCGGCACGTTCGGGCAAGTCATAGCGCGGCGTATGGCACGATGCACAGCCGATTGCCGCAAAGATCTTTTCGCCCGCCAAAACGTCGGCATCATTGGCGTTCGGGCGTGCCGGCGGGGCGATGTTGCGCGCGTAATACAGCACGAGATCGGTCATCACCGAATGGACTTCCAGCCCCTCGAATTCTTCGTCATTGCCATCGGGTGCTGTAATGCAATCTGTTTGTGCAGTCGTACAGTCACCGCTGGCATTTGGATAAAGCGGGGTGGAAAGGCCGATATCAAACTGAAACGCATTCTGGTTTTGCTGATCCAGGGTCGGCATGCCGGCCTTCCAGCCAAATCGACCAATTGCCATTTCTGATTTGGCAATGTCCCAAACCTGATTAAGCCGCCCGGATATGCCGTCGCCATCTTTATCCTGCGGATCGCTGGCCGCGATCAGGGTGCTGTCAGGAATGGCTTCCAGCAACCCAAGCCCGATCATCGGCGGGGCAAGGCGCGGGGACACCATGATATCGGGATGCAGCGGCCCATAGGCCAGATCGGTCATCTCATACGTTGGGTTGCGCAAGGTAACCGTCTCACCGCCTGCCAAAAGAACGTCGGTTGTTGTATAGGTCACCTTGACCCGTCCCTCGGCCTGAATGCCCGGGATCGAGAAATCCTGAAACTGGCCGCCGTAAACCGGGTCGGGAAGGGTGGCCAGTTTGCCATCCAGATGATCGCGGAGTTGATCGGCGGTCTGTGGCGGGATGGACAGGCGCAGCAACATCGATGTTGCCCCGGCCTCGCTATCATTTTCATCAACCGGGTGGCCGCGGCCATTGCGGATATGGCATCCGCTGCAGGCGCGCGAATTAAACAGCGGCCCCAAACCGTCTGCCGCCTTGGTTCGGGTCGGGGCGGTGACCCACAATCTTTGAAAAAGGGCTTCACCCAGCTTGAAATCAAGCCGCTTTTCAAAGCTCATGTTGGCTGACTGGTGCATGAAGGCATTGCGGCCCGTCGCCCCGGTCCAACTTGTTTCACCGCCGGGCAGGGCCGGGTCACCGATGGTCTGTGCATTAACGGCGATCGGCGCAAGGAGAAAGCCAATTGCCGCCAAGCAGAATGCAGGTGAAAACGAAGATCTTGGTGCGGGACGGTTCATGGAAGTCTTCTAGTTCGGGGTCAAAGCAAAACGGCGGGAGACATCATCCCCCGCCGTTCACAGTCGTCAGGCAGGTGCCTGATGATCAGGATTAGTTGACAGCAGCCGGGTTGTCGAGGCTGTCGGAACCTTCGAACTCGATACCATCAATGCCGACCGCGGCAATGATCTGTTCGATTGATTTGGTCTGATCGACAAGCGCATCCACAAAGGACTGAACGACGGCATTGCCATCTTTGTTGCCCATAGCAATCAGCTGATCAAAGGCTTCGCCGCCCTGTGCACGGGTCACCATGACTTTACCGGCAACAACCGACGCCGCCAGCTTGGCACGCAGTTCGGTGTCCAGTGCCGCGTCATTGGCCGCAACCAGATCAGAAAGCGACGGACCTTCAACGACCGAACCATCAACACGGATGTAACGGCCAAGGTAAACGTTCTGGATGCCCAGCGCGTCATAGAAGTGGCTGTTGTGGGTGTTGTCCGAGAAGCAGTCATGCTCTTCTTCCGGATCATGCAGCAGCAGGCCAAGTTTGGTACGCTCGCCGCCCAGTTCACCATAAGAAAGCGAACCCATGCCGGTCACAATCGCGGTCAGGCCCGAAACGCCGTCACCTTCAAGAACGGTTTCACGTGCTTCGCCGCCTTCGGCCCACTGCGCGGTCATCCATTCAAGATCGGAAACCATCAGGTCTACTGCCGCCTGAAGGTATTCACCGCGACGGTCACAATTACCATTGGTGCAGGCATCACCGGATGCATAGTCGGTCCATTTACGTTCACCGGCACCGGCATCGGTCCCATTGAGGTCCTGCCCCCAAAGAAGGAATTCAATCGCGTGGTAGCCGGTAGCAACGTTTGCTTCGACGTCATCGATTTCATGCAGGCTTTCAAGCAAAGCTGCATCAATGGTCGAGGCATCAATGGTTTCGCCCGAAATGGTCAGGGTCGGGTTGGCAATCACATTGGCGGTGTATGCCGGGTTTTCTTCGCTTTCTTCGCCGTAAAGGCCGGTTTCGACATAGTCGATCAGACCTTCATCAAGCGGCCATGCATTAACCTTGCCTTCCCAGTCATCAACAATCGCGTTGCCGAAACGATAAACTTCGGTCTGCTGATAGGGGGCGCGCGACGCCAGCCATGCGGATTTCGCGGCATCAAAGGTCGAAGCCGACGGATTTGCAACCAGTTCATCAATCGCCGCCTGCAGTTCCTTGGCGGTGATCAGTGAATCTTCGTAACCGGCATGCGCGATATCGGCATAAGTGGTCAGCACGTCTTTGGCGGCCGGTGCGGCATATGCCTGTGCGCCAAGGGTAGTGACCAGTGCGGCCGTACCCAGAATCTTTGCGATCTTCATAGGAGTTCCCATCTATCCCTGAATGGTGAGCCAAGGGCAAAAGCCCCTTCGATCAAGGTGAAAATCCGTCACGCTCAAAAACTGAACGCGCACAGGAACTGTGACCCTGATCACTTTGCTTCCGCCAATTGATACTGCTTGTGAGAATGATTTTCAATTAAAGAATTGGCAATTCGCAAAGTTTTAGGTTTCGGTAATGTGATAACCGTTGGTTGACCCAGCATCCGCGGGCAATTTGTACTGGTATGGAAAATTGATCTGTCTTTAAGTTTCTTGACGGAAACTGCTGTGCGATATTTTCCGCAATTGAATAACCCCTATTCGTGCAAAGAGAGAGACCCGATGAGCACCCCGTCCGCAGACGAAAAGAAAGTCAAACTTTGGGATTTCCCGGTTCGCCTGTTTCATTGGGCTCTTGTCGTTGCCATTGTGACGGCTTGGTGGACCAATCGACAGGTGATGATTGATATCCATGCCATCGCCGGTTACAGCGTGCTGGCGCTTGTGATCTTTCGCATCATCTGGGGCTTTGTTGGCAGCTCAAACGCCCGCTTTGCTGATTTCCTGACCGGTCCACGCCATGTGATCGGTTATCTCGGAAAATTGCCCAAGGGTTCGACCTCTGAACTGACATATACCGGGCATAACCCGGCCGGGGGCTGGATGGTTTTGGTCATGATCTTGCTGGTCGGGGTGCAAGCGGTATCTGGCCTGTTCGCCAGCGAGGATACCTTCCTGTTCTTTGACGGGCCGTTGGTTGCCTATGTAAGTTCCGATTTTGCCAGCACCATGAACTGGATCCATCACACCAACATCAACCTGATCTATGGGGCCGTCGGGCTGCACGTGTTTGCCGCGCTGTTTTATCTGGTCGTAAAGCGCGAAAACCTCATCCGGGCGATTGTGATTGGCACCCGCCGCGTGCCGGCCGAACTGGCAGGGCGCTTTGCAAATATCCGGTTTGCTTCACCCGTGCTGGGGTTTGTGATCCTGATTGTCTGTGCGCTTGTGGTGTGGGGCGGTGTGACGCTGGCGCGCGGTTAGTTCGGCGCAGCAGATAATAATAACAAAGGCCAACGTTCCCTTGATGGAACGTTGGCCTTTTTGAATTGCCTGCAAACCCCATGATTGTGCAGGGCCGCAAGATCAAATTTTACTTGGTGCGGAACTCGTCGTGGCAACCTTTGCAGGATTTGCCAAGATTACCCATCGCAGCGCCCATCGCACCCTTGTCGCCAACCGCGTCGGCCAGCGCAAGCGCTGCCTGCTGCATTTCCGGGAAGCGACCAGAGAAATCATCCCAGTTGGTCCAGATATCGGCACTTGCCGTGGTCTTGACGGATGCATCCGGGGTTTGCGGCTCAAACGCCGCCGGGGCAGCGCCCGCCGAAAACGCAATGCCCTTGGCCAGGTTGGCCAGCACCGGATCGGGCAGGGTGCATTCACCCTTCATATAGCAGCCAAGTGTACCCATCGCGCCGCCGATGCCATCCATCAGCATCTTGCGGTTTTCAACCGCGGCGTTGTCGGATGCTTCATCGGCCTGTGCCATCATCGGGAATGCGGTACCTGCAGTTATGATCGTGCCGAGGAGACCGGCAAAAAGGAGCTTCTTCATCTTGGGTTCTCTCTCCAAAACGCGTTAAAGTGTCTCTCTGGGTGCAGCGTTCAGTTTAGTTTTTTATATTGAGATGTAAGCACGTTATTGCCATTAGCCCGCCGCAAGGCTTAGTGTCCCAGCAGTGCCCCCGAAACTGTAATCACAAGCGCGTGATCACCAAAGTTTTTGTTATCGTGTGCCAAGGAAGTCCCGCCCATGTCCGCTGCCACCCGGAATAATTCACCCTCCGCATCATCCGCCCCGGATCCGCAGGCCAATGACACCCTCATTCGCGAGGGACGCGCGCGTGCACGCGCCCTTATCCGCGACTGGAACCTCAAACATGCCTATATCAACGGGGAATGGCGGGCGGCCGACAGTCGTGAAACGCTGGACGTGATCGATCCGGCCAAGGGGGACGTGATTGGCACAGTGCCATTTATGCGCACATCCGAGGCGCGTCAGGCGATTGATGCGGCCCACGCGGCCTTTCCGGCATGGTCGCGTATGCTGGCACGCGAACGGGCAGATATCTTGCGCCGCTGGCGTGACTTGCTTGAAACCCATCAAGAAGACTTGGCTGCCCTGATTACCCTTGAGCAGGGCAAGCCGCTTGATCAGGCGCTTCGCGAAGTGGTCGGTGCGATTGCCTATGCCGAATGGTATGGCGAAGAAGCCAAGCGCGCCTATGGCCAAACCATGCCCGCAACCCAGCGCGATCGTCGCGTTGTTGTGCAAAAACACCCCGTAGGTGTGGTCGCAGCGATTACGCCCTGGAACTTCCCGCTGACCATGGTGGTGCGCAAATGTGCGCCGGCATTGGCGGCAGGCTGTACCGTGATTGTCAAACCGGCCGAGGATACCCCGCTTTCGGCCTTGGCAGCCGCCAAGCTGGCCGAACAGGCCGGTTTTCCGCCCGGTGTGTTTAACGTCGTGACCGGTTTGCCCCACCCTATAGGCGAGGCCCTGACAGGTGATCAGCGTGTTCGGATGTTGTCCTTCACCGGTTCAACCTCGGTGGGCAAACGGTTGATGGAACAGTGCGCGCCGACGATGAAAAAGCTCTCGCTGGAACTTGGCGGCAACGCACCCTTTATCGTCATGGATGACGCCGATCTTGATGCGGCCGTTGCGGGCGCGATGATTTCAAAGTTCCGCAACAGCGGCCAGACCTGCGTTTGTGCCAACCGCATTTTCGTCCAAGACGGGGTTTATGATGCCTTTGTCGAAAAGTTCGTTGCGGCCAGCAAGGCACAGACCATCGGCAATGGATTTGTGCCCGGCACGGAATTGGGGCCACTGATCAACCGCCAGGCGGTGGCGAAGGTCGAACGCCTTGTCGCTGATGCCAAAAAACGCGGTGCAAACCTGATTTATGGCGCGGACTTGCCCGACGAAGGCTTTTTCACCCGGCCACTTGTGATGACCGATGTGCCCGATGATGCAGATTGCTTTGACGAGGAACTGTTTGCACCGGTGGCGCCGATCTATCGGTTTGGCACCGAAGATGACGTGATCACACTTGCCAATCGGGTGCGCACCGGACTGTCTTCTTATATCTACAGTCGCGATATCGGCCGTATCCAACGGCTTGCCGATCGTCTGGAAGTCGGGGTGGTCGGCATCAATGATGGCACCACCAGCCACGAAGGTGCGCCGTTTGGCGGCGTCAAGGAAAGTGGTCAGGGTCGCGAAGGTGGTCATTGGGGGCTTGAGGAATATCTTGAACCCAAATACCTCAATTACGCCCTTAAGTCGGGCAACTGACGGCGTGTAAAGAACCCCCATATAGGCGGATCGTAAAACGGCAATATCCTGATCGGGTATTGCCGTTTTCTGCTTTTGGATGAGCTATGCAAAATTGTGCGGTGTGACTCTGGCGAAAACATCCGCAATTTTGACCGCATTTGGCGAAAAATCGATCTGCACCAAGTATTTTTCGATGAGTTTTCTTCTGCGCAGGACTTGAAATACCGTCGGGCAGAGCATCTTCATATTAGGATCATCATCGATTTGGTGGGATGTTGAGGGTTTCCAGACCTGAAAATGTGAGCAAAACGAACGCCTTATTTGTCATGATACAAATATGTGAAATATGCATGACGAAATTATCTCATTGCCAGCCATAGGTATGCGTTGAATGCATGTTTGGGGTGATAAAACTCTTCTCGTCGGTATGATCAAACAGGCGTACACCGGGTTTAACGAAACACACAGCGAAACCCCGGCGGGAACAACGCCGGATGCTTTTAAGAGGAAACGGACATGAAAATGTATCGTGATTATGACCTGGTTGCCCTGCAGCGCGAAGCTGAACATCTCCGTGCACAGGCTATGCGTCAGATGCTTGTTGCACTGGTACGCAAAGTTGGTGCCCTGTTTGGCGCACACAACAAACCCCACGGTGGTGTTGCTGCTGGCGCGTAATTGCGCAGCCAACCACACCCTGCGACCGTTCAATCGGTACGCTTAAAAACGCCTCCGCATCTCGTTGTTGCGGAGGTGTTTTTGTTTGGGTTCTGAGCCTAGGCACTTCACCTTCGCAGTTTGCACCGCTATTAAGGGGGATCGACCCCGTTCGAATTGCGCAGAAGTTGGCCTTTATGAAACTAGCCCATTACGCCTTTGGCGAAGAAAACCGTGACAACGGCACCATCGTGATTGTCCATGGCCTGTTTGGTCAGGCCCGCAACTGGACGGCCATCGCACGGCGACTGGCGGAAAAGTATCACGTTGTCACTGCTGATTTGCGAAATCACGGACGCTCTGACTGGGACGCGGAAATGACCTATCCGGCCATGGCGGCGGATCTGGCCGAACTGATCGGCGAGGTATCCGATAAGCCGGTGCATCTGGTCGGGCATTCGATGGGCGGCAAGGCATCAATGGTGCTTGCCCTGTCGGCTGATGCCGGTTTGGTTGCCGATCTGGTCGTGGTCGATATTGCCCCGGTTTCCTATGACCATGATTATAGCGGCTATATCAGCGCCATGCGCGATGTCGACTTTTCCACCATTTCGCGCCGCGCCGAGGTCGAAGATGCCCTGTCTTCTGGCGTATCGGAAAAAGGCGTGCGTCAATTCCTTGCCCAGAATGTCGCAACCGACAAGGAAACGGGCGCTATGTCATGGCAGGTCAATATCGATGCCATGGCCAATCATCTTGACGATATCATCGGCTGGCCAACGGACGGGCTTGCCGATCAGTATGATGGCGATGTCCTGTTTATTTCGGGTGCTAACTCGCACTATGTCGATCCCAAGGACCGCGATCACATCAAATCCCTTTTCCCCAAGGCGGCCTTTACCAGCATCAAGGGCGCTGGCCACTGGGTCCATGCCGAGAAACCCGATGCCGTGCTTTTGACCCTGTCTGCCTTCCTGAAACGCTAGTCCGGTGACTTCATGATGTTCGATCTGCCCAAAGGTTGGTCTCTTCCCGATCAGGATCACGTCCGTGTCAGTGATATCGATTGCCTGTCGGATAACTGGTATCGGCTTTATCGCGTCAGCTTTGATCTGAAGCGATCAGATGGATCATGGCAAAGCCAGACGCGCGAAGCTTATGAACGTGGCAATGGCGCGGGCATCCTGCTTTATAACCGTGCGGACCGTACTGTTGTCCTGACCCGGCAGTTTCGCCTGCCAAGCTTTGTCAATGGCAACGAAGACGGCATGTTGATCGAAGTCCCGGCAGGTGTGCTTGATGATCGTGATCCGGCGTCGGCCGTCATTGCCGAGGTCGAAGAAGAAACCGGCTATAAGATCGGAAAGCCGCGTCAGGTCTTTGATCTGTTCATGAGCCCGGGATCCGTCACCGAACGTCTGCATTTGTTCATTGCCGAAGTCACCCGCGATCACCGCGAAGGCGATGGTGGCGGCCTGCATGAAGAGGGCGAGGATATCCATGTGCTTGAGATCGGCTTCGACGACATCATTCCGATGATGGCTGATGGTCGTATCCGCGATGCCAAGACCGTGATCCTGTTACAGCACGCCCTTCTGACCAAGCTGTTTGATTAAGCCCGCCTCACCAAGGCAGTTCCGTACCGTCATAGGCAAAGAACCCGCCCGATTGCTGTGCATCAAGCTGATCAATGACGTTCAGCATATTGGCCGTCGCCTCGTCCGGGCTTTGTACTTTCAGTCCGGATTTGGCAAACGGGCCGGAAAGTCCGGTATCGACCGTGCCGGGATGAAGGGCCACGCAAACGCAATCGCGTTTGTTCCGCCCGATTTCAATCGCGGTGCATTTTACAAGCTGATTTAGCGCTGCCTTCGCCGCACGGTATCCGTACCAGCCCCCCATGCGATTATCCCCGATACTGCCAACCTTGGCCGACAGGGTGGCAAACACCGATTTGCCTGAACGCGGTAACAACGGGCAGAAATGCTTCATCAAAAGCGCCGGGCCAATCGCGTTGGTCTGAAACTGCTTGGCCATGTAGTCGGCATCAATGTGGCGCAGGGATTTTTCCGGCTGGAAGGTTTCATCGTGCAAATAGCCGGTGGCATCAATGATCAGGCGCACTTCGCCACCAAGCGTTTTGACATAATCCGCGCATTCGGCGACGGTTTCCGGGCGATCAAAATCAAGGGCAGGGCTGCTGGATCGCGAAAGCCCGATCACCCCGGAAAACTGGCCGCTGGCCTGCAAATGATCGACAAAGGCCTTTCCGATGCCGCCTGTTGCGCCACAGACGACGGCAAGGCTGTCTTTTGGAAAAGTGTCAAATGTCGTCAAGCTGGTCATGGTGGTGGGCTCAGTCGTTGTTTCGCTGTTTAAAACTTTACGCGTTGCCGTGAAGGGCGGTTCACCTGTGTCTTTTTGTTGTTGGCAGTACTGCGATCAAACCAAAAAAGCCGCCTGTTTTTATGCAGGCGGCTTTTGATATGGTTGCGGTTAGGTGTTATTCGGCCGCGTTGATGTGCGTGACGTTGGGGGCGCTTCGCGCACCTTTGCCTTCGTGATCGTGTCGGCGGATGAATTCCTTGATCCGCGGGCTGATCTGTTCACGCCAGCGGCGCCCGTTAAAGACGCCGTAATGGCCGACACCCTGCTGAAGGTGATGCATGCGCATATTGTCAGGCAGATTGGTGGTCAGTTTGTGGGCCGCACGGGTCTGTCCCATGCCGGTAATGTCATCGCGTTCACCTTCAACGGTCAGAAGGGCCGTTTTGGTGATGGTGGATGGATCAACCGGAACACCCTGCCAGCGCATCGTACCTTCGGGCAGGCTGTGTTCGTGGAACACGACCTTAAGCGTCTGCAGATAAAACTCGGCTGTCATATCCATTACCGCCAGATATTCCTGATAGAAATGACGCTTGGCATCGGCACTTTCGCCGTCACCTTCGACAAGGTGATTGAACATGTCGTGATGGGCGGAAACGTGACGGTCCCAGTTCATGCTCATAAAGCCTGCAAGCTGCATAAAGCCCGGGTACACCCGGCGCATCACACCCGCATGCGGTAGGGGAACATGGGAAATCACATGCTGCTCAAACCAGTCAAGGGTATGCTGCTTGGCGAACTTGTTGACCTCGGTCGGGTTTTCGCGGGTATCAATCGGGCCCCCCATCAGCGTCATCGATGCCGGCTGGCAGGCTTCGTTGCCGGCTGCCATCAGGGACGCCGCGGCAACCACCGGAACAGATGGCTGGCAAACGGCCATCATATGCGTGTTCGGGCCAAGCTTGCGCAGGAAGCGCATCAGATAATCGATATAGCTATCCAGATCGAAGTGGCCGAGATGGACAGGCACCAGGCGGGCGTCAATCCAGTCGGTGATATAGACATCATGATCGGGCAGAAGTGCTTCGACCGTGCCGCGCAGAAGCGTTGAAAAGTGCCCGGAAAGCGGTGCCACAATCAACAGGCGCGGGTCATCGGGCTGCGTTTTCAGATGGTCGGTTTCGCGCTTGAAATGCAACAGGTTGCAAAAAGCTTCGCTGTGGACGATTTCTTCGGTGACCGGCACGGTTTCACCGTTGATCACCGTCGTGTCCAGACCGAATTCCGGTTTGCCGTAACGATGGGTAATATGCGTGAACACGTCACACGCCGCGGCCGCTGCCCGACCCTGATGGGTATAGGACATTGGATTGGCCGGATTGCGCAGCCACTTCTTGCTGGCATCAGCGGCCATGCGAAGCGGGCTTATTGTGGCGTGCTGCAATTCATAAAGGTGATACAGCATTTATTCTCACTCCCGGGTGACCGACAAAGGTTTAAGTGGTCACCGACCTGGTTTACGGCATTTCACCCTGTTTTATCCGCGCACAGCGTACCCGCGCGCGTAATCTGGCTTTTTTCAGAATTCCGGTCGGGACGAATAATTTCCGTTGGCCGAACTGACGCCCGTTGCTCAATATCTGGGGATCAGCGTTCTGAAATCCAATTGTTGCTTCAAAGCCTACTTGAGTTCCGCCGACAAGCAATAGCCATAAAGTATGAGGAAATGACGAATTATCTTTTTTCACCCTGATTCAAACGAAATTTTGCCGGTTTGTCGAGTGAAATTTTGCAATGCAGCGTAAACTGTTGCGATGCAATAAAAAGTTTTTGACATGTATCGTTGGATCTTGGCGGGCGACTGATGGAGTGAATGTGAGGAAGGCTCATGTTTTCTGTTGGGGTAAATCTGGTACCGGGTACGGGCAAATCAAAAAAAGCGCCGCTATTGGGGAAATAGCGGCGCCAGTAGGCGGAGTATGCGGAAAGCATTATTGCGGTCCATGAGGCCCCATGGGGAAGACCGGGCGTAGGGAAGGTCTGACCGACAGGCGGGACAGGGTTTGGGTGCGGGGTTGCCTGCCGGTCAGACGCCCGTGATGGACAAAAGCTGGGTGGCTTATGGTCCGGGCCTCAGAAACACAAATAACGTGTGTTGGGAATTCCTAGACAAGACCGCGAAGGGTCTGTGCCATGCCAAGTCCGATCACAAACAGGAAAAATCCTGTGCTGCCGACAACAGCGACTGTGCTGCAAAGCTCGTTTAAGCGGGTCGGGTTCTCGATCAGTTTCAGCATGGTGTGTCCTCCTCAATCTGTCTGAGGAAACCATACTGTTCTGATTTTGTTCTCGCAAGAACAAAATTGGAACAAACGAGGATAATTTAGATTAAGTATATGATATATATAAATTAAATGTCGTTCACAAATGTTCTCATTGTTGTGGTAAGAACAGGAACGAGAACGGGTTTTCTTGTGCCAATGAGATCGCAAAGGCGCAGAAAACAGCGATTCCGCGCGAGTCTTGTTTCAATGTTCTTTTGTGTTCCCGTTGGTTGATGGGAATTAAACGCCGATTGGACCGGTCCAAGAGATCGTTTTTTGGAACAAACCGTGCGCCAAATGCAAATCGTCCAAACTGTTTCAATCGTGCGGGCGGGTGCGTCGGCAGAATCAAATTGTTGCACGATGTTTCAACTGTCCTAAAATGCAGGAAATCCGGCTGTAATTGCAGTGGTTTTGCAACAAACTGTTACGGTTAAACCGGATTTCGGTAAAACGTCTTCTATCGCGCGTGATCGCAGTGGTCTTGCCCCCATGGATCGTGTAACAGTGCGCGTAAGGATCGTGGCGAATTAGCCTTGCTGATCAGGACACAGCAGGGCCGGACGTCATGCTCCGGTCGTCAGGTGTTTGGCGACAGACCATCGGTCATCAAGACGGGTGTCATATTCCTGTCAGGTGACAAATAACAGGCGGGATCGGAAAATCCGGTTCTGCATCACGGCATCGGCCGTGCCCCGATTGTCTGCCAGGATCGCAAGATCCAGGGTCCCACCTTGGCGACGGGAAGGAAACGTTGGAAGGCTAAGGGCATAATGAAACAAAGGCAAAGGCTTAAGCATCGTATCGCGGATATCGTGATTTTCGGTGGGACCGGAGATCTGGCGTTACGTAAACTTTTTCCCGCACTGTATGAAATGGAACGCACCGGGCGTTTCGATGATGAGACCCGCATCTTTGGCGCATCGCGCAGCGAACATAGCGACGAAGATTTCCGGGCCAAGCTGGAAGAAGCCGGGAAGAAATTCATTCCCAAAGGCGAATTCGAACCCGAGACCTGGGCGAAGTTCGCCAGCCGCATCGCCTATGTGCAGGTTTCTGCCGGTGATGAAAGCGGGTTCAAGGTCCTGTATGAAAAGCTGTCCGATCAGCCTGATCGCGACCGCGTCTTTTATTTCTCGACCAGTCCGTCGCTGTTTGCCGACATGGCCTTTAATCTGAAAAAGGCCGGTCTGGTAACGCCGAATTCCCGTGTCGTGCTTGAAAAGCCGCTGGGTCATGATCTTGACAGTTGCCGCGAAATCAACGGCCAGATCGGTGAAGTGTTCGAGGAAAACCAGATTTTCCGTATCGACCACTATCTTGGCAAGGAAACGGTGCAGAACCTGATGATCCTGCGCTTTGCCAATGCGATGTTCGAGCCGCTGTGGAACAGCGCGCATATCGATCACGTCCAGATCACGGTCGGCGAGGAAGTCGGGGTTGAGGGGCGCTGGTCCTATTATGACGATGCCGGTGCCATGCGCGATATGGTGCAGAACCATATGTTGCAGCTTTTGTGCCTTGTCGCGATGGAACCGCCCTATGTCCTTGATCAGGACGCGGTCCGCGATGAAAAGGTCAAAGTGCTCAAAGCGCTTCAGCCGATCAATGATAGCAACATCGATAGCTCCACCGTGCGCGGCCAGTACCGCAAGGGCGCTGTGGGTGGCAAGGAAGTGCCGGGTTACCTCGAAGAGGAAGGTGCCAACACCGACAGCACCACGGAAACCTTTGTTGCGATCCGGGCCGAACTTGATAACTGGCGCTGGTCTGGCGTTCCGTTCTATCTGCGTACGGGCAAACGGTTGCCCAAACGTCATTCGGAAATCGTCATTCAGTTCCGTGACGTCCCGCACCAGATTTTCCCGTTGGCAAAATCCATGACCAACTATCAGGCCAACAAGTTGGTCCTGCGCCTGCAGCCGGATGACGGTATCCATCTTGTGCTCAATAACAAGAACCCGGGGCCGGGGCTTGTCCGTCTGCGCCCGACGGCATTGAACCTGTCCTTTGCCGAGGCCTTTGGCGGCCGCAGCCCGGATGCCTATGAGCGTCTTTTGCTGGATGCGATTGATGGCAACAACACCCTGTTTGTCCGCCGCGATGAACAGGATATTGCCTGGCAGTGGGTCGACGCCATTCAGGATGCGTGGCAGAACAATCATGTCACGCCCAAGGGATACACCGCCGGAACGTGGGGCCCGTCTGCTGCCATCGCCCTGATCGAACGCGATGGCCGGACCTGGAACGAAGAGGCCGGGTTCTAGCATTGTGCACCCCGGTACTTATGTGCCGGGGCCTTGCGCAAACTCGCCATGACCCCAACTTCGGGAAGAAGACATGACAAACGAACGCACATTCAAAAGCGGCGATGAAATGCTTGCGGCAATGGTCAAGGAAACCGTTGATCGTCTGGAATTTGCCATCGCAACCCGCGGCCACGCCAGCATTGCGGTTGCCGGTGGGCGCTTTCCAAAGCCGCTGTTTCAAACCCTTTCACAGGCGCGCCTTGACTGGTCAAAGGTGATTGTCACCCTTGGCGATGATCGCTGGGTCGGGCTTGATGATGATCAGTCCAATGAGAAGCTGGTGCGCGATAACCTGTTTATCAACGAAGCGCAGAACGCCCGCTTTGTGTCGCTGAAGACATCTGATAACAGCCCGGAAGACGCGGTTGAAACCGTCAGCGCGCGTTTGCGAACGGAAATGCACTGGCCGCTTGATATCGTATTTTTGGGGATGGGGGATGATGGTCATACTGCATCGCTTTTCCCGTCCTCAACCCCCGAAGCCCTGGGTAATGGGCTTTATCCCAAGCATGGCGAACTGGTCGCCGCTGCCCGCCCGACCGTATCCCCGGTCCCGCGCATCAGCATGACTTTGCCCGCCATCCTGAATTCCCGGTACATTGCCATCCATATTACCGGACAATCCAAATGGTCGACCTATGAAACCGCGAAAAACGGCACGGAAATCGAAGAGATGCCGGTTCGCGCAATCTTGCAACAGAACGATGTCCCCGTCGATCTGTGGTGGAGCGCCGAGAACCCGAAAGGCTGAACCCCATGAAACGTGAAATAGAACAGATTACAAAACGCATTATCGAGCGTTCCAAACCAACCCGCGAAGCCTACCTTGCCAAGATCGAGGCAGCGGCCTCTGATCGTCCGCATCGCTCCGCCCTGTCATGTGGCAACCTTGCCCATGCCTCGGCCGGTTGCGGGGCTGCGGAAAAGCAGCGCATTAACGGCGAAGACGGCGCGAACCTTGGTATCGTCACGTCCTATAACGATATGCTGTCGGCCCATCAGCCGTTGGGTGTTTATCCCGACCGTATCAAAAAGGCCGTGTTTGAGGCCGGTGGTACCGCACAGGTTGCTGGCGGTGTTCCAGCCATGTGTGATGGCGTGACGCAAGGCCGTCCGGGTATGGAGCTGTCGCTTTTCTCACGCGATGTCATTGCCATGTCCACAGCCGTGTCGCTGTCGCATGATGTGTTTGATGCGGCCCTTTACCTTGGTGTTTGCGATAAAATCGTTCCGGGTCTTGTCATGGGCGCGCTTTCCTATGGCCATATCCCGGCGGTGTTTGTCCCGGCCGGGCCGATGCCATCAGGCTTGCCGAATAATGAAAAGGCGCGCATCCGTCAGCTTTATGCCCAGGGCAAAGTTGGCCGCAAGGAACTGCTTGAAGCCGAAACCGCGTCCTATCACAGCCCGGGGACCTGCACCTTCTATGGCACGGCAAACTCCAATCAGATGCTGATGGAAGTCATGGGCTTGCATCTTCCGGGGGCGGCGTTCGTTAACCCGAACACCGATCTGCGCGATGCGCTGACCGAAGAAGCCGCACGTCGTGCGCTTGCCATCACCAAGCTTGGCAATGACTATCGCCCGATTGGCAAAATCCTTGATGAAAAGGCGTTTGTGAACGGGATTGTTGGCTTGCTCGCCACCGGTGGCTCGACCAACCATACCCTGCATCTGCCAGCCATGGCACGTGCGGCTGGGATTGAGCTTCGCTGGGATGATTTCGATGAACTGTCGCGCATTGTGCCGTTGCTTTGCCGCGTTTATCCGAACGGGCAGGCCGATGTGAACCACTTCCATGCGGCTGGCGGCATGGGCTTTGTGATTTCCGATTTGCTCAAGAACGGTATTTTGCACCCGGATCTTGAAACGATTCATACCGGTGGCATGGCGGCCTATGGCACCGAGCCGTATCTGGATAATGGCAAGCTTTCCTGGCGTGATGCGCCGGAAACCAGCCATGACGAAGAAATCCTGCGTCCGACCGAAAAGGCATTCAGTGCCGATGGTGGTTTGCGTATGCTTTCGGGCAACCTTGGCCGTTCCGTGATCAAGGTTTCGGCTGTTAAGCCGGAAAACCGCGTGATCGAAGCACCGGCGGCGGTGTTTACATCGCAGGAAGAAATGATGGATGCCTTCAAGGAAGGCAAACTGCATCGTGATGTGGTTTGCGTTGTCCGCTTCCAGGGCCCGAAAGCCAACGGCATGCCGGAACTGCACAAACTGACCCCGCCACTAGGTGTTCTGCAAGACCTTGGCTACAAGGTTGCCCTTGTCACCGATGGCCGTATGTCGGGTGCATCGGGCAAGGTCCCGGCCGCCATTCACGTGACGCCGGAAGGTATGATGAACGGCCCGATCGCCAAGGTTCAGGATGGCGATATCATCCGTCTTGATGCCGAAACTGGCGAGCTGTTGCTCAATGTCACCGACGCCGAATTGGCCAAGCGTGACTTTGCGACCTTTGATCATAAGGCCGAACATCAGGATGGCTTTGGCCGCGAGATGTTTGGTGTCTTCCGCGAACATGTTGGTCTGGCTGAACTTGGCGCCTCTGCGGCCTTCCCGGGGGAGGCTGAAGTCGCGTAATGCAGCTGGTTGGTGATATTGGCGGGACCAATGCCCGCTTTGCCTGGCTGGATGAGGCTGGCGATCCCTATACACCCATGACATTGCCGGTGCGTGACTATGCCACCATCGGCGATGCCATGCGGGACTTCATGGCGAAAACCGACTGCACGGATTTGCGTGAATTTGCTGTGGCGGTGGCATGCCCCGCCATGGCCGATACGGTCAAGTTCACCAATAATCCGTGGGTGTTCTCCAAGGAGGCACTCAAGGCCGAATTCAATCTCGATCGGCTGGTGGTGGTCAATGACTTTACCGGTCTTGCCATGTCTGTGCCCTATCTGGGCGAGGAAGACCTGATCACGCTGTTTGATGGTCCGGGGCGTCCGGGTTTGCCATTGGCTGTGGTCGGGGCAGGGACCGGGCTTGGTGTATCGGGGCTGCTACCACACGAAGGCAAATGGTTGCCCATACAGGGTGAAGGCGGGCATGTGTCGCTGCCCGCGATTGATGATCTGGATTACGAGATCGTCAAATTCCTGGGCCGCGAACTTGATCGTGTATCTGCCGAACGTGTGCTTTCGGGCATGGGGCTTGAAAACCTCTATCGGGCGCTTGCCGCGATTGAGGGGCTTGAAGTCGCACCCAAAACAGCGGCCGAGGTTGTTGATGGTGCCCTTAAGGATGGGGATGCCCTGTGTCTTAAGGTGCTGGAACGGTTTTGCATGTTCCTTGGCGGTGTCGCCGGGGATCTGGTTTTGACGCTTGGGGCCTTCGACGGGGTGTTTATCGGTGGCGGCATTGGCCCGCGCATTACCGATTACATGAAGAAAAGCGCGCTTAAGGAGCGCATGATCGCCAAGGGGCGGTTCCGTGATTTGATGAATGATGTGCCGGTGCGCCTGATGACGGCGAAGTACCCGGCCCTGATCGGTTGCGCCAAGATTTTAACGGCGTAATCGAAACCTGGAGGAAAGTTAATGAGCCTTTCATCGCGTGAAATTCTGTCCAAGGCACCGGTCGTTCCGGTTCTGGTGATCGAAGACGCCAACGATGCCGTGCCGCTGGCCAAGGCGCTTGTCGCTGGCGGTCTGCCGGTACTTGAAATCACCCTGCGCTCGTCCGCAGCCGAAGAAAGCATCAAGCGCATCATCGCCGAGGTGCCCGATGCGATTACCGGTGCCGGCACTGTGATCAATGCCAAACAGATGGAACGCATGGCCGAGATCGGCTGTGCCTTCGCCGTGTCGCCCGGCCATACCGAAGGTTTGCTGAAAGCGGCCAAGGATACCGGGTGCCCGTTGCTTCCAGGTGCCGGAACGCCGTCGGAAATCATGAACCTGATTGATCACGGTTATGACACACTGAAATTCTTCCCGGCTGAACAGCAGGGTGGTGTTTCGATGCTCAAAGCAATTTCCGGTCCGATCCCGCAGGTATCATTCTGTCCGACCGGTGGTGTGTCGCTGTCCAATCTGGCCGACTATCTGGCCCTGCCAAACATCATCACCGTCGGTGGTTCGTGGATTGCGCCCAAGGATGCGGTCAAGGCAGGCGACTGGGGCAAGATCACCAAACTTGCGCAGGAAGCCACCGATAAGGTCAAGGCGCTGCGCGGCTGAGATTTTTGGGCTCAGTAGCCAAAGCCGAAATGCGAAAAAGGGACCCGGTTGGGTCCCTTTTTCTATCAGGGTCGTCCATGCGGCGATACCGGTGCCGCGCCCGATCACGCCTTAGCGCGAAATGCGGTCAACATACCAGGTCGAACCGTTGAATTTGCGCTGCAGACCAAGGTCGGCAAGTTCAGCATGGCTCAGTGAATCCCAACCGTAGCTCGCGGCTTTGGGTGCACGTGCCTTACCGATCTTGTTGGCGATCTTGCTCAGAAGCGATCCGAACGGCATGCGTTTCGCGAACGGGTCGGTAGCAGCATTGAATTGCGGTGCAGCGGAAACCGTGTGTGCCATGATGGCCTCCTGTGATCTACGGTTGATTTGCCTTTCGATGGGCGGAAAATGTCATATGCGAAATAAAACGGGAACTACTTTGTTTTGCATAGCTACTGTGCAAAAATGCACGACGATTTTGACAGATTCCAAGGGACCAAATAACGCCTATGAATTGGAATGATTTACGCTACTTCCTTGTTCTTGCGGAAGAAAATAGCCTGTCCGGTGCAGCGCGACGTTTGCGTAAAGAACATACCACCGTTGCGAGACGGATCGAGGCGCTCGAAAGTGATCTTGGCACAAAACTTTTTGACCGATTGCCACGTGGGTGGCAGCTGACATCAGCGGGTCGAAACCTTGTTCCTGTGGCCGAACGAGTCGAAGAAGAAGCCCTGACATTCGAGCGACAGGCAAAGGGCGATGAAGCCGCCCACGGGGTTGTGCGCATTTCCGTGCCCCCGGTTGCCGGGCGCGTATTGTTCGCGCCGCGCCTTGCCCGATTGCTCAAGGCGCATAAGGGACTCGAATTCGAAATCATTGGCGCGGCCAATATCGTCAATCTGGCGCGACGCGAAGCCGATGTCGCCGTACGCATGATCACGCCGCGTGAACCGGGCCTGATAACCCGCAAACTGGTTGAGCTGGGCGTGGGGCTGTATGGCGGGGTTGGTTACAAGGATCGCGTGCCGGAAATGGATTGGGAATTCTGTGGTTATGAGGACACCACATATGGCGCGTCCAAACGGGAATGGGTACGCACGGTGCTTGATCGTGAATTGCCCTGTCGGTTCCGCGCTGATGACACCGAAACCGTGCGTCAGTTCATTGCGGCCGGGCATGGTGTCGGCGTTTTGCCGCGCTATTTTGGTGATCGGGATGATGAACTCGAACTGATCCACGCAGATGTCGAAGGCCGCAGCCGTGAAAGTGTGTGGATGGTGGTGCACCCGGATATGCGCCGATCGCCGGGCGTGCGTCTTGTGATGGATGCCCTGATCAAGGCGGCTAACAATATCGCCGAGGAATATCAGGTCTGAGCGGCAAACCTGACATGCCGGAAGGCAACCCTACGCGTTGTTTTCTTTGAAATAAAATTGATCAGGTTGCTACTTGGCTGCGTAATGACTTATGGCTCGGGATCATGCGCGATCCCGTATTTGTTTCTTTCATACAGCGGCACGTCTGGCGGGCTGTATGCATGTGGCGGTGGGTATGACATCGACCCGGGATTTGGAAAACCTGCTGAGGCAGTCGATCGAAGGCAATACGGATGCCTTCGAACAGCTTTATAATGCAACATCAGCGAAACTTTTCGGCATCGTCCTGCGTATCTTGAGAAATCGCGCCGAGAGCGAGGACGCCCTTCAGGACATCTATGTGCGTATCTGGCAAAAGGCGGGGGATTTCGAACCCGGTCGTGCCTCGATCATCACATGGATGGCAACCATTGCCCGCAACCGGGCGATTGATATCGTCCGGCGGCAACGCCCGGAAGCCGATATCGAGGATGCAGATATTGAAACGCTGATATCGTCGGACTCTGCATTTGACCAGATGGCGGTTGCAGACGAGATGCGTCAGCTTGACCATTGCCTGAACGATCTCGAAGACGACCGCCAGCAAATTGTAAAGCTGGCCTATCTCGAAGGCTGGTCGCGCGCCGAACTGGCAGAGCGCTTTGCCCAACCGGTCGGAACGATCAAGACATGGCTGCATCGCAGCCTGAGACAATTAAAGGAATGCCTGGGAACATGACGGACCGGGATGATATTGACATGTTGGCGGCGGAATATGTGTTGGGGACTCTTGAGCCCGCACAACGCCAATCCGTTGAAACACGTCGCAGCCAGGAACCCGAACTTGATCGCGCGATTTCCGACTGGGAAGCGCGCCTGTCGCCGTTGAATGCCCATTATGATGCGGTTTCCCCGTCGCGCGATCTGTTTGCCGGTATTCGTGCCCGGATCGAAGGTGCCGCACAGGCCACGCGCCAAGCCGCCAGCCAGCACGTGCCGGGTGTGGTGGAATTCGCCAAACTCAAACGTCGACTGGCCGTTTGGCGTGCCGGTGCGCTGGGGGCTGCGGCGATTGCGGCCAGTCTGATTGTGGTTGTGCTTTCAAGTGATCTGAATTCCCCGGTCCAGAACGGGCAGTTTGTTGCCGTCTTCCACCGGGATGACACCCAACCGGCCTTTGTCATGAGTGTTGATCTTGAAACCCGCGAAGTCACCATTCGACCGGTCGAGGCGACCGTACCCGAAGGCAAGACCTATCAGCTCTGGATTGTGACCGAGGAAACCGGGCCGAAACCGAAATCGCTTGGCCTGCTTGAAAACATCGCCAATCCGACAACCAAGCAGCTTGGCGGGTTTGATCCGGCCATGTTGCGCAATGCAACGTTTGGCATCAGCCTTGAGCCCGAAGGCGGTTCACCAACTGGTCAGCCAACCGGTCCTGCGATCCATGGGCGCCTTATTTCCGTTGCTCAGTAAAAAAAATCACCTTTGCTGAAACCCGATTGATTTGGCTGCGTAGCTTCTGTGTGTGCGATGAAACGCACGACATGAGCGAGCGCAGAAAACAGCGCGTTCCAGATCAAAAGCAAAGGAGACTTCACATGACCTTCAAAGTCAAAGCAACCGCAAAAGCAACCGGCGTAATCACGGCAATGATGCTGAGTGCCGGCTTTGTATTCGGTGGTGCGGGTGCGGCAAACGCAATGGGTCCGATGGTCGAAGCCATGGATCAGGATGTTTCGGCTGGTGTGGTAACCGCATCGAAAATCATGGCTGGCGAAAACGGCTGGCTGGTTGTCCATCGCACCAACAGCGATATGAAGCCGGGACCGGTCGTTGGCTATGCACCGCTTAAAAAGGGTGAAAACACGGATGTATCCGCCATCCTGCAGGAACCGGTAAAGTCCGGCGAAATGTTGATGCTGATGGTGCATTCCGAAGCCGGTGGCATGAAAACGGGCGTCTTCGAATACACCCTGGGCGCCAAGGAAGACGGCCCGATCAAGCAGGACGGAAAACTGGTGATGAAAGTTGTATCTGCTCAGTAGGGCAGAGACGACCATCTTGCCCAAATAGACGAGATCGTTTTCAGCCCGCAAGTGTCCCCTTGCGGGCTGTTTTCATGTCCGGCGTCCTATTGGCAGAAACAGCTAATACCGTTATCGACAAACTCAAGTCCGAGCAATTTCGAACTATGAACAAAAGGCCCCCGCATTGCAGGGGCCTTTGTCTGCCTTGAGGGAGGCATTGACCAACTTGGCAATAGTCGTATTCCCAAGTTAGCAGCATCAAAGCGTGTCGATTGCCAACGGTTCTGTTTGGAGCCGGGGCCGCTTTGATGTTCGGGGGGCGGTATTGAAGAAAATCAATACCAGTCGCGTGTTGCGTATCCGTCACGTGTGCGTTCAAGACCGATGTCACGCAGTTGATCATCGCTGAGCTTATTTAGCGCATTCCGACCCTGATAGTGCTTGTATGCGGTAATCAGTGTATCGAGGATCGTCGGGATGATCGCATGCAAACCCTCTGTGGTGTGGCGGCGCGAGGCAGGGAAACTGGGGTTTTGTGCGCGTATCTCCGACGATGACGTGTTCGACAGGGGACCAACGACGGGATGACATTTGATATGGTTTAAGACAGCCATTTTGATGCTCCTTGATCGTGTGGGCTTTGTGATGTCGACAAGGTTGCCATGCGCAAAAACACAAATGAATTCCGATAAAATGCGCTACAGTTGTGCAGATTTGCGCAATGGCGAAGCATCGTTTTCGGCGTTGCGCAGGCTATCTATTTCTAAAAGCCGTGCCGGGATGGAGCCAATGAACTGGAATGATTTGCGTTTCTTTGTTGCGGTGGCAAAGGAAGGAACCTTGTCCGGTGCGGCAAGGTGTCTTGGCAAGGACCACACAACGGTTTCGCGAAGGATCGAGGCCCTTGAAGCAGATCTTGGTGCACATCTTTTTGATCGGCTGGCAACAGGCTGGAAACTGACCGAGGCTGGCGAAAATCTTATGCCTGCCGCGTTGCGGATCGAAGACGATGTTTTGGTGTTCGAACGTCAGGCGCACGGCGATGAAACCGCTCATGGTGTTGTCAAGATCGCGGTCCCGCCAAGTGCCGGACGATTGCTGTTTGCCCCGCGCTTGGCAGAACTGCTGCGCGATCAGAAAAATCTTGAATATGAAATCCTGGGATCAAGCGTCGTTGCCAATCTGGCCCGGCGTGAAGCGGACGTTGCTGTGCGCATGGTACGTCCTGATCAAAGTGGCCTGATTGTCAGAAAGCTGGTCGAGTTACGTTATGCGGTTTACGCGGCAAAGGGCTATACAGAGCGTGTCCCCAAGGAAAAATGGGAATTTTGTGCTGATGGTCGCAACACATTCGGTGATTATCAGCAAGGCTGGGTTTGGGATACGCTGGATAAAGAATTGCCAGTACGCATAAAGGCCGATGATACCGCAACGGTGCAGGCCTTTGTTGCCGCCGGTCACGGACTGGGTTTGTTGCCGAGATATATGGCAGATGAAGATGACCGACTGGAAGTGGTGGCGGATGACAGCCTGGCCGAACTCAGCAAGCCGGTCTGGTTGGTGGTGCATCCTGATATGCGGCGTTCGCCCGGTGTCCGCATGGTGATGGATGCCCTGATCAAGGCGTCAGACAGCATCCCGGCGGCCTATAAATCCTGATTACAACCAGCCCAGTTGGCGGGCCGACGCCAGCAACAGCATCACACCAAACAGGGTAATGATTGCAGCCCCGGTAAAGCCGACCGTGCGGCGAATGATACCCGACGATGTTTCCGAAACGCTGAACAGATACTGAGTGCCTGTGCGAATGCCGATGGCGGCCAGTCCGATCAGGCTGATGGTAATCGCAACCCCAAGCGCCATGGCAAAGGCAGCCCCGATACCAATCAGAAACATGCCATTGGCCAAGGTAAACAGCAGAACAAGGATCGATCCGGTACAGGGGCGCAATCCTGCGACAACACCGGTTGAGATCATCTGCCAGTTGGATTGAACAGCCGGGGCATCGTGATGGGTGAGGTGGTGGCTGTGGTCATGGTCGTGACTATGATAATGTACATGATGGTGATGATGCTCGCCCGGTCCGTGGTGATCGCAACAATCATCACGGCCTTGCAGGATACGAAGCGCCATCACTGCGCCCAACGCGGCAATCAGGGCGTATGAAACTGCCTCCATGATCAGGCCGTTCTTGGTGACCGCTGCCGGGCCGAGGTTAAGGATCAGGGTCAGTCCCCCGACCATGACGATGGCCGAAACTGCCTGAACGGCGGCAATCAGGCTACCCATCGCCACACCCTGTTT
Organism: Thalassospira sp. UBA4513; assembly: GCF_002388495.1. Taxonomy (NCBI): domain Bacteria; kingdom Pseudomonadati; phylum Pseudomonadota; class Alphaproteobacteria; order Rhodospirillales; family Thalassospiraceae; genus Thalassospira; species Thalassospira sp. UBA4513. Next base: position 43,125 of record NZ_DGMR01000002.1, read on the forward strand.
CCATCCCGCATCGCGCGACAGGAAATAGGTGGTGGTGATCATCTTGCCATGACCGGGGCCCGCCGCGTGAAAGACGCCATAGCCAAACGACAGGGCAATAATGACAAGGCCCGGCCAGAAGCTGTCACCGTCCTTGGCTTCGCGCAGCGTCGCGGTGATTTCACGATTGAGTTTGGTCTGAATGATCACCGTTTGGCCAATAAGGTCTGAAAGCCAGTCGGGCAGGGCAATCAGGCTGTCTTCGACGTTGTCGGCATCGGGATTGGGAGCAGGACTGCTTTGGGGGTTATCAGCTGCCCCGCGACCCAGAAGGTTTGATGATTGTGCGGCTGCCGGATTATTCGACGAGAACGAAATCGCCAGGAGCAAGGCCGCCAGAACTGCTGCCATCTGCCACCTTGGCCGCGCAAACAACATCGGCACGGATTGGCGCGACCAGGTCAAAATAGATGCGGTTCTTTTCATCTTCGCTCATCTCGAAATGGCAGGACAGGTTTTTGGCCCCTGCAAACAGGACGGGATCGACCTGTGTGTAGGCGACATCGATATAGTATTCGGCATCATAGACCGACAGGCTGATGGCATCCTTGATCGGATCAAGTGGTGTTTCGAGCATCAGCTTGAAGTCATAGCTGACCCGGCGGTCATCGGTGATATCGGCAACAAAATCAGTCGCACCGGCAAAGGATACCAGTTCTTCGTCCTTGCGCAGATGGGTCAGCCAGGAAAACTCGGAAAGGGCTGCAAAGGCATTGTCATGCACAGCGGTGTTTTCTTCGTCAAAGAACCGGGTGTCGTGGTTTTTGTCGAACTCGTCGATCATGGTCATGCTAAACAGATCGTCAAACAGCCAGCGCACGCGAATGGCGGTAATCTTGTCGTTCTCAAAAACGAATTCGGCATTCGCGTCGATCCAGACATGTGGATGCGCAAATGCCGAAGGGGCGGTTGCCAGCATCGTCATGCCGGCAACCAAAATCATTGCGGTGCGCTTACGAAGCGTCGCCAAGGCAATCGATAAGTGCGTCGACATTTTGTGCGAGAATTTCCTGATAGGCAGTCGGTCCCGCAGCAATGTCAAAGCCAAGCGGGTCAAGCGTGCCGGTCCGGATGCCAGTGTCAGACACGACGGCCTGAACGATTGCCGGGCGGAATTGCGGTTCGGCAAATATGCAGACAGCGCCGGTATCATGGATTTTGTCTTCGATTTCATGAAGGCGTTTGGCTCCGGGCTTTTGATCTGGCGAAACTGTAATCGATCCGACCGCGTTCAGGCCAAGGCCGGCTTCGAGATACTGGTAGGCATCATGGAATACCACATAGGGCTTGTCCTGGACCGGTGCAACTTTTGCCCGGAGATCATTACCAAGGTTGGTCAGGCTTGCAAGTAGTGTCTGCAGGTTTGCGCGATAGTCGTCGGCATGTTCGGGGTCAATCTCGGCCAGTTCATCGGCGATGGCAATCGCGATGGCCGCGCCATTGGCCGGATCCATCCAGATATGCGTGTCGATACCGTCATGTTCATGATGTTCGACGCCATCATGGTGGTCGTCATCGTCATGTTTTTCATGTTCGGCCACATGGTCGTGATCATGATCATCATGTGCCGCCTGATCGTGTTCGGCTTCGTGGTCGTGATCATGGTCATCATCTCGGGCATGGTCGTCGTGATTGTCATGCTCCTCATGATCATGCATGTGACCTTCCCACGTGCCGCCTTCGCGCATATTGCGCAGTGACAGTTGCGACAGGGAAACCAGTTCAAGCTGATGGCTATGGCCCGAAAGACTTTCAAGCGGCTTTTCAAGGAAGCCTTCCAGCGCATGCGAAACATAGATCACCAGATCGGCATCGTTTAGCGCACGCGCCTCACTCGGCCGCAAAGAATAGGTATGTGGTGAAGATGCGCCATCGATCAGCAAAACCGGCTCCCCGATGTCTTTCATGATAGCACTCGTGATGCCGTGGATCGGCTTGATCGAGGTCACGACTTTCGGGGCATCGTCGCCATGGGCGGCCGCGGTCAGCGGGGCGGCAACAAGGATCGGGGCGGCAAAAAGAACGTGACGGAGGGCTCGGCGCAAGGAAGGCATGTGGGTGATCCGGTTTGCAATGGGTTTGATATTCGATATGTGTTGTTATGATATAACATAACAAATCGTCAAGAGGAAACGACCGGGACCGACAAAATGAACGCTGCTGATCAGCGGTTTCTATGAAACTCAATTCTGATTCAGGTGTTTCCATACCAGAAGGGGTGTTTCCAGACGCAGCAATCCCCACCTGAAACAACAAGGGTAAGCTTCTGATACTTCGGGGAATAGTTGTAGGCGGAATGGTTTCATTTTTCAGATGTTTGTGCGGGTTGGTTGTCCTTCCCGTGATGCTGTTTCGGCCCGTTGCCGCCGAAACACTTACACTGCCCTTGCCGGCTGGTCGCGAAACGCATTTTGCCTTTGAGTCCGGTTTGCTTGAACTGGCATTGCAATACGCGCCCGGTGATCACAGCCTTGAAATTATTTCCCTGGAAGGTCTGTCGCAAAAGCGGATGTTCAACATGCTTGATGATGGTCAGGTTAATGTTCTCCTTGCCGGGTATAGCCGCGAAGCCGAGGCTGATTTGCTGCAAATCGATTATCCGCTCACCAAGGGTTTGCAAGGATATCGGTTATTCATCACTCGTGAGGACACATTTGAAACGCTTGATGACGTGGCAAGCCATGATGATTTGAAAAGTGTCTGCATCGGGTCCGGGAACTCCTGGGTTGATACCCTCATTCTCGAACATGCTGGTCTGTGTGTGGTTGGTGGGCCGGGGCACAATCTTTATACCATGCTTGAAAACGGGCGGTTCGATGTCATGCACTTGGCACTTCATGAGCTCAGAACAGAGAGCGTCATGAACTTGCTCAGTCAACATGGCCTGATGGTTTATCAGAACCTGTTGGTGCGCTATCCGTATGATTTCTATTTTTATGTTCGCCGCGACAGCAAACCCCTTCATGACCTGATCGAACAAGGGTTTCAGGCGGCGACAGAAAACGGCGCGATCGACAAATATTTTCAGGCACATCCCGGAATTGCCTATGCAACCCGGTTCCTGCAAGACCATCCAGATTTGCGGATAATTGATCTTGGTAACCCGGAAATGACAGAGAATAACAGCGCCGACATTCACCGATACTGGCTGGAACATTAAGCCAATTAAGGATCATTGCCTGATCCAAATAAGATTATTCCGTTTTGAGAACGAAAAATCTGCATATGCAGTAAATCAGATATCGTATTGATAAATATCGGATTTACATCTCATCTCTGGGTTCATAGCCAAAGTCATCATCATAATTGCGGCGCACGATATTTTCCCAAAGTGCGGGGTCAATGTCGCGCGACTTTTGGCTCATATCCGGATTTTCAATCTGGATAATCTGGGTGTCAGGATCCTTCAGTGTTTCGAGCGCCTGACGAATATGCGGGTTCGACAAAAAGTGTCGCATGAAGTCGCCAGTGCTATAGGCCCGCGAAAGTCCCTGCGTCAAAATCGCATGCAGTCGTTCATTATTGCGGTTCACGTAAATGAACAGATCAAACGGATACGCCAGAACCGGTGACGGGCTGAGAACGACGTTGGGATATTCCCGGCTGATAACATCAATTTCGCGATAGCCCTCGTGCACCGCACGGCTGAGAAGATCAAATCTTTTATTGGCGACCATCGGCCAAAGCTGATCACGTGGTGCGCGATCAACGCAAAAGCCGCTTTTTTCCATGATGCTGGCATCCGGCCAATCTGACCCGGTGCCAATGCAGAATTTTTTCAATTGTTCCAGAGAAGCTGCCTGACTAAGAGCCGGGATGTTTTCCTTATGCGTGATGAAAGCACGATATCCCAGCAAGCCTCGCGTCATCGGAACGTCAACTTGCAAGAACATTGCTTCTCGCTCGAGGCTGTAACCGGTGAACATCACATCCACCTTTTCCTCTTGCATCATCGAGCCGATGCGCGCCTGCGTCATGCCCTCGAATTCTTCGATCACAAGCCGAAAATCGCCGTCGGCATGGTCAAGGGCAAGCTCGATAACACCGAACTCGTATTTGAAAAACTCAACCGCACCGGTCGGGAAGGCCATGCGCACGATTTCTTCGCCCCTTGCGGGTGGGGCGGTAAATGAAAACATGACGGCAGATATCAGCAATACCCAAAAGCGGTTTTGCAATCTGTTGCTCCTAGAGCCCCCGGAGAAATAAGCATGGCGACCATCAATTGATATTGTGTCTTGCCGATGCCTTTGAAAGGGTCACGGGTGCCGGATTGCGAACAAACTCGGGCTTGGCTTCAATTAGCAAAGTTTTGTAATGGCTGAATTCCCGGCAAGTACGTTATCGGGCGTCACGCGTAGCAATGACGATGGAATCCCTGCGTCAGGCGGCAGAAGTTTTTTGTGTTTTCGGTGCAAGCCAGCGCCACGCCATGAGCGTGGTGGCCAACAACACAGCACTTACCTGCACGACAAAAACCATCTGATAGGCGGCTGTGACGCCAAGCCCCGCCAATTTTGAAATCTGGAACGTGATTTCAAGGATCTCGATCCCGACTTCTGTACCAAACATGATGACGAAGGCCGGGGCCAGGGTGATCAGCTTGTTACCATTGGCCGATGCGATCACAGCACTAACCACAATTGTCGTGGCAATCCCGATCCCGATGCTTGAAAGCATCTTGGTCCAATAGAACAGGGCGGCATCCGTTGCGGGGTAGGGGTAAAATATCGTCGCAACCGATGCAACGATCAGACACGGAATGGCAAGCAGCCAAAGTCGTTCGCGCCAGATCGGATTACGTGCAATCAGGGCCCCGGCGGCAAACACCATGATCACCTGGCTGGCCGCGCCAAGGGTCGCGCGATCATCAATCAATTCTGACGAGCACAGATGCCGCACAAGATATGCGGTGTCGTAAACACCGGTGGTCGGGATTTCGAGGATGAATAACACCACCAACAGGAAAATCGCATCAGACGGCAATTTGGTGTCGTGCGGCAGTGCCGATTTCACACTGAAATACAAAACGGCCGACAGAACCAGGAAAACCGACATCAGGCCAAGCCCTGTCAGGCTTTCCACGCCAAGGAAGCTGTTGGCGGTTGTCCATGCTTCAAAAATGATGACAACCGAAAGAAACAGACCGATCAGTTTCCAGTTCGGCGCCTGTTTTGTGCCGCTATTGCCAGTGGTTGTTGACGCGGCAGCCCCATCGGCGGTGCCCATCACCATCGGCATGATCAACAAGAACAGGATCGGCATCACGGCCAGGATCAGGAAGTAATTCCCGGTGCCGACATCAAAGGCGACATATTTAACCAGTTGTGGCGCAATCAGAAACGCCATCGGCTGGGCGGCGGTCCACACCGTCGTCAGCATCGATTTTTCGCGATCCGTCTTGGCCTGGCTAATCGCAAGCTGTGCCAGCGGGGCAAAGAACGAAATCGCAAAGCCACCCATGCAGAAACTGGCCAGAACGATGATCTCGCGCACGGAAAGAGCCGGGTCCCAGTGCATGGTCAGCCCGACAGCGGCATAGCTGGCACTGGCAAGGATGGCGGTGGCAAGGCAGACCTTGCGCGCCGTGTGACTGTTGATCACAAAGGGCGCGATGGCGAGTGCCATGACAGCACCGCCAATCAGGACTTCAATCAGGATATCGGTGCGTTCGACCGAAATGTTCAGGAAGCTTGCAAACTCACCCTGGGAGACGGAAACGGTCATGGTTGCGACAGATCGCATTCCGTTGCCCAGAAGAACGAACAGGGCAAGAAGCCCTGTTTCGATCAGGATCAGTTGTTTGAGTGGTGTATTCATTTGGTCAATGCATCGGCCATATGATCAGCCGCACGGATCGCCAGTGCGGCAATGGTCAAGGACGGGGCATTGACCGGTGTTGTTACATGCGAACTTGATCCCAGAATATAAAGATTGCTGTGATCATGCGCGACAAGATCCGCATTCACGACCGATGTTTTCGGGTCCGAGCCCATGATGGTGGTTCCACCAATAATCGCATTCGACAGATACGGTTTATCGGTCTGCATGTCGGCCACACCAAGGGTGGCAAAGATCTTGCGATTGACCTCGAGCGCATTTGCCAATCCCTTTTTGGTGTAGTCATCAAGGGTAAAGGTCACCTTCGGGCGCGGAATGCCCGAGCTGTCCTTTTCATCGGCAAGCTCGACCCGGTTGTTCCAGTTCGCCAAAACCTCGGCCGAGCTGTTTAACCGCAGATGCCGGGAAATCTGATCATTGATTGCATTGGCCAGTTCCTGACCAACCATACCCTTTTTAATCAGATCCTTTGCCAGATTGGTGGCATCGGAATTGCCCGACCATCCATCATTCATGAAGCTGGTGCCCACGGCTGCATAATCGGATCGGAATTCACCATCGCGCAGTTCCACCAGACCACCGGTCTGTTGTGGACCGCGATAGGGGAAGATTTGCTCATCAAGCATGCCCCAGCTGTCCTGGTTGGCTTGCGTCAAAAGATTACGTCCGACCGCATCGGAACTGTTGGCAACACCCTTGGGGGCGTTGTCCTGTGCCGAGTTCAAAAGAAGACGCGGGTTTTCAATCGCATGACAGCAAACGGCAAAGTATTTCCCCGTTACCCAGAATTCCGACCCGTCAGGTTTGCGGACCTTCACACGGCTGATCTTTTGATCGTCACCAACCTCGACAAAGGTGACCAGTGCTTCGGTCTCAACCCGGACACCAAGGTCCTCGGCCTTTTGGGCGTGAACCGATGCATCATATTTCGCGCCAATCGGGCAGATCGGCACACAGGTATTGTTGCCGCAACAAACCGGGCGTTTGTCATAAATCTCGGAATTGCGGGCATGGGAAAACGGTGCAGAATGCAGGCCCAGTTTATCCAGTGCCTCGGTGACCTTCTGGTCCATATAGCTCATCGGGATTGGTGGCATCTGATAAGGGGCGCCATCGCGCGGGGCGCCCCACGGATAATTCGGATCCCCCGCAACACCCCAGCGTTTTTCAGCTTCGATGTAATAGGGAACCAGCAGGTCGTAATTGATCGGCCAATCGCGTGACACGCCATAGGTCGACTTCATGGTAAAGTCATGCGGACGCAACCGGTCGGCAAAGCCGGTCCAGTGCCAGGTCGTGCCGCCAAACAAACGCAGATAGGCACCGATAAACTGATCTGGGCCGCCCTGAACGTAGAAGTCGTTATACTTCCCGTCTTCGGGATGCGGTGCATAGGGCTCTGACGGATACGGCGACTGCGGTCCCTTGACCGGGTTTTCATAGAAGGTTTTCAGGTTCTCGGCGCGGGAGCGTTTCGGTCCTGCTTCGAGCATGATGACATCGATGCCCTTTTGCACAAGGCTATAGGCCAGATGCGATCCGGCCATGCCCGATCCGATAATGACAACGGTTGCTTCCATCACATATCCCCCGTGACCGGATGGTGCGCCCAATGACCAAAGGCCGGGCCGCCACAGGTTCCCGGTGCGGTGGCAAAGGTCAGGGATTTCCAACCAAGGCACCAGGGGTAATAGATCGCCTTATAGGCGCCATCGCGCATCACTTCGCCGGTATAAAGCAGACGGGCAACGAAGGCTGCCTGTTCCTGAATTTCCGGGCTGGCTTGTTTGATGCGTTCGGCAATCGCACCGGTACGCAGCGCATAAACGAATTCACGCTGGGCCGCAGCACCGTAAGTCGTAATGAACTCGTCATTGGCAGCATCAAGAAGATGATCCGAAATATCGGGAATGCCGCCAATCTGACGCACAATGTCATAGAACACCGCATTGCTGCCCAGTGCCTGTGCACGGGTGGCAGCGGGGGCCAGTGGCAACAACGAGATTGACCCTAAAAGGGCGCGTCGTGAAATCTTCATTTGCTTACCACGACAAGGCCGCGCGCCTTGTTCGATCCGCTATCAATCGTTGCCATGGCGGTGCGCAGGTCTTCGATGGTCATCCAGACCGGCGGGTATTTGTATTTGGCAACATCAAGAACGAGTACGCGGTCGGTATCCTCGTCATAGGCGGCAATCGGCGAAACGTGCCCGTCACCGACCTGGCCGATCGGCTTACGCGAATAGTTCGCCACCAGTCGCATGTTCGGGTCGGCAAGTGCGGCCTTGATGGTGTCGCGCAGCCATGCTTCATCAAAGTTGTTGGCGTGATGGTATTTTGCCTTCACACCCAGATTTTCAAAGAAGGTGGCAATCTGGCTCAGGATCAGGCCATCATGCTCCACCATGGCATAGGATTTGACCTTCTGGTTTTCCGGGGTGAACACCGTTTCCTGGGTAAACAGGCCCCACGGATACAGGCGATAGGGCTGTGGGCGTTCGACACCCAGACTGTTCATGGTCGCGGCAATACTGGCCGGGCCACAGAACGTCAGGATGTGTTCGCTTTCAAGGTAGCTCGCCAGTTCGAAATAGGGGCCGGTAAATTCGGCATCCATGAAAATCTCGGTGCCCTTGTCATCGGTCAGATAAATCAACTCATCTGCCGATGCGTGCATCATCGGGGCGGCCATCATCAGACCGGCAAGTGCAGGAAGCATAAGACGTTTCATTATTGTGTTCCTCCGAACCAGGTGGCGATGGCTTTGATGTCCGCATTGCTCAGGTCTTTGACGATTTCATGCATGACAAGCGCCTGGCCGCCGGTGCGGCGACCTTCCTGATAGGCGCGAATGGCGTTTTCAAGATAAAGCGGCTGTTGACCCAACAAGATCGGAACATCCTTAAGGGCCGGGTTGCCGTTGGTGCCGTGACACGAAAGGCATTGCGAAGCCGCGGTTGGCATCGCATCGGGTTTGGCATCATCGGCCTTGGCATCTGTCACGGAAAAGGCGGACCATGCGATCATGATGGCCGCGGTGAAGCTGGCGGTGTGTGCAAAGGATCGCATCATCATACCTCGATATTGACGTTGATCATCATGCCGGTGTCTTCATGCGGCAGGATGTGGCAATGCATAACGTAGCGGCCGGTAAAATCGACAAAGCGGGTGCGGAACGTCACGGTTCCCGCCGCCGGAACGGCAATGGTGTCCATCCAGGGTTTGCGTTCATCCGGTTCGCCATTGATCGAGACGACCTGAAACGGGTTCACGTGGATATGCAATGGATGGGGGAAGGGGGTGGTGTTGATCAGCGTCCATTCCTCGACCGCGCCCAGTTTGGCGACAACGTCATCACGCCTTGGATCAAATCCCTGACCGTTGATGGTAAATTCGGTGTCGTCAAAGAAGCCTGACACATCCTTCACACCCAGAACGAACTTGCGCCTGTTGGTGACTTCGTCATCGGTGATGTCGGTCAGAATCTCGTTCTTGGGCAAATCCCCCGTCGGAATTGATTTGCCGAATTTGACATCCTTGCCAACACGCGGATCATCGGCCGCAATCACGATGATATCGGCAAGATGTTCTTCGGGCAGGCTGGCCTTGCCCTGCATGAAGGCTGGGCGGCGCAACGCATAGGTGCCGGTTTTAACACCCTTGATCAAAAGGTTCGCGCGGTTGCCCGGTGCCAGCAGGAATTCTTCGGTTTCCTCGGCCTTGGGCAACGGGTTGCCATCCAGACCAATCAGATGCATTTCCATGCCATCTGCGCGCAACGGAATGAACTGCGCGTCGCCCGCGTTCAGTAATCGCCAATGCTGAACTTCGCCCTCGCGGATATAGATTTTCGGGCGGTATTGACCATTCACAAGGAAGTCGCGTTAGGCATCCAGCGGCCAGATCGGCTTTTCACTTTCAAGCAATCCGTCAATGCCCGGGATCGGTGCCTGAAGCACAAGAACGCGTTCAAGTGCAGCAGCGATTTCTGGTACTTCGTCAAGCGTGCCACCAATGATCGCCATGCCTGCCGCACCCGATGCGACCTGTGCCGAAACCGATCCGTGGCGATGCGGGTGATACCAGTAATTGCCCGCCGGGTGATCAACCGGCAACTTCACGACATAGTTAAAGCTCTGCCCCGGTTCTATCTGCAAATAGACGTTATCGCTGTTGCCGCGCGGGCTGACATGGAAGCCGTGATAATGGACATTGGTGGTGTTAAACCGGTTGGGCACATTCGTGACCACGTCCTCGCCGGCATCCTTGTTGGGCGGCATGCGGTTTTCAAATGCCAGTTCCAATGTGTCGCCGGGTTTCATGCGAATGGTCGGGCCGGGAATGGATGCGTTGAAAATGCGAAGCTTGGCCGGCCCGCTTGGCAGCGAATAGTCGCTGGCATCCATGAAGAAATCGGCTTTCAGGCGCCCATCAACCGAATGGATTTCCATCGGGTTGGGCAAATCGTCTGTGATGCCGATGGGGGATTGGCTTGCGATTGTTTCCATCGCATTCGATGGCGAAACAAGCCAGGGCATTGGCGCAATGCCTGCAGCAACGGTCGCTGCAGCCGACCCTTTCAAGAGTCCGCGACGCGTGATCATAATGTGGTCTCCCTCAACGTGCCGGAATGCGGTCCCCCGGCGCGGCAGATGCTCAGTATTATTCTTGTACCCCATTAGGGTGGGGCTGATTACATCGGAAAGATAAAAGCTTGGCCGCCAAAGCGATGTGCCAACCGTCACAGACGCCTGATTTGGAACGATTATTCTTTCAAACTCCCGTGATGCTATTGTACCGCAATTGACCGATCTATCAATTCGGAGTTGCTCGATAATGCATGATGGTTCGATGAAGACGGAAGTCCGGGCGGAGGGAATAACAGGCAACTTAATGAAATCATTATCCCTCGCCTGATCGGTTCGGCTTTTTCCAAACACGAAATAAAAAATCCGCACCCATTTGGGGCGCGGATTTCAAAGGTTTTGTTTTGTGTCGGAAGGTCGTGGCTAGTTGCCGACCAGATCATCCGGTGTGTAATTCACCTCATGCAGGATTTCGCCGCTTTCATAGTCGACGGCCTGCAAGGTAACGCCATAGCCCCACAGCTGCCCGATATAGCCCAGCGTCATTTCCGCTTCCGACTTTTCAAGGCGGATGCCTTCATGTTCGGTATGCTGAATGTAAAGCTGACGGTTGCCACGGATATCGACATCGACCACCTGCATGTCGGGCTCGCGCACAGAAATGTCATGCATGCGGGCCAAGGACCGGCGCACCTTGCGATACCCATTATCATCATGGATGGCCGCGACTTCGAGGTGTGGTGATGAACTGAGATCATCGATCATGAACATCCGCATATCGCGCATGACCTTGGGCGACAGGAATTGCAGGATAAAGCTTTCATCCCGGTAATGCGCCCACGCTTCCTTAAGGGTCTCGACCGGCTCATTGTTCCCGGCAATATCGGGGAACCATTTATGGTCTTCCTCGGTCGGATCCACGCAGATGCGGTGGATGTCCTGCATCATCGCAAAGCCAAGCGCATAGGGGTTGAAACCCGAATAGCGTTGATCGTCATATTCGGCCTGAAACACGACGCGCGAATGGTAATCGATGAATTCCATCATAGCGCCTTCGGAAATCACGCCCTTGTCATACAGACTATTCATGATGGCGTAATGCACATAGCACGCGCAGCCTTCATTCATCATCTTGGTCTGTTTCTGCGGATAGAAATACTGCCCGATATTGCGCACAATGCGCAAAATCTCACGCTCCCACGCTTGCAATGTCGGGGCATTCTTTTCGAGGAAATAAAGCAGGTTTTCTTCCGGCAAGCCGAATTGGGCGCGGCGTTCCTCGACCCGCATCTTGCGTTTAAGCTCGTCCATGTCCTGATCACCCTGATCAGGCTGGGGCAGGGTGCGCCACAGATCGTTGTAGGTCTCGTCTTCATACTTGGCGCGTTCACGTTCACGCTTTAACTCGGCCGCCAAGTTGGGTTTTTCCGGCCGGGAATAACGGTTCACCCCCTGATCCATCAGGGCGTGCGCCGCATCGAGAATGCGTTCAACCGCGTCAAAGCCGTATCGATCTTCACACTTGGCGATATAGCTTTTGGCAAATTGCAGATAATCCAGAATGCCGTCGGCATCCGTCCATTGCTTGAACAGATAGTTGTTCTTGAAGAAATGGTTATGGCCAAACGCCGCATGCGCGATCACCAGCGCCTGCATGACGATGGTGTTTTCTTCCATCACATAGGAAATGCACGGGTTGGAATTGATCACGATCTCATAGGCCAGCCCCTGATAACCCTTGCGATACATGACATCATCGCGCACGAAGCGTTTGCCAAACGACCAGTGGTGATACATCAACGGCATGCCGATCGATGAATAGGCATCCAGCATCTGCTCGGACGTGATCACCTCGACCTGATTGGGATAGACATCAAGCTTAAGCTCATTCAGCGCGATATCCTCAATCGCGTCATAGGTGGCTTTTAACGTCTCGAAGTCCCAGTCGGCACTGGTGAAAAGCAATTTGTCTGCGGATTTGGTCTTGGAGCTCATCGGCCTGCCTCCGCACGGTTTTTGGCAAACAGTTCCCGGAATACCGGGAAGATGTCAGCTGCCTTGGTTACCCGTTTAAGCGCAAAGCGCGGATTGTCTCTGGCAAGCGGGGCGTAGGATTTCCAAAGGGCGGTTTCGCCTTCGGCGGCGGCAAAAATCTCGGCCTCGCGCTCGTCAGTGATTTCGATATAGGCGTAATACTGGCACTTGGGCAAAAGATCCTGGGCCAGAAGGGCGGTGCACTTTGCCCCGTCATTGGAATAGTTGTCGCCATCGGAAGCCTGTGCGGCATAGATGTTCCATTGATCAGTGGGATAACGATCCACCAGCACCTTTTTCATTTCCTCGAGTGCGGTGGAAACAATCGTGCCGCCGGTTTCACGTGAATAGAAAAAGGTTTCCTCGTCCACCTCGGCTGCGCGCGATGTATGGCGGATAAAAACCACCTCGACATGTTCGTATTTGCGGTGCAGGAACAGGTGAAGCAACATGAAGAACCGCTTGGCCAGTTCCTTCATCTGTTCGGACATCGATCCCGACACATCCATCAAACAGAACATCACTGCCTGTGTATTGGGATCGGGGATCTGTTGAAACTGGTTAAACCGGGTATCAATCGGATCAATGAACGGGATCGCCTTCATCCGCCGTTTGGCTTCTTCAAGATCAGCCAGCAGGGTATGAAGCGTATCCTCGTCAGTTTTGGTCAGTTTGCCATTCGGGCGTTTTTCCGCCTTGGCCTGAAGGGCTGAGATCTTTTCTTCAAGTTCGCGGACTTCGGCCGTTTTCGGGCGACGCAGCCCGATGCGCCGGGCCAGTGAATTGCGCATGGTGCGCACAAGGCTAAGGTTTGATGGCGTGCCTTCAACCGAAAAGCCCGCACGCGCATTTCGAAATGCGGTGGTTTGCTTCAGGCTTTTTTTCAAAAGGTCCGGCAGTTCAAGATCTTCAAAGAAGATATCAAGGAACTCGTCGCGGGTCAGGGTGAACTGGAATTCGTCTTCGCCCTCGCCATCGGGGCTGGCTTGTGATCCGCCAGAACCACTATCGCCGCCTTGCGGGCGGGCAATGCGATCACCCTGAACGAATTTCTTGTTGCCGGGCAGGACATAATTGCGGTTGCCACCACGTCCCATGTGGTGAAAGCCCGGCTCCTTTAACGTTTTGCCGGGAATGGTGATCTGGTCGCCGCTGGAGATGTCGGTAATGCCACGCGACCGGATGGTGCTTTCAACCGCCTTTTTGATCTGGGCCTTTGCGCGACGCATGAAACGTTGCCGGTTGCCAAGGCTTTTGCCGGTCGGGTTCTTGCGGCGGTCAACGATATAAAGCATGGGCAGTCACATCCTTGCACGGTTCAAAAGCGCGTTGTGCAGGTCGCTTGCGCCTTGAAGTTCCGCAGGATGTGACCCGGATAAAACGGGCCGTGGCCACATCCTGCGGCGAAGAGGTAACCGGGCGGACAAGGGACGAAGCCGCCCGGTTGGGCCGGGAAAGACAGGGGGGAGCTTAACCGGCCTTATTGACGCGCATGTACCATTCGACCAGACGACGCGTCTGGCGTTCGGTATATTTGCGATCGATCATGCGTTTGACGAACTCGTTGTGTTTCTTCTCGGTCTCGCTGTCTTTCTTCGAGCCGAACGAAATCACCGGCAGCAGGTCCTCGACCTGACTGAACATGCGTTTCTCGATCACATCGCGCAGTTTCTCATAGGACGTCCAGGACGGGTTCTTTCCCTTGTTATTGGCACGTGCACGCAGGGCGAACTTAACGACCTCGTTACGGAAATCCTTGGGATTGGCGATACCCGCCGGTTTTTCGATTTTCGACAGTTCCTGATCAATGATCTTGCGGTCCAGAAGCTGACCGGTATCGGGATCCTTGAAGTCCTGATCCTCGATCCAGGCATCGGCATAGGCAACGTAACGATCAAACAGGTTCTGACCGTAATCGGAATAGCTTTCCAGATACGCCTTTTGGATTTCCGCCCCGATAAACTCGGCATAGCGCGGGGCCAGTTCGGACTTGATGAAGTCCATATAGGCCTTTTCGCGTTCTTCCGGATATTGTTCGCGCCGGATGGCCTGTTCAAGGACATACATCAGATGCACCGGATCCGCCGCGACCTCGTGGGTGTCGTGGTTAAAGGTTTCTGACAGCACCTTGAACGCAAAGCGGGTTGAAATACCGTCCATGCCTTCGTCAACACCGGCAGTATCGCGGTATTCCTGCATGGATTTCGCCTTGGGATCGACATCCTTCAATGTCTCGCCGTCATAGACCCGCATCTTGGAATACAGGTTGGAGTTCTCATGTTCCTGCAGACGCGAGAGTACGGAAAACTGTGCCAGCATTTTAAGGGTGCCCGGCGCGCAGGACCCGTGTTCAAGCTCTGATCCCTGCAACAGCTTGTCGTAAATCATGGTTTCTTCGGTGACGCGCAGGCAATAGGGCACCTTGATCACGGAAATTCGGTCAATGAAGGCCTCGTTGTTTTTGTTGGCCTTGAATGTCTGCCACTCTGCCTCGTTCGAGTGGGCAAGGATCAAACCCTGGAACGGAATGGCACCAAGGTTTTCCGTGCCGATATAGTTGCTTTCCTGTGTGGCGGTCAGCAACGGGTGCAGCATCTTGATCGGTGCCTTGAACATCTCGACAAATTCAAGAATGCCCTGGTTGGCGCGGTTCAGGCCACCCGAATAGCTATACGCATCCGGGTCGTTCTGGCTGAAATATTCTAGCTTGCGGATATCGACCTTACCAACAAGCGACGAGATATCCTGGTTGTTCTCATCACCTGGTTCGGTCTTGGCAATCGCGATCTGGCGCAGGCGCGACGGGATCAGTTTAACGACCGAAAACTTGGTAAGATCCCCGCCAAACTCGTCAAGGCGCTTGACCGCCCATGGCGACATAAGCCCCGTCAGGCGGCGTTTGGGAATGCCGTATTTGTCTTCGATCGCATCGCCCATCTTTGCCGGGTTAAACAGGCCAAGCGGGCTTTCAAACACCGGGCTGATTTCATCGCCGGCCTTCAGAACGTAAATCGGTTCACGTTCCATCAGCTCTTTCAGCCGTTCGGCAAGGGAACTTTTACCCCCGCCAACCGGGCCGAGAAGATAAAGAACCTGTTTGCGTTCTTCCAAACCCTGGGCGGCATATTTGAAGAAACCGACAATGCGTTCGATGGTTTCTTCCATGCCAAAGAAATCTTCAAAGGCGGGATAACGTTTGATGGTTCGGTTCAGGAAAATGCGGCCAAGTCGGGAGTCTGTCGAGGTGTCGATCAGTTCCGGCTCGCCAATCGCTTTGATCATGCGTTCAGCGGCAGAGGCATAGGCACTTGGGTCTTCGCGACACAAATTAAGGTAATCGCGGATGGTCAGTTCAGTTTCCTGCTTTCCGTCATAGCCTTCCGCATACAGCTCGAAGATATCCTTCTCAGCCATGGCGCGGTCTCCTTTCAAACGTTATCGCACTGTCAAACTTACGTTTCCTGTCTCAATCCTGTTTTTGCGCAATTTTTGCGTTTTGCTTTTGCACGGATGGGACGAACCCGATCCTGATCTGGTGGCGTCGGCAGGTCTCCTGTGAAGGGACTCCGCCAGACGGTCATGAATTAACAAATGGCGTTCGCGGTTAATCTCTGGCGGATCATGCCAAACGTGTGAAAATTCGATTGTGCAGTTGCGGCGTCAGCGCCGTAGTGCAGTCTTGATCAGACTCTTTTTGGGTCCCGTTGCGGCGACCAACAAACCGACCATCAATGTGTCGGGGCAGGCTTCTGTCGAATGAATTTCAAAGTGACCTTTGAGCCTGCCGAGGCAATTTGCCCTGTTATTCAGACGTGGGAATAACGAACTGATTTCGCAAGACGATACTTCTGTCGAACATCGTAAAATCGTGTGTTCATGTTCACATGTAAGTGACCGCTCGTCCAGCTTTGATGCCGCTTTCATTCCCACAGCCTTGCACAAAAATATTTTGCATTTGCAAAATCCGCAAGCCGACAGCTATCACAGGTGGGCAGGATCGGGCCGCAAAAGCCACCAAAGGACTTCACAATGAGCGACGAAACCGTACAGTTTATCGAACCACATGAACTTGATCGACTGATCGGCGAAGAAGCCGTCACCATTATTGATGTCCGCGAAGCCGAGGAATTCGCAACCGGCCATATTGAAACCGCGATCAATATCCCGACCTCGAACTTCGATATCCCGGCGTTGGTCGACCTGACCGATGAAAGCGATACCGACCTGGTCTTTGTCTGTGCCGTCGGTCAGCGTTCCTTTGGGGCAGCCAATGCTGTTCTGCCCCACGTCGATTGCTCCGTTAGTAACCTTAAAGGCGGCATTCAAAGCTGGACCCGTGCGGGCTTTGACCTTGAAAATGGCAAATAATCCCGACCTTCTTTGACGGGGTAGGGGCCGGAATGTGATCGGGCGTTCGACTGCGCGCGGTGGTCGAATTCACGCCACCATCATTTGGCATCGGGCGTTACCAGTACTCCAGCCGCAAGGCATTCAAATGCGGCAATTGCCTTGCCAAGGGTATCTTTCGGATCATCGCTTGCCGCGACCCAAAGGGCGGCATTCAACGCGACCCCGTTTAGCAACCTTGCCAGGGCTTCGATATCGACCGGTTTGATTGCCCCCTGATCGGCCAGCGCCCTTAAAGTTGTGATTGTCGCCTGCAAGCAGCGGTTTTGGCTCGGCCACTGTGATGGATCGCCCAGAAAGGCCGGACCATCGCGCAGAACGATCCGCTGTATTTCGGGATCAAGGGCCAGTTCGATATATGTCCTGCCCTCGGCCATCAAGCCGTTCCAACCGCCGCCTGCGGCATCCCCCGCATCCTTGGCCTGTTGCGCCATGGCGGAGTCTATTTCATCGACCACAGCGGCCAGCAGCCCGCGCTTGTCACCAAAATTATGATACAGCGCCCCGCGCGTCAGCCCCGCACTTGCGGTCAGTTCATCCATTGACGCTTCTGCATATCCCTTTTCGGCAAAGGCCTTGCGTCCCGCTTTGATCAATTTGATGCGGGTTTCTTCCATTTTTTCAGCGCGCGTTTTGGCAGCCATCGGGCACTCCAATTTAACATACGTGACGTATGCGAATTGACATACGCTGCGTATGTGAATATATCTGCTTCACATACGCAGCGTATCTGAACTCAATTCGAAATACCACAGATACCGAATTTTACCCGAACAAGGAGGTCTTCATGGCCCTCGCAAACCAAGCCGTCTTTCCGCCAAACCGCCATGCGCTTTATGACGCGCACGGTTATTCCCCGGCCATCAAATCCGGAGATCTGTTATTTGTGTCTGGCCAGGTGGGCAGTCGCGAAGACGGATCCCCGGAACCTGAATTCAAAACGCAGGTCGAACGCGCATTCGATAACCTCAAGGCGATCCTTGCGGCCGCCGGATGCAGCTTTGATGACATCATTGACGTGACGACCTTCCACACCGATCCGGAAAACCAGTTTGAAGACATCATGGAAGTGAAGGACGCGATCTTTGATCAGGCGCCTTACCCGAACTGGACAGCAGTCGGGGTTACCTGGCTTTCCGGTTTTGATTTCGAAATCAAGGTTGTCGCCCGCATCCCGGCAAGCATTGCCTGATCCGGTGTAATGCTTCGAACTCATGACGAACCGGCCCTGCAAAGAAAGCGGGGTCGGTTTTTTCATCTTGACGATTTCTCATAAATGGAAAAATATCCCAAATGTGAGATTAAAGGGTGTTGCCATGGATGAGATTGAAACAAGACTGGCCCAACGGTTGGCCGCTTTGCGCGCCGAACGCGGGTGGTCGCTTGATGAGCTTGCACAAAAAAGTGCGGTCAGTCGCGCCAGCTTGTCGCGGATCGAAAAGGGCGAGGTCAGCCCGACCGCCACTGTGCTGGGAAAGCTGTGTGTTGCTTTTGGTGTCACCCTGTCACGCCTGATGCAGATGGTTGAAGACGACTTTGTGCCACTTGTCGCGCGTGCCGATCAGGAAGTCTGGACTGATCCCGATACTGGCTATCAAAGACGGCTGGTCTCCCCGACATCCAAACAACTATCGGGCGAGGTGATTGAAGTCGAAATCGGCCCGAACCAGCGCATTCAATATGACGGATCGCCGCGGGACGGGCTTGAACATCATTTGGTGATGCTGTCTGGCGCGCTTTTGATGGACGTCGATGGCCAAATCCATCGCCTCAATGCGGGCGATTGCCTGCGCTATCAGTTGCGCGGTGGCAACGTATTTCAAACGCCCCGAGATCAGGGCGCGAAATATCACCTGTTTATCATCGACTAAGCGAAAGAACCGTTATGCCATCGACGACGCACACCGCCCCCGATCTCGACATCGTCACCCTTGATGCTGATGGTGTCACAGCGTGTCTGGATCAGTTCGCCGACATGCTTCACTCCTGTGTCCATGACGGGGCCAGCATTGGCTTTATCGAACCCTTCCCGATGCACGAGGCCGAAGCTTTTTGGCGCGATAAAACCATCGCGGCACTTAAGGGTGGAAAACGGGTCCTGTTTGCGGCCCTTGATCAGGATCGCGTGGTCGGCACGGTTCAGCTTGATTACGACACCATGCCCAATCAGGCCCATCGCGGCGATATCAGCAAGCTGATGGTGCGCCCCGATTGTCGCAGGCGCGGCATTGCCCGACTGTTGATGCAGGCGGCCGAAAACCGGGCGCGTGATCTTGGGCGAACCTTGCTGACCCTTGATACCCGAACTGGCGACAGTGCCGAGATTCTTTATACCTTGCTCGGGTTCGAGACCACCGGCGTTATTCCGGATTTTGCCCGTGATCCGGACTCTGAAAAACTCAGCGGCACCACTGTGATGTATAAGCGCATTATCAGATAGTGTTTTGAAACGGCTTGCGATTCCCGGTTTTGTATCCAGAACGATCATTCTGGCATGCCAGACGGGACGCATGGACATTTCGATCGCAAATTATTTCAATACCGCAGTGCCGTTATCAAAGCTGTGCTTCTCGTCTGTATGTCTTCAGCTTGCTGAGTTCTGGCGTTGTGTGCGGCGCATTACGGACAGGCTGGTCAGGGTTTCGCCGTAGTCAAAACATGTTGAACACCGCCGAAAAATGGGCGCATCCTTGCCGTCCTGAATAAAGAAACAGAATAAAAGTTCTCGGAGGACGTCCATCATGAAAAAATTTGCCCTTGCTGCCGCACTGATGGCAGCCGTCGGATTTTCCGGCACGGTTCAGGCCGCAGACCTGACACTGCGTATTTCCCTGCAATTGCCGATGAAAAGCCACCTCGGTCAGAACCTTTTGATGTTCAAGAACGAGGTCGAGGAAAAATCAAACGGCGATATTGAAGTCCAGATCTATGATTCAGCCCAGCTCTACAAGGACAAGGAAGTTCCTGCGGCGGTGGGATCGGGTGCGATTGAAATGGGTGTCGCGTCATTGACCCGTTATGTCGGTGATGTCCCGGCTGTTGATATCTTCTATCAGCCGTTCCTGCTCGATACCGAAGAAAAGGTCCGTAAGGCCGTTTCCCCGGATTCTCCGGTACGTGCGCCGCTGGATGAAGCCATTGCTGAAACCGGTTCGACGGTTCTGTGGTGGCAGGCTTACGGCGGGTCGATCATGCTGTCGAACGGTGGCCCGATCAAAGGCCCGGATGGTCTGAAAGGCCAGAAAGTCCGCGTGTTCTCGAAAACGCAAGGTGATTTCATCTCCGCTGCCGGTGGTGCACCGACCCTGATTTCAGGCTCCGAGCAGTATATCGCCTATCAGCGTGGCACGGTTGATGTTGGCATGACCGGCATGTCGGGCGTGAAATCCCGTCAGCTTTGGGAAGTCATGGACACCGTCACCACCACCAACGATGCCGATATCGAATTCATCGTCGTTGTGAATACCGACTTCTGGAACGGTCTGACCGATGCGCAGCGTGACATCATTTCAACTGCGGCCATCAATGCCGAGAACGATGTGCGTGACCGCATGTCCACGATCGAGGCAGAGGCGTTTGCCGAAGCCAAAGCCAACGGCATGACCATTTACACCCCGACGGCGGAAGAAATGGCTGCATGGCGCGAAGCTGCCAAACCGGTTTACGAGGCATTCCTTGCCAACACCGGTGATCTTGGCAAACGGGTCTTCGAGGCCGCCCAGAAGTTCTAAGGATTTGACGTCACCGGTCGGGTGCCATGTGCCATGTGACAGGCGCTGCATGATTGCCCATGGACGCCGACCGGGGCGTAATTTGATTTGTTGTCATCACCGTGCGTGTTTGGGCCAATGCCCATACTGTGTGGTGATGACGCCCCGTTTTCCAACATGCACTGTTTAAATCATGTTTGATCGATTGACGCTTATTCTTGCGTGGGTCGCGGCCATCCTGTTTGTGCTTGCTGGCTGCATGCTGACCTACGAAGTGCTGGCACGGTATTTCTTCGTGCGCCCGACCATCTGGGCTGCCGAACTTTCCCAACTGTGTCTGATCTGGGGATCGCTTTTGGGGATGCCCTGGGCACTGGCCGCACGCCGCCATATTTCGGTGGATGCCATCACCCGTCTTCTCGCTCCCAAGGTCCAGCGCCTTGTCGAAATTATCGCCATGGCCAGCATTCTGGCCTTTTCGGTGATGGTGACGATCAAGGGCTGGGAAATCTTTTATGAAAGTTTCGAGCGCGGCCGCACCAGCGGCACCATGCTTGATCTTCCGGCGTGGGTTGCTGAACTGCCGGTCGCCATCGGCTTTGCGCTGCTTGCCATTCAGGCGGTGATCGAGATTATCGGGCTTGCACGCGGCAAGGATATTCCGAAAGGGGCGCACGAATGACCATCGTCCTGACCCTTGCTGCCATGTTCGCATTGCTTCTGATGCGTGTGCCGGTTGCCTTCGCACTCGGCGGGCTTGGCCTTGCCATGCTGATCCTTGGCGGGTTTTCGCCGCTGATGGCACCACAGGCGGTTTTGTCCACGCTTGATGGCTTTATCCTGCTGGCCGTACCGCTGTTCCTTTTGATGTCAAACATCCTGCTGCGTGCCGGTGTCGGCAATGACCTGTTTGCCGCTGTCAGTGCCTGGGTCGGCCATTGGCCGGGCGGTCTTGCGGTGGCGACCATCCTGTCTTGTGGCGTGTTTGCCGCCATTTCCGGCTCCTCGGTTGCGACGGCGGCGACCATCGGCACCGTTGCCATCCCGGAAATGATCAATCGTGGCTATAACAAGCGGTTTGTTTATGGATTGTTGGCCGCGGGCGGAACCCTTGGCATTCTGATCCCGCCATCGATCCCGATGATCATTTATGGCTTTGTCACCGAAGAATCGGTGATCTCGCTGTTTCTGGCGGGGATCGGACCGGGCATAGCACTTCTGGTGTTCTTTATCATCTTTTCGATGATTTATGCCCGCATGGGCGGGCAGGAACTTGAACCGAAAAAAGACTGGGCCGAACGCAAACGTGCCACCATCCGCGCACTTCCCTCGGTTGTTCTGGCCGTGCTGATTATATCGGGCATCTATTCCGGGGCCTTCACCCCGACCGAGGCAGCGGCCATCGGCTTTGCCGCAGCCCTGATCATCACCGGCCCGATCATGCGGGTCCTGACATGGGATGCGCTGAAAAAGGCGGTGTTCGATTCCATGGCAACCACGGTTGCGATCATTCTGATCATTGCCGGGGCCAAGGTCTTTGGCAAGGCGATCACGCTTTATCGCATCCCGCAGGACATCTCGGTGATGATCACCCAAGGGGTCGATACCGAACTTGGCTTCATCCTGATTGTCACAGCGGTTCTGCTGGTAATGGGTTTGGTGTTCGAAGCGCTTTCGATGGTGCTGATCATGACGCCAGTTCTGTTGCCAGCGGCCCTTGCCCTTGGATTCGATCCGATCTGGTTTGGTGTTTATATGGTGATCATGGTCGAATGTGCCCTGATTACACCACCCGTCGGACTTAACCTTTATGTGATCCAGTCGGTGGCAAAGGCCAGACTGGGCGAGGTTGCCCGGGGTGTTGCACCTTTCCTGCTGCTGATGTTTGCTTGTGCCGCCCTTTTGTATGTTTGGCACGATCTCGCCCTTTATATTCCCTTCAAGCTGTAAAGACCGATGAGTAACGTAAAATCACCTGCCGATACCCTGCGCGCACTGCTTGCCACCGGTGATCTGATCACGATGCCCTGCTGCTTTGATGCGCTTTCTGCCAAGCTGATCGAACAGGAAGGATTCGGTCTGACCTTTATGTCAGGCTTTGCGACCTCTGCTGCACGGATTGGCGAACCTGATCTGGGCCTGATGTCCTATGGCGAGGTCCTTGATCAGGCGCGCAACATCACCGATGCGGTATCGATCCCCGTGATCGGCGACGGTGATACCGGCTATGGCAATGCGATGAATGTCAGGCGCACTGTCACAGGCTTTGCCAAGGCAGGCTGTGCGGCCGTCATGATCGAAGATCAGCTGGCACCCAAACGTTGTGGCCATACCAAGGGCAAGGAAGTCGTCGGCCGGGATGAGGCGTTTGATCGCATCAAGGCCGCCGTCGATGC
>NZ_DGMR01000003.1:0-24270 GCF_002388495.1 Thalassospira sp. UBA4513
TTGACCGGGGTCAGGGCCGCGCCGCTTCCGCCGGTCGCAAGATCGCCAAAGTTAATCGCAACGTCGCCGCCGTCACCCAGCAGCTGAATGCCGTTGAAGTTGGTGGAAGACGCAATACGATCAATCTCGTCACGCAGTTCAGTGAACTCGTCATTGAGGAAGCCACGTTCAGTGTCGGACAAGTTGCCAGACGATGCCTGAACGGCAAGTGTCTTCATACGAACGAGGATGTCATCAATGGTTGCCATACCGCCATCGGCGATCTGGAGCATCGAGTTGGCCTGACCAACGTTGACAGTTGCGGTTTTGAGAGCCTGGGTGGTTGCATTCAAACGCGCGCCGATGGCCATGGAAGCGGCATCGTCACGTGCAGAAACAACGCGGGTACCAGACGAAAGTTTGGACAGCGAACGGGTCGCCATTTCATCAGAAGCAGACAAGTTGCGGTGCGCAACATTTGCCGCATAGTTGGAAATAATATTGAGAGCCATTTTGGTATCTCCTACATGGATAGCTCTGACGGAGGCCCGTCACGAAATTCCGACTACATGCCGGATCGCTTTGTGTTTTTCATGCATTGAAATTACAAAGCTACACTTTAACACATTAAACTTATACGTTTGTATCGCCTGAGTCTATCAGAATATTAACCAAGCATTAGTGAACTGACGTAGTAGGCAAAAAGAAAACGCCGGCAAAATCATTTTGCCGGCGTTTGTGTTGCTTCTATCGAGTTGTGTTACGTTAGCCCTGCAACAGGCGCAGAAGGTTCTGCGGCATCTGGTTGGCCTGTGCGAGCATTGCCACGCCAGACTGCACAAGGATTTGCTTTGACGTAAAGTTGGTCATTTCGGCGGCAACATCAAGATCAAGCAGGGTCGAGCGTGCAGACTCTGTATTTTCCTGAGTTGAGGCCAAGTTCTGTGCCGCGAAATCCAAGCGGTTTTGATAGGTACCGATATTGGCACGGGCACGCTGCAGGTCATCAATTGCGCGACTGACAACCTCCACAGCTTCCTGTGCGCCGGCAGCTGTATCAATCGCATTGGCGCCAAGGTCAGAAATGGAGTCTGCTGTACCAGCTGCTCCACTGCCCAGCGTTTCAGAGTCAACTGCGGTAAACTCAATCGCTAGACGATCATTTGCGGTATTTCCTGCCCCGACTTGGAAGTCAACAGTCTGCTGAAGAGCTTGACCGTTGTCTGCAGCCATGTTGATCACGTTCGCCGAAGAGTCGTTACCGGCAACGCCATTGAAGGTGGTGTCAGAGCCAAAGTTCGACGCACCAGTGTTGTCTGCGGCAATCGACGATACAGATGCCGAGAAGTTGGTGTTCACCGTGAAGCTCAGACCTAGTTCATCGAAGTTCAGGGTCGCATTTTCACCAGCCCCAATTGCGGTGGTGCCGCCCGAAGCATAGTCCGTTACGTCGATCGACTGCGAACGGTTGTCGCCGTCAACAGTGGCGTTCACCGTCATGATGACCTGACCACCGGCGGCGTAATCGATATCAACTTCAAAGTTGTTATCGGTGATGTCGCTATCGGTATCGGTCGCCCAGTAGTTGTTATCGGTGATGGCAAAATTGTCGAAGCCGTTGACCGGGGTCAGGGCCGCGCCACTTCCACCGGTTGCGAGATCGTCGAAGTTGATCGCGACGTCGCCACCGTCACCCAACAGCTGAATGCCGTTGAAGTTGGTCGATGAAGCAATGCGGTCGATTTCTTCACGCAGCTGAACGAATTCGTCATTCAGGAATCCGCGTTCGGTGTCGGACAGGTTGCCCGAGGATGCCTGAACGGCGAGTGTCTTCATCCGGACCAGGATGTTATCGATGGTTGCCATGCCGCCATCGGCGATCTGGAGCATCGAGTTGGCCTGGTTGACGTTAACCGTTGCGGTCTTGAGGGATTCGGTTGTTGCGTTCAGACGTGCACCGATGGCCATGGAAGCGGCATCGTCACGTGCAGAAACAACACGGGTACCCGAGGAAAGTTTTGCAAGCGAGCGCGTCGCCATCGTGTCCGAAGCAGTCAGGTTTCGATGGGCTACGTTCGCTGCATAGTTGGAAATAATATTAAGAGCCATTTTATTCCTCCTACACGGATAAGATAGAATGGCTCAGGCCATTCAATCTTTCGGCGACATTGCCTTGGGGGACATCAAAGCAATGCGCGTGCCAATATGCTAGGCAAAAATTACAGGTCATGCTGCACAGAGTATTTTTCATTGGGCAAAATATGCTGCCAGGCGACCTGGCGCGCAGTGTCGACAAGAATGGGCGCACGCAGATTGGTCGACATCGTAATGCCCTGACCACTTGGCGCGCTCCGGATGGTGACAACCATCAGAATGGCCATGTCAGCACTTTCGATCGCGAGACTTTTCTGCGCAGTCATCAGGTCTTTGTCTGCGTAAACACCGCTTTCCATATTGTACGGTGCGACGATAAAGGACAGGCTTGCATCCGTCAGGCTTTGATAAAGCTTGAACTGATCAAGTGATGTGTTGGGGATGTTAGCCAGTCCGAAAACATGGTGTTCAGGAAAGCCAAGGAGACCGACCGGCATATAGATGCCTTTGTCCCAACTGAACTCGATGTCGCCGAAGCGTGTTTCCACGACAACGGATTCAGGTGTTTCATTCTCGGCGACGTTTTCGGTTTCCATTCCCGCAATTCTCCGACGGTCGAAAGGTTATGCCGCGCATGCTACCCTTGGTATCATGCGGACAAAACAGTTAAAGACGCAATACGATTTATATCACAATCAACGCAAATAGTTAGCCAAAGATAAATCTGCGGCGCGTGAGATGGAAATAAAGCTGGCCTGAAGGGCCGTCGTATACTGACTGACTTCCGCAAGGGTCAGGGGAACGTCAACAGTTTCGATGTCGGTGATGGCCTGGGCGGCAAAAACTTTGAAATCCTGATGGCGTTCTTCGAACCGTTCGACATTGGCAATATCGAGACCGATTTGCCCCTGAACGTTTGGAAGTTCGTTGATTGCATCGTTGATAAAGCCGAGTGCGACAGTCAGCGCATCCTGGTTTTCAGTGCTTGCGGCAATGCCAAGGCCCTGGATCAATTTCTGGAATGCCGGGTTGTCACCCAGAATGCCATAGGAGACGTCATACTTGTCGTCGACCCGCAGATCCATGATCTGGTGATCGCCCATGTAATAATCGGCATCCGGGCGCGGATTGCCCATTTTCTCCATACCAAGTTTTGAGAGAAAATCACCGCCACCCGTTTCAGTAATAGCGATTGAGCCGTTTCCGACATTTTCAATATTCAAAAGCGTTGTGCCTTCACCGCCCAACCCCCGCAGCGACGCAATGGCGCGGTTGGTTGTGACGTTATTGATGGCATCCAAGATGTCATCGATATCGTCGGTGGCGGCGTTGTAGTTGACCGTGGAGGTCGAGCTGTTGCCATCGACATCTGTGCTGACGATCTGGAGCGTGCCGTTAGTTGTTACGCCAAGTGAGGAAAGAAGTGCGCCGCTTGTCACTGACGTATTAAGTTTGCTGATGTAGTTATCAGGCGCTCCGATTTTCTCGATATCCACTGCCGGTTCTTCGGAACGTCCACCGGCAAAAAGGAAGCGTCCGTCAAGGTTGGTATTGAGCAAGTTGGCAATCTGTTGCAGTGCCTGGTCTGCTTCGTTACGGATATTGACGTCATCAGCCTGTTGAGCAGAGCTTGCCTGGATCAGCAAGCTCTTCATTTCGGTCGCGATGGTCAGCATGCTGTCAACGGCGGTTTCCATACTTTGCAGACGCAATTTACCTTGCGTTGTATTGCGCAGGTACTGTTCCGTGCGGCTATATTCGGTCTCAAGATTGAGCAGGCGTTGTGTGCTGTCGGCGATACCTGCGTAATTGCGCGATTTGTACCCGCTGGACGCCTGATTCTGAAGGTCTGTTACACGCGCAGCATTGCGGAGTGCCAAGTCCGAGAGCAATGTGTGGTTTGTATATGTCGCGACACGAGTTACCATGACAGCCTCATTTCATAATCATGCAGTTTAAACTGCATTGAGCAGTGCATCAAACATTTCCTCAACCGTGGTAATCACTTGGGCAGAGGCGGTGTAGGCACGCTGAAAAATCACCAGATCCGACATCTCTTCATCAAGGTTGACGCCGGCTTCGTTCTGAATGCGGGTGCTAAGGTCAACCACCAGATTGTCCTGAAAATCATAGGAACTTTCGGCAATGCTGGCTTTTGTCGCTGCGGTTGCCACGATCCCTGCTGCATAATCGGTTAGCGATGTGCGTTCGCCCGACAGACCATCGGTCGCGCCGAATTGGATATCGGTGCGTTCAAAGGCATTACTGATCGAGTTTGCGGCACTGTTGTCGCCTTCATGAACGCCGAAAGTGATGCCAAGCCCCAGAACGGTCGTGAGTGCATCTGCGTTGGGCAGGCCATCGTCGCTGAAATAGAACGGATCGCCATCCGCATCTATGACATGGAGTTTATAACCACCCAACTGGCTATCGAATTTGACCTCAGCAGTGATATTGTTGTCCGTCAGCGTCGCACTGTTGTTGATGGCATCAGCGATGTCTTGTAGCGAAGTGTTGGTATCATAATCGATATCAACATCTGTAAAATTGCCACTGACAGTCAGTGTATAGTTGACCGGCGGCGGTACAAGCGGGCCCAAGTTAGGAATGGCCGCGTCCGGATCGATGATTGCGGTCGAGGTATTGTAAGTGTCCGCATTCATCTGTCCGCGCACAATCCGCGAGGGATCATTCTTGATTGCAGCGGCGACATCCATGTTGCCAGACAGGGACGGACGATCTTCGGTGAAGCCGATCTTTGAGGACAACGTACCCGAGTCATCGATCGTCAGGTTGGCATTATATTCAATGACCAGACGGTAACGGTTACCATCTTCGACAATGAACGCAGCTTCTTCGGCCGCAGCGGCGGTGAAGCCTGCACCCTGAAGTGCTGTGCGGATGTTGTCGCGGATATCTTCAAGCGAGTCTGTTGCAGTGTAGTTGACTGTAATACCCGCTCCGGCAAGCGCACCCGTGCCTGCACTGATTGTAAATGAACTTGCCGTCACACCCAGCGCACTGGTCGAACTTTGTTGCGCGGCAGAGGTCATGACATCGGATCTTTTGGTGGTCGTGACAAAGTCGTTCAAACCAAAATAGTGCGACATGCCCTGCTCACGACCATCGCTCAGCGTGATCTCACTGTCTAGTTCGTTAATGGCAACGCGGTTACCATCCTGGCCTTCGATAACCAGCCGATTGTCCACCAGTGATGCCGTCAGATACGATCCAGCATCCGAGGCATTGATCGCATCAACGATGCCCTGAACCGTTGCCGGTGTTGTTGGCAGGGCAATGTCAGCCCAGCTGTCAGTGGCAACAAGGTCACCATTTTGATCGAGTGCGGCAACGCGAAATGCACCGGTCGCTGTTAACGGATCGCTGCCATCAACCGTGCGTGTGCCCGAAAGGTTTGCTGGCGGCGGGAACGAAGTGCCTTTGTTATGTTCTTCATTGATGGCATCGCGCAGTTGAGTAGCCAGTTCGTTGATCTGGTCATTCAACGCCGGAATTTCGGAATCGCGCATCTCGAACAGACCCTTCAGGGTCCCTGTGCGCAGCGTATCCGTAATGTCTTCTCCATCAAGTGAAACACCCGAGCCACCCGTACCCGGTTCGAAACCGGCAGTCTGTGTAAAGGAGAGCTTGTTAGGGGTGCGATCAAGAAGAGTGTTTGCACCAGCCGCGGAATACACGACGATCGAACCATCACTACGGCTGAAGGTCGTGATATCGATGATCTTTGATAGCTGATTAAGCTTCTGATCGCGTTGATCTTCAAGCTCTGTCGTTGGCTGATCAAGGTTGTTCAGGCGAATGATGCCGGTATTGAGCTCAGAAATCTGCGTCAGCAATGTGTTGGCACTATTCACCTCATCGGTGATCTGGTCGTCGATGTCATCGCGCAGATCCTGAAGCTGGCTTGAGAGCCGCTCAAACGATTCCATGACCTGAATTGCGCTTTCGATGGCTTCGACACGCGGGGAATTCTGGTCCGGGGTGACGCCAAGCTGTTCAAACGCGTCGGCCAGATCGTTGATGCGCTGGCTGATCGCAGCATCAGACTGGGTGGTGCCAAACAGGGTCTGAACACGCATGAAAAACTCATAACGTGCTTCTTCGCGACCGGCTTTACCCAGTTCGCCGCGCATTTCACGTACCAGGCCCTCGTTGACGTTACGATAAATGTCAGCAACCTGGGAGCCGGCACCGACACCGTCAAGCGACAGGGTCTCCTGACCGGCGATCTTTCTGGAATAGCCCTCGGTGTTCACGTTCGAAATGTTCGAAGACGTGATCGCAATGCGGGCTTGTGCCGTGTTAAGGCCAGAGATCGCAGTATTGAGTGCCTGAGTAAGTGACATGATCTTTGCCTTTACCCTTAGAGCGTTTCGTTGACGCTATAGGCGCCACCGGACTTATTGATCGTGCGACCATAACCGCCGAGCGACGCCTTGCTGGTGGTGGCAGAGCGGGTATAGGTCGTGCATTCTTCTTTGGATTTGTCATTGACCGCGCGGACGATAGCCTGAACCACGCGTTCGTTGGTCGCCTTGGCCGCCTGTAGCGTGTTCATATTGCGCCGCGCAGCTTGCTGGAACTCGGCCTGAAGCTCGCGCAGCTCTTCACGTTCCTCTTCGGACATGGCGCGGAGTTCGTCACCACGGCTGCGCAGTTTCACGACCAATTGCTCGTACTGCATTGCCAAGGCAGATTTTTCCGACAGGAATTGCTCATATTCGGCAGATGTCAGGCTACGCAGTTCACTGGATTCACGTTCCAGCAGGGACATAAGGTCATAGGTGACGCTTTTAAGTTCGGTAACCAGCTCTTGGGTGGTCATTTTCATCCCTCCTGGACTTTGAGGATTTCGCGTGTAACGGCATCTGCAATTCCGATGCCACCTGCGCGGGACATTTCTTTGGCGTATTCATCAACAAGCATTGAACGCATCATCGTCTCGCCATGCCCGCCGCCAAACATTTCGTTGGTTTCAATGCCGGCAAACATGTGGCTGAGCATCTGGCCAAGGAACATCGATTCAAATTCCTCGCCAGCCTTGCGTGCCTGTGCTTCGGTCTTGATGTGCCCATCGGTGAGTGTATCCATGCGGGCCGCGATATTGTTTTGCTTGCCGTATTGTGCGCTGGCCTGTGCCTGCGCCATCAGAGCGGCAGTGCTGTCGGTCATCATCACATCACCTCGATTTCAGCCTGAAGCGCGCCAGACGTCTTGATGGCCTGAAGGATGGTGATCATGTCGCGCGGACCAACGCCAAGGCTGTTGAGGCCATTGACCAGTTCCTGAAGGCTGACACCGCCGTTCATGATGCCCAACTGATTGTCTTCGCCCTCATCGACCTCGATATTGGTGCGGTCTACAACCTCGGTTGTGCCGGCCTGCGAAAAGGGCGAGGGTTGGGAAACCTGCGGCGTTTCGGTGACACGGATTGTCAGGTTGCCCTGCGCAATCGCGACACGGTTGATCCGGACATTTTCGCCCATCACGATGGTGCCGGTGTTTTCGTCAATCACCACACGCGCGATCTGATCGGGTTCAACGCGAAGCTGTTCGATATCGGTCAGAAGGGCGACAATATTCTGATTGTAGCGTTCCGGAATGTTCAGACGCACAGTGCCCGGGTCGCTGGCGCGTGCAGCAACTTCACCCAGATAGGCATTAATTGCTTCGGAGACACGGCGTGCTGTGGTGAAGTCCGGGTTGCGCAGGACAACTGACATGTCCTGCATGGAATTCAGGTTAAAGTCGATTTCGCGTTCAACGATGCCGCCATTTGCAATACGTGCCGAGGTCGGAACGCCTTTGACGATAGTTTCAGCGTTGCCACCAGCGGAAAAACCGCCAACCGCGAGATTGCCCTGGGCAACGGCATAAACTTCGCCATCAGCACCGACCATCGGGGTCACAAGTAACGTGCCGCCCTGGAGGCTTTCGGCAGTGCCAATCGCGCTGATATTGACATCAATGCGCGACCCTTGACGCGAAAACGGCGGCAGGGTTGCGGTGGCCATCACGGCCGCGATGTTATCAGATTCAAGGTCTTCGATCTGATCGCGGACGTTGATGCCAAGGCGTTCAAGCATCGCAACCATGCTTTGACGGGTAAATTCTGCATCGCCCAGATCATCGCCGGTACCATTCAAGCCAACCACAAGGCCATAACCCACCAGCATGTTGTCACGCACGCCTTCGAAGTCGGCGATATCCTTGATGCGTGATTGTGCATGTGCAGGGGTAAGCTGCGTCACGGCAAGCATTCCCAGCGTAAGCATTGCGAGTGCATTGCGTGCTATTTTGCCAAGACCTGTGATCATACTCTTAATTCCGGTTTTACATGGGATGCAGCGCATCCGGCAAATGAGGCGATTGATCGGGTAAACCGCGTTTGCAAAGCTATTTGCGAAAACCATGCCAACTGAGGCTTTCTGCCGATGGCGACCTTGGTAACGCCAAAATCCCCTGAAAACGACGCGTTTAAGGTGATTTTGCCTCGGGGTCATCGCGGCGGATGAGCCAACCCGGCATTTTTTTCCCGTTGCGCGTCTGGCGCGATTGAGGGAGACTCATTTCTGCAAGTTTGGTGTTTGCTCATTCTCTGGCCGCTTGGGCTGGATGAATGCATCCGACCATGCACTGCATATGTTCATTGAACAGATCGACAACAACTGAGCGGACACGGATCATGAAGGTTAGCGGTTCCAAGGCTGCTGGTGCGGGGGCAACCTCGCGCAAGAAATCGTCCGGCACATCTGGCGGAAGCGGTTTTGCTGACGCCATGCGTTCGCTCGACTCTTCCGGGGATGCTGGCGGTGCCGCTGGTGTTCGAAGTGCGGGGGCTGTAAGCGCCCTTGATGCCTTGCTTGCGCTCCAGCAAAGCGGGGATGCACTGGATTCGCCCAAAAAGGCCGCAATGTTGCGCGCAAAAAGCATGCTCGAGCAGCTTGAAGCTGTGCGAGACGGCTTGCTAAGTGGCCAATTATCCCCCGCACGTCTGCAGCAACTGGTCGGTTTGCTCGACCAGCAGCGCGAAATGATTGATGATCCCGAACTCTCTTCTGTTCTCGACGAGATCGATCTTCGCGCCCGGGT
Source organism: Thalassospira sp. UBA4513 (assembly GCF_002388495.1). Classification (NCBI taxonomy): domain Bacteria; kingdom Pseudomonadati; phylum Pseudomonadota; class Alphaproteobacteria; order Rhodospirillales; family Thalassospiraceae; genus Thalassospira; species Thalassospira sp. UBA4513. The sequence goes on from NZ_DGMR01000003.1 coordinate 9,187, forward strand.
TGAGTTGGCGAAACTTGAAGTTTCCGGCCTGATCTGATTGTTTAATCAAAGGTATTTTCCATAGAAATATCGCAGAATTCTGCGCCTTTGAGGGGTGATTGGCATTTATTTGTTCAATCGGCTTGCACCGTTGGCGCGTGGCCTCTATATTCCCGCGCGATCGATGAGTCCTGTATAGAGGGCATACATGACTATCACTTTACCACCTGACTATCGTCCTGCTGAGGACGAAGAGTTCATGAACCCGCGTCAGCGGGAATATTTCCGCCAGAAACTTTTGACCTGGCGGGCAGAACTTCTGCATGAATCTTCAGAAACATTAGCGAACCTGCAAGATGGCGGGCTTCAGGAACCGGATCTTACCGACCGCGCGTCGGCGGAGACTGACCGGGCACTTGAACTTCGTACTCGTGACAGGGCGCGCAAGCTTATTTCAAAAATTGATGCTGCATTGCGTCGAATTGAAGACGGATCTTATGGTTACTGCGAAGAAACCGACGAGCCGATCAGCTTGAAAAGACTTGAAGCTCGTCCGATTGCGACCCTGAGCATCGAAGCCCAGGAACGCCACGAACGGATGGAGCGCACACGTCGCGACGATTGATCGCGCCGGGTGGAAAAAATACTTGGGATTTGGCTTGGCCGATCCCCGTCATGCAACGACATGACATGGTGGGAGATTACTGGTTAGGGATAACCAAAGTCACAAAAGCCCGGCCTTCTGGCCGGGCTTTTCGTTTTTGTGTCGCTCTGATGCGAAAAAGGCCACCCGAAGGTGACCTTTGAACGCTTCGCCATGTGATCAACCGGAACCCGGAAAAACGGGATTGAGCCACAAGACTTTTCAAATGTTAGAACGGCAGAATGATGTCGAGAACTTCACTGCCATAGCGTGGCTGCTGAACATCGGAAATCGTCCCGCGACCACCATATGAGATACGGGCTTCGGCAATCTTGTCGTAATTGACTTCGTTTGCGGAGCTGATGTCAGCGGCGCGAATAACACCGGCAATCTGAACTTCGCGAATTTCACTGTTCACACGAATTTCCTGACGGCCATGAATGACATAGTTGCCGTTTGGCAGAACCTGAATAACAATGGCTGCAACACGCAAATCAATGGCTTCGTTACGATCAAGAGTTCCGGCACCCCGGTTTGACGTGTTGCTGTCGAAATCAAGCATTGAGGTCGGATCGATGGTTTCGGGCAGAACTTTGGTCATTTCTGCCTCAAGCCCGAACAGGTTCGGAACCGCGAGATCCTCGGAATTGGTGCGCGAACGAACTGTCGTGTTGGCAAGGGCCGCGCGGTCTTCCATTTCAACAACCACGGTCAGGATGTCGCCAACCTGGTTTGCGCGTTGATCCTTGAAGAAGGACCGTGCGCCGGCACGCCATAGTGAGTTCGGGTTACGTTCAGCAACCTGCGGGGCCGGCATCGGCAAACTTACCGGGCGATAGGCCTCTGACTGTGTCGGGTTATCAATGGACGACAGTTTCGGCGGTTCGCCAACTTCGGAAAGCCGTTTCATCGCGTTGCAGCCTGACAGCAATGCTGTGGCCCCGATGAGCGAACTGACAACCGCAATGCGCCGCCATGATATCTGGGTGATTTTAGTAGGCATGAATTCCTCCTGGGTTCCTGCATTTCTTAACGCAAGTACCGTGCCAGTTCTCGGCTGGTATAAGAGGAAAAGCTTGCCGGGTTGTGTGGCGTTTTGGGGCGCGGATTACTGCGACAGAGCGGGCAGTGCGCGGACTTCGTTCTCGGCCACAACTTCGACCTGAATGGTCTTGTTGCTCGATTGGTTGACCACGCGAATGACATCACCAAGTGATCCGTCTTCCATTGCCTTGCCGCGTGCGGTCAGGGACATGTTGGCAGTGACCAGACGAATGATCACAAGCGATCCGCGACGGACCAGAATGGGGTTGCTCAGATCCCGAAACATCAAGGGTTCATTGGGATTGCTGGGCCGCATGACTTCCTTGCCAATAACATCATTGATGTCGCGAATGGCCCCGTTTGGAACTCGTTCGGACCGGAAATCACGGTATTCAACCTGATCGGCACGGATGACGGAACCGCGAGATACTGGCTCGACCAGGACGGGAACGCTTGTTAGCGGGTAATATTTGCCACTGATCCGATATGTCCGCTGTTGGGCAGTCTGGGCGCCGGTTGTCACGCTGGCAACAAAGCGCTGAGTGCGTGAATTGACCTCGATGGCACTGACATCAACACTGTTGCGGGCGTCAACGGGCAGATGAATTTGGAAATTGTCACTCGAAAGATCGACCGTGAAGGGACGCTGAATACCATAGTCAACTAGGGAAATTTCGACCGCTTCACGGATTTCATCCATGGTAATCACTTGGCTGGCGCGCGTGATCAGGACCTGATCGGCTGTTGTGCGCGGACGCCATTCGACATTATGTCGCTGGGCAATCCCGTATAGCCAGCGATAATCAAGAACGGTTTGTTTGCCCGGCTGTGGTGCATGGGCGACGGCAATATCTTGCTGTTGGGGATCAAGCCCGGAAAACAGATCACCCAAGGTCACATACTGACCTTCGACCAGGGCATCAGGTTTGAGAAAGACAGAAGAACTGCTCGGCTGATTGTTGCGAAGGCTGTTGCCTTGCGATGATTGCGCCAAAGCGCTCTCTGTCAAAGGGGGCAGAGACGCAATTGCGGACAACAGTGCGAGCGCGAGGATTATGTTCTTTATCTTCATCCGCCTACTGTACCACGGAACGGTATAAATCGCGTAAATACAGTTTGCGCAAGTTCGCAGATCATGTGACCGCGACTTGCGCAAACGAAATGCCTTCAGAACCGGAAATTATCGCAGGTTGCTGACGGCGCTCATCATCTCGTCCGTGGTCGAGATCGATTTGGAGTTCATTTCATAAGCGCGCTGCGCCTTGATCAGGTTGGTGATTTCCTGAACCACGTTGACGTTCGAGGATTCAAGATATCCCTGCTGAACCGTGCCATAGCCAACATCCCCCGGGGCGCCGACATTGGCCTGACCGGATGCTTCGGTTTCAAGGAACAGGTTGTCGCCAAGGGCGTTAAGACCCGGCGGGTTGATAAATGTCGCAAGCTGAAGCTGACCAAGGTTCTGCGGGGCAACCTGGCCATCGATCTCGGCAAAAACTTCACCGTTGGAGTTGATGGTTACCGAGCGCGCATTGGCCGGAACCGTGATGCCCGGCTGAACCGCAAAGCCATCCTTGGTCACAAGCGCGCCGTTGGCATCAAGTTTAAGCGTACCATCACGGCTATAAGCGGTTTCCCCGCTGGGCAGGTCGATCTGAAGATACCCGCGGCCCTGAATGGCAATATCAAGCTCGTTCTCGGTCATGGTCAGCGAACCCTGACCCATGTAGCGGCCGATTGCTGCGGTCTTCACACCAAGACCAACCTGAACACCGGTTGGCACGATGGTGCCGGTATCGGAGGACGGCGAACCTGCACGGCGCAAATCCTGATACAGCAAATCCTGGAATTCAGCACGCTGGCGCTTGTAGCCGGTGGTGGTCATGTTGGCGATGTTGTGCGAGGTCACATCCACGTTGGTGGACTGAGCCTGCATGCCCAAAGCGCCGATATCAAGTGACCGCATCTGTCTTCTCCTTCGATTGCGCAGATTTTGCGCTATAATTCGATGTTATCTATCGGGTGCCACTGCCGGTTCAGGCGCGGACATCCCCGAGTTTGTTGATCATGTTGCGCATACGCTCGTTCTCGCTTTCAAGAGAACGGCTGACCGATTGATACGTGCGAAGAACGTCAATCATCTGCGTCATGGCGCTGATTGGATTGACGTTGGATTTTTCCAGCGCGCCCTGAACAATGCCGGGATTTTCGACAAGTTCGACGGCGTCTGCGTTATTTTCATCTTCCGGCGCACGATAAAGGGTGTTCCCGGTGACGATCATTTCCTGCACGTTATCGACAGTAACGACCTGAAGTTTGCCGATCTGGCCGATATCGGTCGAGATGGACCCGTCGCCCTTGATTTCGATCTGGCCGTCTGCCTCGTTAAAGAACAGTGGCTGACCGGCATCACTCAGCACGGGAAAACCGTCATTGGTGATCAGCTGGCCGCCCGGATCGAGGGAAAAGTTGCCCGAACGGGTATATTGGACACCGGTTGGCGTTTCGACGGCAAAGAACATGTCCGGCTGGCTAAGCGCCACATCAAGCGGACGATCTGTATGTTCAATGTTGCCGACAGTGGTATTTCTGTATTGCGAGATATCCTGAACCAGTGAGATTTCGCGTTCGCCACGGAACGGCGCGTCCTTGTTCTTTGCGATCCAGTCAGTGAACATCATGCGCTGCTCTTTGTAACCGGTCGTGTTCATGTTTGCCATGTTCTGCGACAGGTTGTTCATCATGCTGCGCAGCGTCTTCTGACGGGACAGTGCAATGTATGAAACGTTTTCCATGGTCGAATTTCCCTTTCAGGACTGTAACTTGACCATCAGGAATGCGATCTGCGTGCCAGTTTTATTAAATAATTGATTTAAAATAATAAATTTTAAGTTCGGCATTTGTTGCCGGTCGTTTTTTGCGGTGGTTTGACTGAAAGTGCCGTTGCCGACTGCCGTTATGGGCAAAGGATTGCCGGGTGACCGGGGAGGTCGGCAAAACATGTCCGGTTTGCAGGGTGGTAAAGGACCATCTCACAATTGCGCCACAAGCCGGATACTCCGATCCGGCAATTTATTCCGGGATAGCCACGACAGGCTATTGCTTTGCGTGCCCGGGCTAAGCATATGGCGCTGAGATGGTGATATTTTCCGCTGTGACAAATCACCAATAGACCGAAACGCAACATATTTTTAACGTGATAGCGTTATGGCTTTTAATCCGGCACAGTGTTTGCTGGATCAGGAAGATAGAACTTCAAACGCAGGAATTCGCGAAGCGATGGGTGACGACGTCGACGAAATCGAAATGGACGAGGGTGGCGGTGGCCGAAGCAAGAAGATGCTGGTCGTGGTCATTCTGCTTGTGCTGCTTTTGCTGGGCGGTGCGGCGGCGGCGTATTTCACCGGCATGCTTCAGCCGGTGATAGACATGCTGACCGGCGGCGGAGGCGAGCAAACCGAGGAAGTCATCACAGAAGATTCGATTGAAAATGACCCAGGGGTTCCGGAAAATGTCGGCTTTGTCGACTTGCCGGAAATTCTGGTCAATCTGAATACGGGTGGTGGAAAGCAGAGCTACCTTAAAATCCGTGTCAGTCTGGAAGTCGCCGATCAGGGCATGCTGCCGCAGGTCGAACAGATGATGCCGCGCATTGTTGACAACTTTCAGGTCTATCTTCGCGAACTGCGTCCAGAGGATCTTTCCGGCTCCGAAGGGATGTTCAGATTGCGCGAAGAACTTTTGATCCGGGTGAGTGCCGCGGCCAAGCCTGCGAAAATAAACGACGTTTTGTTCAAGGAAATGCTGGTACAATAATCTTGTAGCAGCCCGAGTGCCAAATTCAGGAAGCAATCGCTGATGGCTGATGAAGACGAAGATGATGATGCTCTCGCCGCTGAATGGGAAGCCATGGCAGGCGGCGATGACGAGGGTGGAGACGACGGCGGCGAGGATATGGCCGCCGAATGGGAATCCATGCTCGGCGATGATGACGGCGACGATGATGGCGGCGGCGACGATATGGCCGAAGCCATGGGCGGCGGTACATCTGCGCGCGTTCTGAACCAGGACGAAATTGACAGCCTTCTCGGCTTTGATGACGGTTCGGGTGCAGGCGATCAGTCGGGTATTCAGGCGATCATCAACTCGTCGATGGTGGCCTATGAACGACTTCCGATGCTTGAAGTCGTGTTTGACCGCCTTGTGCGTATGATGTCGACGTCCTTGCGTAACTTCACATCCGATAACGTCGAAGTCTCGCTTGATAACATCCTGTCGCTGCGTTTCGGTGATTACCTGAACTCGATCCCGTTGCCGGCCATGCTTGGTGTTTTCAAGGCAGAGGAATGGGATAACTACGGGCTGCTGACCGTCGATTCAGCGCTGATTTATTCCATCGTGGACGTTTTGTTGGGTGGGCGTCGCGGTACGGCGGCCATGCGTATTGAAGGTCGTCCCTACACCACGATTGAACGTAACCTTGTGGAACGTATGATCCACGTGGTTCTTGGCGACCTTTCGGCTGCGTTTGACCCGCTAAGCCCGGTGACGTTCCGCTTTGAACGCCTTGAAACGAACCCGCGTTTTGCCACCATTGCCCGTCATGCCAACGCCGCCATCGTGGCGAAGCTTCGCATCGATATGGAAGACCGTGGTGGTCGACTTGAACTTCTGATCCCTTATGCGACGCTGGAACCGGTTCGTGAACTTCTGCTTCAGATGTTCATGGGGGAAAAATTCGGTCGTGACTCCATTTGGGAAAACCACCTCGCAAATGAGCTGTGGCAGACCCATGTTAATCTATTGGCTGTTCTTGATGAACAGATCATGGCCCTTGGCGATGTCCTCAACCTTGAAGTTGGGAACAGACTGGTTCTTAATACTGGTCCGACCTCGCCTGTCGAGGTCCGCTGCGGGGATGTGCCGTTGTTCAAGGGGTTGATGGGGCGCAAGGGTGACAGGATTGCCATTCAGGTTCGTGATCGTGCGCGCATAAACGAGGAAGACTAGCTGATGGACTTCGCGTTCTATCTGGATCTTGTGATGATCGTGCTGTTGGGGGCAACGATTGTCTATGCGATTATTCTGAACCGCAAGCTGGCAGCTTTTCGGCGTAGCCGCGAAGACATGCAGAACTTCCTGACCGCTTTCAATGCCGCCAATGAGCGCGCCGAAACGTCGATCACCGCCCTTAAGGAAATGGCGGAGCAGTCTGGCGAACGGCTGCGTGAGGATATTGAAAAGGCCGGCGCGCTGAACGAAGACCTGAGCTTTATGGTCGATCGCGGTGAAAGCATTGCCAACCGTCTGGAAAAGGCTGCGCGCGACGTTAATTCCGTGCGTCGTACCGCTGGAAATGCGGCCGATGGCATCGCTGCTGGCGGTGATGGCGGAAAATCGGCCGGGGCTGGCAATGCCGGTCTTGGGCGGATGAAGGCGGCCAAAGACCGCAATGATGTAATTGACGACCGTGATCGCGTCGGTGTTGAAACCCGTGCCGAAGAACTTGCCGCCAGAATGGTCGGCGAGATCGAGCGCGGGGGAAATGGCCCGGTCGATGATGGCTATGACCGTGAAGAGCCCGCGCGTTCGGGGGGATCATATGGCAGTCGGGCGGATGTGTCCGATCCCTATGATCAGGATGAAGATGCGGGACGTTCCGAGGCAGAACGTGAATTGCTGGCGGCCTTGCGGTCGGTTCGATAGGAAGTTTCAAGCAACGAATTTGCGTTGTTGTCGGTCTTGAGATTACGAGTTTTCTATATATCTAATGGGTAGGATCCCGTTCCACTGGAACGGACAGAAATCAATCGGGAAGGAGCATGGGCACTTTGTGCCGACATGCTTGGGTGTGTGAATGTCAGGTGTGCGTATTCTGCCGTTGGTCGTTCTGGTTGGCGTGATGGTGCTTTCGATGCGGGTGGTCAACCTGTTTTCGTATGACTCCGCCAAGCAGGAAACGGCAGAGAATAAAGGTGTCAGCGTGGTGCAGATGGCCCAGGCGCAGGCACCGGCACCCGATCCTGCTGCCGAACAGGCCGCAACACCGGAAAATGGCGATCCGGGTCTGGATAACCCGGAAGGACTGACCATGGAAGGTGAGCCGATTGACGGTGTCACGGGTAACCCTGACGTGCCGCCGATGCTGGGCGGTGACCCGACCCTTTTCACCCAGGAAGAAATTGACCTGTTGCAGAACCTGTCTGTCCGCCGTGTCGAGCTGGACCGCAAGGAGCAGCGCCTTGACGAACGCGAAAGCCTGATTGCCGCCGCCGAGGCGCGCATCGATGCCAAGATCGAGGAAATGAAATCCCTTAAATCGGCCATCGAAGGTCTGGTCGAAACCAAGGAAGCGCAGGAAGACGATCGGATCAAAAAGCTGATCAGCGTTTATGAAAAAATGAAGCCGAAAGATGCGGCTCGCATCTGGAACGATCTTGATATGGATATTCTTTTGCAGGTCGCACTGGGCATGCGCGAAGCCAACACCGCAGCGGTTCTGTCAGAAATGACGCCGGATCGTGCGCGCGCGCTGACGTCCGAGCTGGCCTACAAGCAGGATATCAATATGTTACCGCTTCAATAGCGGAATGCTGCAAAGGATTGACCGCACGGCCCGAATGGGAAAGAGTGGCCCTTGGGGGGGAATTTTTGAGCGAAGACAACGTGGTGGCGAATTTAATCGTGGGTTAAACATCTTGATTAACCAATATTAAATAGGTACATCACGATTATTAGGGGCCTTGTTACTATGCGGAAGTATGGTAGGCAAGGGTGGGAGATCAGATAGCTGATGGAGTTGTGAATGGCCGTCGATCCGAATATGCCGATCCTGATTGTGGATGATTACAAAACCATGTTGCGTATCATCCGTAACCTTCTGCGGCAGCTCAACTTTACGAATATTGAAGAAGCGACCGATGGTAGCATGGCGCTTCGCAAACTGCGTGAGGCTCCGTTCAGCCTCGTGATTTCCGACTGGAACATGGAGCCGATGACCGGTCTTCAGCTTCTGAAGGAAGTCCGCGCAGACGCAAAACTGAAGGATATGCCCTTCATCATGATCACCGCTGAAGCCAAGACCGAGAACGTGGTCATGGCGAAAAAGGCAGGCGTCTCCAACTATATCGTCAAACCGTTCAACGCAGAGACGTTGAAAGGCAAGATGAAGACTGTCATTGGTGATTTCTGATCAGGAGCGCGGGGCAGGTGTCCCGCGATACCGCTATGTCTAAGGCGACCAAAGACGAACTACGTCAGTTGTTGAATGATCTTCAGGCTCGCCTTGATGGTGATGACCTGAAGGTCGAACAATTGTCCGATCTGATGGATCAGTTGTCGCGCTTTATGGGCGATAAACCGACCGATGATCAGAAACGTTTGTTTGGCGAGCTCGATGAGCTTTCCGGCATCATTCGCAAGATGAAATCGGAAATCGCCTCGCTTCGTCCGGACGATATCAAGGCCGAGTATATCCCCAACGCAACCGACGAGCTTGATGCCATCGTCGATGCGACCGCCGGGGCGACGCACGAAATCCTTGATGCCATGGACACGCTTGAAGAATTCGCAAGCACCTTGCCGCCAGAACAGGCCGAAATCGTGACCAGTGCAACGATGCGCGTCTACGAAGCCTGTAACTTCCAGGATATCACCGGCCAGCGCACCACCAAGGTGATCAAGGCCCTGAAATCCATCGAAGAACGGGTTGAAGGGCTTGTGACGGCATTTGGTGATGAAATCGCCAAATATGCTGCCGCCAACCCGCGGAAGAAAAAAGAACTGGAAGGCGAAGAGGCTTTGCTGAACGGTCCGCAGCTTGAAGGAAAAGGCGTAACGCAGGCCGACATCGACGCGATGTTTAACTAAGTGGCGTTATCATGGCGGAGATAGAGGACGATGGACCGACACCACCTTCCCCCCCTACAAACGGGGCAGTGGCGTTGTTTCTGGCGCTCTATCTTCTTCTGCTAGCCTTTTTCATTCTGCTCAATACCATTTCGACCTTTGAAGAGGTCAAAACCCGCGAAGTGCAGGAAAGCCTTTCCTCGGCATTTGCGGCCATTCTCCCGCCGACAACCAGTTTGCAGACCGTGACCTCCATCGAGGGGCCAACGGTATCAGCACAGGAAACCCAGGACAAGCTGGGGCATCTTTTTGAGACCGCCATCAAAGTGGTCCGGGTTGAAGTCATTCAGCCGGGCAAGCTGATGGAGGTCATCATGCATGTCGATCAGCTGTTTGATACCAATTCCATTCTGGTCCGCGAAAGACAGGCCGATTTCATGCGCCAGCTGGCCGAAGTGCTAGCTGATGACGATGGTTACGCCTCCTACGAGATGGAAATGGTCATGGGCAGCCAGATCGAAGACAAAGGCACGATCCAGATTGAAAACAATCTTCAGATCGCCCAGGCCGGATCATTTGCCCGCGAACTGACCGATGTCGGCGCACCCGAAGACCGTTTCTTTGTCGGGATTGATCCGGGTGCCGACCCGTTCATCGTGACATTCCGCTTTTTCTGGAATTTCGGTCCCAAGGAAGCGCCGGAACCGATCAATCGTAACGGCAATGGAAATGAAACGCCTGCGGCAACGCCGACCTCCACGACGCCGGACTCTGGCGCGAATGGCGGTGGTTCGGGCGGGCAGACGGGTGCTGTCGCGCCTCAACAATTCATGATCCCGCCGGCAAATGGTGGCGCGCAGCCATCCATTTCCCAGCCGATCCCGCTTGGACCACAAGCATCGGGAGGTGGCGGATGAGCGAAGACGCACCACGCAAGCCAGAGGTCAAGGGCCCACCGCCCTGGATGCTTAGTCTGGCGGATCTGATTTCGCTGCTGCTGACGTTCTTTGTCATGCTGTTTGCCATGTCCAAGGTCAAGATCGATCGCTGGGACGAGGTCGTTGATGCCTTGTCGCAATCAATCAAACCGTCGCCGGTTGAAGATACCGACGAGCCGATGGCGAACATGAACATTCCGCGTGTGTATCGCAAACCGGCAATGAACCTTGATTATCTCAGTGCCGTGATTGACGACGCGATTGATGACAACCCGGTCCTTGGCGATGCGCGCATGTCGCGTGAAGCCGACAAACTGGTGATTTCCCTGCCGGGTGATATTCTGTTTGTTGCCGGTAGTTCGGATATGACACCCAAGGCGCAACAGGCCTTGTTTGTGCTGGGCGGGGTGTTGCGCAATATCGGTAACCGTATCGGTGTTCAGGGGCATACTGATCCAAGGCCGCTTAGTGGGCGTGGGCAATATGCATCGAACTGGGAACTTTCGCTGGCCCGTGCCGGGGCTGTTGCCAACGAGTTAAAGCAATCCGGTTACACAGATTACATAAATATTTACGGATTTGCGGCATCAAGATACGACCAGCTTCCCAAACTCTTGGATGAGGAGGCGCGATTTGCAATGGCGCGCCGGGTCGACATTGTAATCGAGCCTCACGGGGGAAGCGGGATCGGAGGCACGTAAGTATGGCGAAACTTGCCGTGCGCATCCTGCTGGCGGTTGCAATTGCGACCACCACGGCAATGGTTTTGCCTTATAGCGGAATGCGCCCTGCAATAGCCCAGGTGGCGGACCCTGTTATCATCCGCTCCGGGCTTCATAACGGGTATGGCCGAATTGTTCTGCAATGGAACGAGCCGGTCAATTACACCGCCGAGATCATCGGCGACCAGTTGGTCGTGCGGTTCGATCAGCCATTGGTGGCTTCGTTGCGCGGTGTTCTGACGCCGGTTTCACGCTATATTTCCGATGCATTCTTTGATCCTGATGGTCGCACAATCGCCTTTGTGCTGAGTGACGACTACGAAGTGCGCGCATTTAACGTCGGCAGCAACGTCGTCCTCGATATCCTAGATAAACCGGACGCACCGGCACCCGCAGTACCGACACCGCCGGCGCGTCCCGCACAGGATAACCAAACCCCCGAAATAACCCCGGCGCCGACAACACCGGTTGAAACGGTTGCCGATAACCCGGCAGAACTGGCGGAGCTTGACGTGCGGGTCGGACGCCATCCGACCTTCTATCGGCTGGTGTTTGACTGGCCAAACCGCACCGATTACGTCCTTGAAGGGGCGCAAGGCGCGCAGACCATCGCGTTTGATGCGCCGGCCCGTATCAATGCCAACGATATTTCACGACGCCTGCCCGAAGGTGTGCGTGTGCGCCAGGGCGATACCAATCCGCTGGATGTCGTTGTCGAAACGACCCCGGCACGGCAATTGCGCCATTTCCGGTCTGGCAACAAGGTCGTGGTTGATATCATGGGCGTGCAGCGTGCCCCGGCAACCACCACCGCGCAAACCCGCACGACAGACACACCAGAGGCCGGGGTGACAACCCCAGCCCCGCCTGCGCCCGCAACCCCGTCTGCAACTGCGCAGAACGAAGATGCGGCGCCAGAGGTTCCCGATGCAGGCGTGCCAACGTCCGAAGAGGGCGCGCTTGACCCCAACTCCCCCGAAGCCCTTGCGCAGGCCGCGCAGAGCGCAGGAAGCACGGTTCGAACCAATGGGCAGGCACCGATCGAACGACAAAGCATCGGCGATCTTGTTGTTACTGTTGATCAGACCGCGACCGAACTGACGCTTGGTTTCCCGTTTGGCCAGCCGGGCGGGGCGGCGGTATGGTCGCGCGCCGGGTTCTTGTGGTTGGCGTTTGATGTACGTGCCAATCTCAACCTTGATAATGTGCGCCAACAGGCCGCCCAGATCGTCGGCGTTGTCGAACAGATCGAAAGCCCGTACGCAACGATTGTCCGCATGACAATCCCCGAGGGCATCGGCCTTTACACCGGCCGGAGTGAAACGGGTGATTGGCGCATCACCATGCAGCAAGGCATCATGCAGCCGGTTGAAAAGCTGGGGCCGTCGATTGAATTGGACGAACAGACCCGTGCGCGCCTGATCGTGCCCCTTGAGGATGTCGGGCCGATTATCCCGATTGATGATCCCGAAGTCGGCGATACCCTGCGCGTGACCACGACAACCCAGAACGGCTATGGCATCGAGGTTGCGCTACGCTATCCGGAATTTGAAGTTCTGCCGTCGGTTCAGGGCGTGGTCGTTGCCCCGATGAATGACAGTGTTCAGGTCGCCGGGCGTGATGATGGACAGGCCGTGATTGTTACCGCCGAAGATGGTCTTAACATTTCACCGGAAGGTGCACGTTTGCTGGCCTCGGCAACCGGGGTGCGCGCGCAAACAGGTGATGGTCGCGAAGGTCTTATTTTCGAGCTGGATGACTGGCGGCGCGGTGGTCTGGACCAATACAACAAAACCATCCGTGGACTGCGCCGGAAGATTGCAGAATCCGGTGACGAGCATCGCAACAAGGCGCGCCTTGATCTGGCCCAGTATTATCTGGCGAACGGATTGGGCCCCGAAGCCGATGCGGTGATTTCCGCCATGGAACACGATGATCCGCTGATTGCGCAACGATTGCAGTTCCGTGCCCTTAAGGCAGCGGTCAAGTTCCTGAACCGGGAATATGAAGAAGCCGAACGCCTGCTTGAAGATGAACGCCTGCGCAAGATCCCCGAGATGCAGCTTTGGCGGGCGGTGACCCTGGCGGCGCGCGGGCGTCCGAACGAAGGTGCGCGCGATCTTCTTGAAAGTGTTCATATCCTTGATTACTACCCGCCTGAATTGCTGTCGCGTCTGGTGCCGATTGCGACTGAACAGGCCTTGATCGTCGGCAACCCCGAAGCGGGCATGGACATGATCGAAAAGATGCTGGTGACCCCGGGTCTTTCCGAAAGCAAGATCATGGATATCCAGTACCTCAAGGGTATTTTCGAAGAAGAAGCCGGCGAGCTTGAACAGGCTGTCGCGACCTGGGATCAGGTGGCAGAGGGAGAAAACCGCAAGGCGCGTGCGCACGCGATCTTTGATCGCACCGAACTTCTGATGCGGCTTGAACGCCTGACGGTCGAAGATGCGATCGAACAACTTCAGAAACTGCGTTTTGCGTGGCGCGGTGACGCGTTCGAGATGGCGTTGCTCAAACGTATTGGCGAATTGCAGATTGAGAACAAGGATTTCCGCGAAGGGCTCAATACCCTGCGTCAGGTCGCGATCTTCTTCCCGAATATGCCGGTGGCGACCGAGGCGACCGACATGATGCACAAGACTTTTGAAAACCTGTATCTCGGCGAGGAAATCAATAATATCTCGGCGATCAAGGCGGTTGCGCTATATGACGAGTTCCGCGAACTGACCCCGGCGGGTGACAAGGGCGACGAACTTATTCGCCGTCTTGCCGACCGCATGGTTGATGTCGAACTGTTTGAACGCGCCGAGGAACTCCTTGAACATCAGGTCGACTTCCGTCTGACCGGGGTGGAAAAGGCCCGGGTCGGGGCGCGACTGGCCTTGGTTTATCTTCTTGATAGCAAGCCCGAGGAAACCATCCGCATTATCGACGAGACCGAAGTGCCCGGCGTCTCCGACGAACTTGCCACCCAGCGTCGACACCTTCGGGCGCGTGCCCTGCTTGATACGGATCGCGGTGTCGAGGCGATTGCATCGCTTGAAGGCGACTATTCGCGCAATGCCGAATTGTTGCGGATCGACCATTATCGCAATACCCGCGATTACATGTCTGCCGCCGAGACCTTCCAGCGTCTGGTCGGTGAAGAACCGTTCGATGAAAACGGTATCTCTGATGAGCGTGGCCGATACATGCTCAATTGGGCGGTCAACCTGGCAATGGCTGGGCAGGAACGTACCCTTAACATGCTCAAGCGACGCTATGGCGAAGTCATGGCCCAAAGCCCCTATGCCGAGGCCTTCAGCCTGATCACATCTTCGCCAACCCAAGGGTTGATTGATTACCGGACGCTTGCCGATCGCGTCGACGAAGTAGAAGAGTTCCAAGGTTTCCTTGCAACCTATCGAGACCAGTTGGAAAAGTCGCAGCTTAGTGCTATAAATTAACGTTCAATAACTATATGGTGGCGCCTTTTTCGCCCAACGTGGGTGTAAGCGCTATGATTCTGTTGGATTTTTTTGAGCGGTGAAGAGTGTAGTGCTGTGATGGATCGTGCACTTAAAATGGTCTATTACGATGAGGCAAATGTCGAAAAAGACATTTTCGCCCAGCTTTCGCTTGCCCAAAAGCATTATCTGGGCGACGGCATGCCGCGTGATGAGTCCGCGACCCGCCGCATCCTTGACCAAATTCACAGACAGAGCCGTGCTTTTGCGGCGGTTTGCTATGGCTATATGCGCAGCAAGGGACTCGGCGTTGCCGAGGATCTTGGCGAAGGTCAGCAATGGTACCGCGAAGCGGCGTACTGGTTTAACGAAGAAGCTGCCGCTGGTGGTCCGGTATCGGCAAATAATCTTGGTTATCTCTATGCCAAGGGGCTTGGCGTTCAGGAAAATGCCGAAAC
>NZ_DGMR01000003.1:24412-89571 GCF_002388495.1 Thalassospira sp. UBA4513
TCCTATTTCGAACGCGCAAGCGAACTGAATGACCCGTCTGCTGCCAGCGTTCTGGCATACCTTTATCTTGAAGGCCGCGGGGTTCGTCGCGATCCGTCGAAATCGTTCGAGTTTAACATGCGTGCGGCACGCGCCGGCAGTGTCGAGGCCGCATCGGCCCTTGGCTATGCACTTGGTGTCGGGCTTGGCGCGGAACGCAATATCGCCGAAAGCATCAGCTGGTTTGAACTTGCCGCAAGCGAAGGCGATGCCTATGCCCAGGCCAACCTTGCGATGTATTTCTGCCATTCATCGGATCTGAAACTGTTTGACCGTGGCTGGAAGATGTTGAGCCATGCGGTTAATCAGGGGGATGCATCTGCGAAATATCAGATGACCCAGATCCAGATTTTCGGTGTGCCGCACCGCGAACCCGATTACGCCAATGCGCTGGACCTTGCCATGGATCTGGCCGAGCTTGGCCATCCGGGCGGCTATCACCTGATCGGTGTAATGTACGAACATGGCCTTGGTGTGCCGGTTGATATGGTGCGCGCGGCGACCTGGTATGAACGTGCGGCCCGCAAGGGATCGGCAAATGGTCAGGCAGCACTTGGACGCCTTTATGCGATTGGCAGTGGCGTCGAACAGGACAATATTCTGGCCTATTACTGGCTGAAAATGTCGGCACCGACCGAAGGCAGTCAGGCGCAGCGCGAAATGGGGGCAATCCACGCCCGTATGAGCGAGGACGAACGCAAGGTTGCCGAAAAATACGTGGCGGAAAATCCCGGTCCGCGTCGCGGCAGCTTTGGCCTCAAGCCGCTTGAACAGGATGTTTTCAAATCCGGCCGCCGCCAAGGTTAGGACCGGATATCCGTTGGGCGCCAAAGCCCAAGTCTAGGGAAGACCAAAAGCCGTCCTGCGCTGCAGGCGGCTTTTTTATTTACCGGTCGGGTTGGAGCGATGGTGTTGTTACCCATGGCGCTGGATACAGGAAAACTAATCCATTGATGCCATCTGGATTTGAGTTATGGTTTTAAAATCAGTTCGTTAACCCAATTCATTTTCAGGTTCCACCGCAAGGCCCACAACGCCCGGTGACCGAGGTCCAAATGCAAGATGATCTGACATCGGTCTGGGAAGCGACCGCGAATAACGCCCCCGAAACACAAAAGCCCGAAGGCGACTACGCCTGCGATGTCTTGGTTATCGGTGGCGGCTTCACCGGGATGTCCTGCGCGCTTCAGCTTGCCAAGGGCGGTGCGTCGGTGATTGTTGTGGATACCATCCGACCGGGTTTTGGTGCGTCCGGGCGCAATGGCGGGCAGGTGATCCCGGGGCTTAAACACGATCCGGACAACATAGACCGGCTTTATGGCGAATTCTCAACCGCGTTTGCCGGGAAAACCTCCGAGACGACATTCAACCTGATCAAGGAAAACGACATCGACTGTGATGCCACGCCAAGTGGCTGGATACAGGGTTCGGTCAAGCGCGATCACCTTGGCTGGTTGGAAACCCGCATGCGCGAATGGCAGACGCGCGGGGCGGATGTCAAAATGCTCGATACCGCCGAAATTCAGTCCCTTACAGGATGCCAGCGCCTTGTCGGTGGATGGCTCGATAACCGGGCAGGCCAACTTCATCCGTTGAAATACATTCGCGGTCTGACGCGGGCAGCCCAAGCAGCAGGTTGTCAGGTATTTGCACCGGCACCGGTAAAGCGCGTTAAAAGCATTTCCGGGAAATGGCATGCCGAGATTGAGAATGGCGCGGCATCAATAACAAGCGACCATCTGGTGGTTGCAACAAACGCCTATTCCGGCGACCTATTTCCGAAATTGCGCAGAAGTCTGATCCCGGTAAACAGCTTTCAGGTGGCAACAGTACCACTCAGTGAAGAACAGCTTGCGACCGTGCTACCAACCAAAACGCCCGTTTCCGACAGCCGCCGGATTGGTAATTATTTCCGCATTGG
Organism: Thalassospira sp. UBA4513; assembly: GCF_002388495.1. Taxonomy (NCBI): domain Bacteria; kingdom Pseudomonadati; phylum Pseudomonadota; class Alphaproteobacteria; order Rhodospirillales; family Thalassospiraceae; genus Thalassospira; species Thalassospira sp. UBA4513. The sequence goes on from NZ_DGMR01000003.1 coordinate 26,373, forward strand.
TCCGGGCGGACGCCTGATGATCGGTGGGCGGGGATCCTTTGCTGATCCCGTCAGTCGCGTGGCATTTAATGGGATCGTCTCGGAACTGCATGCCTATTATCCTTGGACGAAGTCGGTTCCGATTGAGTTTTGCTGGGCGGGCCGCCTTGCCATGACTTATGACCATTTGCCGCATATTCATCGCCCGCTGGACAATATGACGATGGCGGTTGGCTATAACGGGCGCGGGGTGGCTTTGTCGACGTCACTGGGCAAGGCAATTGCCGATAACCTGTTGGCGCCCGATACGCCGTTGCCCCTGCGGTTCAGTGACATCAGCCCGTTGATTGCCCATGACATGCACCGTGCCTATGCGACGATTGCGATCTGGTATTATCGCCTGCGCGATTACCTCGAAAGCTGAGATAGGCTGTTTTTCTGTTGTCTGGGATGCAACGTTTTTGGCCCGTCGGCCTATCCGCCGAAACTCTCGACCAGTGATCCGGCAATCAGATACCAGCCATCCACCATCACAAAGAAGATCAGTTTGAACGGCAGGGAAATGATGACCGGCGGCAGCATCATCATCCCCATCGACATCAGGATACTGGCGACAACCATGTCGATGATCAAAAACGGAATAAACAGCAAGAAGCCGATCTCAAACGCACGGCGCAATTCACTGATCATGAAGGCCGGGATCAGCGAGCGCAGCGGGATGTCATCAGGGGATGTGATTTCCTCGATCCCGGCCAGATTAACGAACAGCTGAAGATCACGTTCGCGGACCTGGGTCATCATGAAATCATGAACCGGTTTGACGGACCGCTCGAACCCTTCGAATTCATCAATGTTGCCATTGATCATCGGCTCCAGCCCCTCGTCCCAGACGCGTTCCAAGGTCGGCATCATGATAAACAGGGTCAGGAACATGGCCAGACTGATCAGAACCTGGTTTGGCGGCGATTGCTGAATGCCAAGGGCGGTTCGAAGCAGGCTGAGAACCACGATAATACGGGTAAAGGACGTCACCATCATCAGGATGGCCGGCGCAATGGACAGAACCGTGATCAGGCCGATCAACTGGATCAGACGTCCCGATGATGTCACCCCGGGGCCATCGCCAAGATCAAAGTTGAATGATTGCGCGTGAACGGTGTCACCGCCTGCCATGATGGCGATCAGCGGGATCAGCGACCAGATTGCGCAAAGCGTTAACCAGCGTGGCGCGCGCCAACCAGTTTTGGCCGGTTTTACATCCTGGGTGCGTGCCGATGGTGATGGGGTGTCACGGTTCATGCAGGCGCATTCCTGTCAGTCTGATCGGTGTCTTTTGGGCTGTCGGCCGTGATCGTGCTATCTGAAGATGCGGGGATTTCATCGGCAAGGCTCTGATTGCCAAGGATTTCGCTGAATTGTGTGCCGATATTACGTTCGATCACAGTGTCGCCATTCGGGCCGAGCATGACAAGATGTTCAGTGTCATCACGTTTGAGCAGAACCAGACGGCGTTTGGTATCGACCGGGACGACTTCAACAACGGACAGGCGTCTTTTCACACCACGGCGGTTGATGTTGCGCGCACCGGGTACAAACCGTCGTGCCAGAAGGGCAAACACGCCAATAATCCCCAGCACAAAAAGCAGGGCGGCCACAAACCGGAAATAGGCGCTTAGTTCCATCAGGCAGTTTTCCCCGTCGACGACCTGTGACGCTCAGTTGGCAGGTTGATCTTGAAACGATCACCTGTCTTCGTGTTTCTGTTTACCGTGCCGTGCAAGGTCAGGCAAGGCAGCATCCACATGCGCTGCCCCCGAAGGTCTGTTTCGAGGGCCGGTTTTAAATCAGCACCTTAGTGGGCAGGACCTATTTCGTGCGGGCGGCCTGCGCATAGGCATTTGTTGCCTGTGCGGTGTTGCTGATGCCGCGCAGCTGGCGCTGGATGTCGCTATATTCCTGCTGCATGCGGGTTTCGAACTCTGCCAGTTCCTCGCTCAGTGCAGCAAGCAACGGCGCAACGTCCTGGCGCTGGTCCGGGGCCATGGTGCGGGCTTTCTCGCACAGATCGGCAATGCGGCTTTCAAGCGCTGCCAGTTCAACCACCTTGCCGTCTTCAAGGTATCGCTGTCCGGTGCGGATCAATGACAGGACGCGCTTCAGGTCGTTCTTGAACTGATCGGGCTTGTACTGTTCTGGGCTCATGATGGGCCTTCCCCGTTTACGTCATTATTTGGTGTGGCCATGATCTGATCTTCGGGATCGGACTGGCTGCGCGACGAACCGCCATAGATGCGATTGATCCGGTATATATAGTTCAAAATCTCGGCGACGGCTGCAAAGGCTTCGAGCGGGATTTCGCTTTCAACATCTACAGCCATCAGAATTTCGGTCAGATCACTGTCCTTGCGGACCTTGATGCCGTTGGCAAAGGCGACTTGCAATATCTGTTCCGCAACGCTGCCTTCGCCCTTGGCACTTAATGTCGGGGCATTATCCTTCCCATGCCGATACCGTAGCGCGACCGCTTTTTGGTCATGCGCACCCGGTGCGGCAAGATTTTCCGTCCTGCTTGCCGGGGTGTCGGTAATGTCATAGGTGGGCTTTTTCCCGCTCATTCGGTTCTTTAACTCAGGACGGTTTGCCGTGCCAGTCTGCGGCGATCAACCTCGATAGCGTCGACCATAGACCCAAGATGGTCAACAAATCGTTGTCGCCGACAACTGCGATGTGTCGTCAGGCAAACGACCCTCAGATGACACAGTCGATAATCATCGGGCTGAGATGTTCTGTATGCGGGATGTCAGTGGGGTGGGGATTTAAGCGATAGACGGGGCCGCGGCATAGTGCCTAATCGTCGCTGGTATCGCTCTTTTTCTCGGACGCGGTCTTGTCGGATGATCCGACAGTGCCGAGGTGGCGAATAAGATCTTCGCTAACCGCTGCCGAACGGTTTTCTTCCTGAATGCGATCATAAAGTTCGCGACGCAGAACCTGCACATCTTCGGGGAAGGTGAAGCCGAGCTTTACGGTCTTGCCGCGCACCTCAACGACAGTGACTTCAATATTGTCATCAATGACAACGGAGTCGCCAACTTTTCGTGTGAGATAGAGCATGCAATGTCCCGGTTTCGATAGATAGATGACAAATATAATTCGTCAGATGAGCTCAATATGCCCGGTTTCATACTCGGGGTCTAGTACCCGCAGTGATTAGAACGAAATGCGGGCAAATTCAACGCTGTTTTTATGTTTGGCACGCTACGTGCATTTGTGTTGGCAGGATTTATCGGGGCGGCAAAAACGGCCCTTCGAACGATCCGGGTCCGATCAGGGCGTGATGTTAACTTCGGCTTTACCCGCGCACTCAATACTGCAAGACGCGCAGACAAGGAGCAGGAAATGGATATCGGCAAACTTGGCATGTTCGCCAACCTCAAAGAGAAGATGGACTGGCTGACACAGCGTCAGGAAGTCATCGCGCAGAATATTGCCAACTCCGATACGCCGAACTACCGCGCCAACGATCTTAAGGAATTCGACCCGAAGAATATCGGCCGCGACCGTCAGTTCATCCTTGCGATGCAGGCGACCACGCCGGGCCATAGTCAGGGTCTTAACAAACCGCAGAACTTCAAGGACGAGGAAGTGCGCAAGAACTATGAAGTCGCACCGGGCAAAAACGCCGTGATCCTTGAAGAACAGATGGTCAAGATGAACGAAAACCAGGTCGATTATCAGACCATGACCCGTCTGTATGCCAAACAGAAATCAATGTTCATTTCGGCCCTTGGCCGCATTTAACCTGTCGTTAGAGAGTAAGAACCATGGAACTTTACAAGGCTTTTAAAATCTCGGCTGCCGGTATGCGCGCACAGGGTACCCGTCTTCGTGTTGCGGCTGAAAACGTTGCCAACGCAGACAGCCTTGCAACGGCACCGGGGCAGGAGCCGTATCGCCGAAAGCTTCTGACGTTCAAAAACGTCATGGACCGCGAAGTCGGTGTCGAGATGGTCAAGGTCAATAAGGTGATGCCTGATCGCTCTGATTTTGGTATGAAGTACGAACCAAGCCATCCGGCCGCAAACGATCAGGGCTATGTTCAGACCCCGAACGTTGAAACGCTGGTCGAAATGATGGATATGCGTGAAGCACAGCGTTCATACGAGGCCAACCTCAATGTGATCCAGTCATCGCGCAGTATGTTGCTCAAGACCCTTGATATCCTGCAATAGGCAGTCGATATAACGGGACAAGAACACGCTTAAGGATTGATACCCATGGTCGCAAGCTTCAACGATGCTATTTCTGCCTACCGCAATGCGGCCGCCGGCAAGACCAACACCGTTACGGAAACCGTAACTGGTTCGGGCCAGTCCGTGAACCCGGGGGAAAGTTTTGCCGACATGGTCAAGGGGGCGGCATATGATGCCCGCGATACCATGAAAGTCAGCGAACAGATGACCCAGAAGGCCATCACCGGCGATGCCGAATTGCACGAGGTGGTGACTGCGGTGTCCGCCGCCGAAGTTACCCTGCGTACCGTTGTCTCGGTTCGTGACAAGGCCGTTGAAGCCTATCAGAGCATTCTCAACATGCCGGTTTGATCGGCATTTTCAGACGCCCTTGATAAAACCGCGCGATCTTTCGTGCGGTTTTTGTGTTTCTGGGAAATCCGCAAGGAAGCGTTTGATATGTCAGGAAATCATGGCAAAACCCGTGATAAATCCTGTATGAAGGATAAGGGCGCCAAGCGGCCCACATGACAAGACGGCGAAACAGGAAGACCCGATGGATCAAGCTGAAATCATGGACGTGGCCTATGACGCGGTGTGGACACTGCTGAAAGTCACCACGCCGTTGATGCTGATTGCGCTTGGGGTTGGCCTGATCATCGCCCTGTTTCAGGCCCTGACACAGATTCAGGAAATGACACTGACCTTCGTGCCCAAAATTCTGGTGATCTTCATCGCGCTTCTGGTTTTGCTGCCGTGGATGATGACCGAGATGGTTGAATTTATGGGCCGAATGGTTGACCACTTTATCGGGCTACCGAATTAGCGATAAACCCGCCGCCCGCCAGCGGGGATGAGTAAGGCAGTCGAAGACGACATGGATCTTCAAGAACTTCTTACGCTGAATGTTTACGTCGTCCTGATGACTTTCGCCAGGGTGGGGGCGGCCTTTGCCTTTATGCCGGGTATAGGGGCGCGTTCAGTCCCGGCACGCGCGCGCCTGTTGTTTGCCTTTTGGGTGGCGGTTGTCATTTCGCCGTTGGCCGGGCCGCTTTTCCCGCCACAGCCCGCTGATGCGCCGTCGCTTCTGGTGGGTATCGGATATGAAGTGACGGTCGGATTGTTCTTTGCCCTGTTTGCCCAGGTGATGATGGCCGGAATCCAGACTGCCGGGTCGATTATTGCCTATCTGTCATCGATGGCGAACGCCTTTACCGCCGATCCGTTGTCCGGCGCGCAAAGTGCTGTGACGGGTAATTTCCTGATGCAGGTCGGGTTGGTGTTGTTGTTTGCCACCGGGATGGATCACCTGATGATCCAGGCGGTGTTTGAAAGCTATACCCTGTTTCCGCCGGGCGGTGTTTTGCCGGTTGGTGATATGAGCGAGTTTTTTGCAAGGGCGCTGAATGACAGCTTCGCGATTGCAATGCAGATGTCGGCACCGTTTCTGGTGGTCGCAATCTGTTTGCAGATTGCGTTGGGTCTGCTCAACAAGCTGATGCCGCAATTGCCGGTGTTCTTTGTTGCGATGCCGGTCCAGATCGCGATCGCACTGCTTTTGTTGACCTTGGCCCTGCCATCCATGATGATGGTTTATCTTGCATATTTCGAGAACGGGCTTGAGGCGTTTCTTAGTCCGTAAGGCCGTGGCGGGCAGATGTTTGCCCGGTATTGCCAAGCATGGGTGTGCCGATGGCAGAAGAAGACGACAGCCAAAAGACAGAAGACCCCACAAGTAAAAAGCTTGAGGACGCGCGAAAAAAAGGTCAGGTGGCGGTTTCCAAGGAAGTCGGTAACTTCATGATCTTGTTCGGCGGTGGTCTTGTCATGACCATGCTGGGCCCGACTATGGCAGCCGAGGTGCGTGATCTGGCCGTCGGTTTTCTTGCGCATCCTCACACATTTGATGTCTCGCAGGCGGGATTCCCTGACCTGTTTCAGAGCGTCATTTTGGGCATGCTCTGGGTGCTGGGTATTCCGTTTGTCCTGTTGATGTTTTTTGCCGCCGCCGGGCATATCATTCAAAACGGGATTGTTGTTGCGCTCGAACGCATCGAGCCAAAGCCAGACAAGCTCAATCCACTGAGCGGACTTAAAAACCTCTTTTCGATGAAAAGTCTGGTCGAGTTCGCCAAAAATGTCAGCAAGATCATCCTAGTCGCTGTCGTGCTGACACTGGTAATTATGCCCGAACTTTTCGATGTGGAGCTGTATCCACAGCAGTCGCTCGGTCTGACGCTTGAACGTCTTTATGACATGATCATTATTCTGCTGATCGCGACGGTCTCTTTGACCGCCGTGATTGCCGGGCTCGACTTCGCCTATCAGAAGTACGAGTTCAACGAGAAAATGAAAATGTCGAAGCAGGAGATCAAGGACGAATTCAAGCAGACGGAAGGTAGCCCGGAGATCAAGGCGAAGGTCCGTCAGATCAGGATGGAGCGCGCCCAGCAGCGCATGATGTCAAACGTGCCCAAGGCCGACGTCGTCATCACCAACCCGACGCACTTTGCCGTGGCCCTGCAATATGACATCGATACAATGGGCGCCCCGATGTGCATCGCCAAGGGCCAGGACAATGTCGCCCTCAAGATCCGCGAAGTCGCCGAGGAACACGACATCACCATCATGGAAAACCCGCCGGTCGCCCGTGCCTTGTTTGCGACCGTTGAGATTGATCAGGAAATTCCGCCTGAACATTACAAAGCCGTCGCCGAAATCATCTCGTTCGTTTTCCGTCAACGTGGCAAGAAGCTTGGATAGTAAGCTTCTTAGGTCCGTCTGATCTATAAAAATTACTTTCTGTAATACTATAGTACGTTTTGCTTGCAATGATTTGCGGCGATCGGTGATTGCCGCATAGGTGGTAGAAGCAAATTAGTGGTTCCCATTGCGTGTTTTTGATACTATACGGGCGGTTATGTACGCCTAGTCCATTGCAAAAATATGTGCCTTTTCTAACGGGAATGTCTTTATGAAATTGAGGATTGCCGGGCAGATAGCCCTGTCGAACGCGATTATCGTCGTCATGCTGATCGCGGTGGCTTTTGGTATAGGTATCGTGAATGGCGAGAGCCGTCGTGCGACTCATGAAGCTGCCGAAATTGGTGTGGTTGTCAGTTTGGATGTACCGAGCTTGATTAAGGCGATTGAGGGCGCGCGCTATAATGTCGTTCAGGTTCAGCAATGGTTGACCGATATTTCGGCAACGCGTGGGCTTGATGGCCTCAATGACGGTTTTGACGAGGCCGAAATCGCTGCACAGGCATTGGCAGAAAACTTGGCAAAAGCAAAAGCTCTGGCTGAAAAGCTTGGGCAGGATGAGTTGCTAGCATCCCTTGAAAAGGTCGAGGCAGCGTTTCCGGCTTATTATGCCGCTGGCAAGGAAATGGCGCAGGGCTATATCAACGGTGGTCCTGAAGTTGGCAACAAGATGATGGGCAACTTTGATGATGCTGCGGCAAACCTTGCTGCGGCGCTTGAAGTTGCTGTTGAGTACACCGATACCTATAGTATCTCAATCGAACAAGCCCTGGTCGACAAGCTTCATGGCCTTGAACGCAATGTTGAGTTTGTTTTCGTTCTTACAACGGCAGTGACCATTGCATCAATCATTGTTTGTGCATTGATTGCATGGGTCATGCATCGCCGCATTTCAGCACCGGTCGCCGAGAGCGTGACCACGCTGGCGCAACTGGCTGATGGCAAATATGACGTCAAACTCACTGAAACCAAGCGTAGTGACGAAGTCGGCGATCTGGTTCGGGTTATGCATGTGTTCCGCGAAACCGGTTTGAACAACCTGAAAATGCGCGAACAGCAAGAAGCTGATCGCTTGGAATCCGAAAAGCAGCGCCGCCAGTCTCTAATGGAAATGGCCGAGCGGGTTGAAAATGAAACCCGCCGCGTAGTTGAAATCATTTCGGGACAAACCGGCGAACTGGCAGAGGCGGCCCATCGCATGTCTAGCTCCGCCGACCTTGTTCAGGGCAATTCCCAGACCGTTGCTGCGGCCTCTGAACAGGCACTGGCGACGGTAGAAGCGGTTGCCGGTGCCGGTGAAGAACTGAACTCTTCGCTGGGCGAAATCAATGGTCAGATTTCACGTGCCAACCGGGTCAGTGAAGACGCTGTTGAGGCCAGCCGTACGACAGAAGCAACTGTCTCGCAGCTGGCAGACAGCGTGCGTGGTATTGGCGAGGTAGTGGAGTTGATCTCCGGCATTGCCGAGCAGACCAACCTTCTTGCCTTGAATGCCACCATCGAGGCCGCCCGTGCCGGTGATGCAGGCAAGGGCTTCGCGGTGGTTGCGCAGGAAGTCAAGAATTTGGCAACCCAGACCAGCCGTTCGACCGATGAAATTACCCGTCAAATTGCGGAAATTCAGGCGGTGACGGATTCCGCCGTTACCGCAGTGGCAACCATCGCCGAGAAAATTCACGAAATGGATGAAGTTTCGACCGCGATTGCGGCTGCCGTTGAAGAACAGAGTGCTGCAACATCTGAAATCGCACGTAATGTAAACGAAACCGCTGATGCATCCCGTGAAGTTTCGAGTCGGATCAATGAGGTGTCCGAAGAAGCATCGGGCACGGGGCGACTTGCCGCCGAGGTTGGTGCTCTTTCCGAGAAGGTCGCACATGCTGTGCGAGATCTTCGTAATGTGCTCGTCGAAGTTGTCCGGACTTCGACCTCTGATGTTGATCGTCGCTCTTCGACCCGTCATCGCGCTTCGAAGGATGTGGCTATCAGCTTTGGCGGTAAGGCATCGAAGGCGCGGCTTGAAAACATCTCCGAACGCGGGGCGAAGCTCTCGTGCAATGAGAGAATTGCTTCGGGCACCAAGGTCGAAGTTGAACTTCCTGGTTTGAACAAACCTGTAAGGGCCATTGTACGCAATGTAAGCGACGAGGGAGTTAGCGTTGAATTCGACGGCATCAAACTCGATGAAGCGCAGGTTAAGCGTTTGAGCCGCTAGGTATTGGTCACAGCAAAATCGTGAACTGAAACCGCGGAATTGTAATCTTCGAAAGGCAGGACCATTCTTGGTTCCTGCCTTTTGCATATTTTGCGGGCGTTGCGTTCGGTTTGGGGTGATTGCCGGGCTGTGTGATGGACGACAAACTTGCCGGTAGCCAGTCGGGCGATAAGCAGCTAAAAGTATAGACTATTTTGTTAAGTTATTGTCGTTAAAGGCGGTCGCGTGCTGTTTCGGGGGCTTATCCTTGCTGTAAGTGTCGCATTCGTTGCGTTTGTCTTCGTCCTGATGGACGTATTGGCAAAGGCGGGGCTTGACGCGCGTCTGATGTGGATCATCGGTGCGATGGTCACCGGTGTTGCGGTGGTCGCGGTTGCGTCATTGTCGCTGTCTGCAAAGCTTCGCAATGGCGGGCATGATGGGCTTGGCCCGCTGATTTCCGGCTTCGCCAAATCCGATATTGGCGTTGCGCTGATTGATGCCTATGGCCGTACGCTTTACGCCAACACGGCCTTTTCATCCAAGCTCGGCATTGAAGCCGGATCGGACATGTTGTCCGCGCTTGAGGCGCGCCTGTCCTTTCTTGGCATTGGCAGTGACGAACTGGCCGAATTGCGCACCCGTGCGATGCGTGGCGAGGGCGGACAGATGTTTGTCGATCTGTCGCGTTCTGAAAAGTATCAAGCCGATAGTGCCCCTTTGGAGGGCGAAACCCCCGAAGAAACCAAAAACGGTGAAGAGGCTGACAAAGAGGGTGACATCACCCCTGATACGAGCAACGCCGCCAATGGTGTCTGTCTTCGCATTTCTGTCACCGCGGCCGATGCGCGTGCGGGCAAGATGCTGTGGACGGTTGACGGTGTCGACAGCGCTGTGATGGCCGATGGCGGATCGTCCTTGTTGTTGCCTGCCGAAGATACCGAAACACGCTTTGCCCTCGCGGGCCCGACGGCCGCCGAGATGGCGGCAAACCTTCCGATCGCCGAGGCGCAAGGTGGGTTTGAGCAAGCCGATCAGATGATCGAACGCCTGCCGGTCGGTGTGTGTGGTCTGGATGAAGAAGGCCGCATTCTTTACCTCAACCGTCGTCTGGCAAGCTGGCTTGGCGGAGAGCCCGAAGATTTCAACAACGGGTCGGTCGAACTTGCGGATCTGATCGTTGGCGACGGCGTTAATGGCGAGGTCAAATTCAAGGTCGCCGGGGGCGAACCCATTCGCTGTTTCGTGACACATTCAATCAACGCGCCGGGCACCGGGCCTGTACGCAGTCAGGCTGTGATCTTCCCCGATCCGATGCCGGCCCACGAATGGGAACATGCGCTGGCCGAAACCGAACGTCGGGTGCGCTGGTTCTTTGATGAAAGCCCGCTTTCGATCGTTCTGGCCGATATGTCCGGCACAGTTACGGATGCCAACCGCGCCTTTATCGATACCGCCGGTCAGATGCATCACAAGGTTGTTGGTCGTTCGATCCTGGAGCTGATCGTCCCCGAAGACCGTGACGAAGTGGCAAGATACCTGTCCAAGGCCGTTATGGGCATGGGCAAAGGGGGGCAGATCGAAGCCCGCCTTTCCGGATCACGCGGGGTTGCCGCCCAGATTTATCTGCAACGTGTGGCAGGCCGTTCGGGCGAAGCCGGTGCGTTGCTGCTGAACTTCCTTGATACGACCGAACAGAAGAACCTTGAGGAACAATTTGCCCAGTCCCAGAAAATGCAGGCTGTTGGTCAGCTTGCCGGTGGGGTGGCGCATGACTTCAACAATCTTCTGACCGCGATGATCGGCTTCTGTGATCTGTTGCTGTCGCGTCACGGGCCGGGTGACCCGAGCTTTGCCGACATCATGCAAATCAAACAGAATGCCAACCGTGCTGCCAACCTTGTCCGGCAGCTTTTGGCGTTCTCGCGCCGTCAGACGTTGCAGCCGAAAATCATCAATATCACCGATGCACTGGCGGAAATGTCCAACCTTCTGCGCCGCCTGATCGGCGAGAAGATCGATCTTAAGGTCAGCCACGGTCGCGACATCGGGTTGGTCAAGGTCGACCCGGGGCAGCTTGATCAGGTGATTATCAATCTTGTGGTCAATGCGCGTGATGCCATGGCGGGCGAGGGCGGGACGCTTACGGTTCAGACCAGCACCGAAATTATCGACGAGCCGACCGCAACCGGCACCGAGGTCATCCCGCCGGGCGATTATATCGGCATCAAGGTGACAGATACCGGCATCGGCATTCCCAAGGATAACCTGACCCGCATTTTCGAGCCCTTCTTCTCGACCAAGCAGCGCGGCGAGGGGACGGGTCTTGGTCTTTCGACCGTCTATGGCATCGTCAAACAGACTGGCGGCTTTATCGCGGTCAACAGCGAAGAGGGCAAAGGCACGACCTTTACCATCTATCTGCCGCGCTATGAGGCATCCGAGGCCGAACTTGCCGAAACCCAGGCCGTTGTTGAAGAAACCCCGTCGCGCGATTTGACCGGCACCGGCGCAATCTTGCTGGTCGAGGATGAGGACGCGGTGCGGACCTTTGGTGCCCGCGCCCTTCGCAGCAAGGGCTATGACGTGCTTGAGGCCAATAACGGCGACAACGCGCTTGAGGTGCTAAACAACACCGACAAGGTCATTGATCTGGTGATTTCGGACGTTGTTATGCCCGGCATTGATGGCCCGACCCTGATCCGCATGCTGCGCGAGAAAAAGCCAGAACTGAAAGTCATCTTCATCTCTGGCTATGCCGAGGATACCTATCGCGACGAGCTGGATGAAGAAAACGGTGTGCACTTCCTGCCCAAGCCGTTTTCGCTCAAAGACCTTGCGACCAAGGTCAAGGAAGTGCTTTGAGGCGTTTACGCCACGGGCCAGCCCGCCACATAGAATCTAGCCCGCCAGATAGAATATTGATCCACCATAAAGTGCCAGCATCGCGAAGCTTTCCCAGCCGATATTGCCAATGCCGCGGCGTTCGCGGTTGAGCATGCCTAACAGCAACACCCCGCTCATCAGGATGACCAGCGCAATGGTGAAGATGTGTTGATCGGTAAAGGCGGCGTAGATCGACCCCTCGCGATAGGCAAAGTCGGATGCGGCCAAAAACAGCACATCAAAAGCATTGCCGCCGATAATGTCGCCAACTGCCAGATTGACCGCCCCCATCCGCACAGCGGCAATGGCCGAAACAAATTCCGGGAAGGATGTTGAAATCGCAGTCAGGAAGGTGCCGACGGCGGTCTCGCTGATCCCGGTAACCGCAACGATTGCAAGGCCGGCCTGCCCGATGACGTGACCGGCAATGGCGGTCAGAAGCGCGAAGGCAAGAAATTCAACCCATAGCCGAACGGAGCTTTCCGGGTGGGTGTCGGCTTCGTCATGTTTGGCGTCTTCTTCGGTCAGGTCGGTTTTCTTGGGATGCCACATCGGTTCATCGCGGATTTCCGACAAAAGGTTCAGACCAAACGCATAAATGATAAACAGCAGGATCGATGCCGGGTGAATATGAAAAATGATCCATTCCGGCCCGGCATAGGCCAGAAGCGGCACGGACAGCATGCTTAAAAGAAGGGTGGTTTGCGCAAGGCCGGTAGCACTTGCGGCGGCATGTTCGAGATTGCCCTTGCGATAAACCAGATCGGCAATTGCCAGAAAGGTTGTCTGGGCGGCGATCCCGCCAAGGGCGTTGCCAATCGCAAGGTCGGTATGGCCCTGCCATGCGGTCGTCACCGACAGGACACTGCCCGGCAGGCTGGTCGACATGCCGACAAACAGTGCGCCTGCAATGATTTGCCCCATGCCGGTGCGCTCGGCCAGTTTGATGGCAATCCCTGCAAGTCGGGTCCCGGCAAAACCGATAATCAGTGTGCAGACCGCAAAGGTCATCACAATTATGCCGAGCGACTGCTGGCCAAGGTCAAAGGGCATGCGCTGCTTTCCGTGATCAGAGAGGACTATCTAGTCTAACTTCTCACAGGCCAGCTTGTTCCTTGGCGGATGTGGTGCGCGTGGCTTACGGAATTTCAGGGACGCTCGGACGCGGACGCATCCACGCAGGCACAAGGTTTAACACCAACGCGCAGCCCACCATGATTGTGACCCCGCCAATGAACTGCATGGCGGAAAGTTTTTCACCCAAAACTGTCGCTCCGATAAAGACGGCAATCACGGTGACCAGAAACTCAACACTGATCGCGCGGGTCGGCCCAATGGAGGCGACCAGTCGGAAATAGGCGATATAGGTGCACACACTCATCAAAACTGCGGCAATGACCAGATACAGGTAATCCATGGCAACCGGTGTGCGTTCCAATGGCACGGCAAAGATCAGCGGAAAGGTCATCAATCCGCCAAACAGAAACGCGCCGATGGTGGTTTCCCAGTTGCCACTGTTGCGCAGATGACGGCTGGCATAATTGCTGCCAAAGGCCGCACACAGGGCGGCAAGGATTGATGCCACACAGCCAAGAGCAAATTCGAACGTGACCGGGACGGCGGGGAACCCGACCAGCAACACAATGCCACTGATGCCAAGCACCAAGCCGGCAAAGCCCTGTCTCGTCGTGCGTTCAAGGCCCCAGAGTTGGCTGATGATCATGGAAAACAATGGAATGGCTGCGACAAAAATGGCGGCCATCGCAGTCCCGATCCGCGGTGCAGCATAGGAAAGGCCGATCAGTTGCACGGCAACCGTGGTGGCACCGACAATGGCAAAGGGGCGCCAACCAGCAGAAAAATCAAGTTTGCGGCGAAACAGTCGGGCAAGAAAGTAAAGCGATCCGGCGGCAATCAGGGCGCGGAAGGTGACGGCACCGACCCAGCCAAAAGCCTCGACAATTTTAACAACAACGAGGAATGACAGTCCCCACACGATGGCAAGGAACAGGTAGCGGGCGATATCCCCTGGTTTCATAGAGGGTGTCCGGAATATGGGGCGTCGTGCATCCAAGGGGGATGCAGGGCGGCACGGTTAAAAACTTTGGTGGCTTGGTGGCGCTGCTTTCCCGATTTTCGGGCCAGCCGCGCGCAGATGGTGCGCGCCATTTTTTCATCGGTCAAGCGCGGAATGCTTGTAATTCCAAAACATCGGGGGGTGCAGCATGTCGCACTCGGGACAAGATGTATCGATGCTATGAAGGATATGCGCATTCGGCGCTGGTCACATCATACAATAAGACGTATCGTTTGGTCTGTTGCGGTGCAAACGCCAGAACAAACAAGTTCCAGAGCATTCCAAAATTGCGGAACCTCGGCGAACAAAAAAGAAAATAGACCAAAGCCTCTTGGGAGTATGTATGGCCCGCTATTCAAGCCACAGGTTTGCCCGAAACTGTGTTTTTGCAGTGATATGTTTCATTGCCCTATTGCTTTCTTTCCGGCTTTTGCCCGCTGCCAGTGCAGATGAGAAATGTATTCGTATTGCAATGCCGGAAATCTACGTGGATCAGCAAAAAATCGAGCTCTATCGCAAGGCGATGGCAGACGTTGGCCTGTGCGTTCATCCCGAAGCCATGCCGCAAACACGTGCGGTGGCAGCACTGAATTCCGGGCAACTTGAAGGGGTTTTTGCATCGCGTGAAGATCTGCCGGAACTTGTTAGTGTGCCATTGATTTCCGGTGATGTGCTGCTTGGTCGATTGGCTGGATATCTTGTTGTGCGCGACGGTCCCGTCAATGGTATTTCAGATCTCACCACAGAGGTCCTTGGCGTACCGCTTGGCGCGACCTGGTGCACCAAGCTTGTTGAGCAATACGCCAACGTGATCAGGGTACCGCGCGGTACGGCGATGTTAAAGGAAATGCTGGCCGAAGGGCGCATTGATGCCATGCTGGCGGATGCTTATTCGCTTGGTCTTGCGGGCGGTGTGCCCGAAGGATACAAGGCGATTGAGATTGATCATTTTGATGTGCATAGCTGGCTGAAAGCCGAGTTTGCCGATATCAAACCGCAATTTGACCGCGCCACGCGCGCCTTTCTGGCAAAACTTGGTATTACGATATCATGTTGCGATAAGGCGGCGCCTCCGAATTGAAACTACAGAAAACAAATAACTTGTCCTAGCCAATTGGCAGGTTTGAAGATATCGTCTGCAGCAGTGGGCCATAACGCTCCGAAAAAATTACACTTGTAGGCCAACTGCAAGGAGAATTTCCCGGGATACGGTCACTCAACAACCGTTCGGTGCCGTGGGAGTCTGAAATGGTGCGTTTTCAATTTCACAGGTACGTCAGGTCCTGTGTGCTTGCAACGATTTGTATTGCAGCTCTTTTCCTTTCCTTTACCCTGTTTCCAAGCGCGAAGGCACAGCAGCCATGCCTTCGTATTGCACTGCCCGAAACGGCCATTGGCCCGGTCGGGCCGGACGTTTATCGCGCGGTTATGGACGATGTCGGCCTGTGTGTTGATCCAGTACGAATGCCGAACGCGCGCGCATTCATGGCCTTACGCTACAATCAGGTCGACGGCGTATTTGCGATGCTTGAAGAATTCGAACAAAGCGTCGGTACACCGGTTGTGCGTGGCAACGTCCTTGTCGGCAACCCCGATGGTGTATTGGTTGTCAAACGCGACGGACCCAAAGCAGTGTCCGAACTGACCATCGAAGAGATCGGTGTTTGGCTCGGGGCGTCATGGTCGGAAAAACTTCTTGAACGCTATGACCACGTTGTTCGCGTGCCGGGGGGGCCTGAAATGATGAAAAAGATGCTTGTTACAGGGCGTCTTGATGGCATGCTAGTGAATGCTTTTTCTCTTGATCTCCGGGGTGGTGTGCCAAACGGTTTCGTGTCTATTCCCGTGAAAAAGCTTGCGGTTTACAGTTGGCTTCGCGCAGAGCATGCTGAGCTTATCACTATGTTTGACTCAGGCACGGCCAAATATCAGGAAAGAATAGTTGCCTGGGCCAAAAAACCTTCCTGACCGCCATTTGTTGCTGCACTGCGACTTATACGTTTGCCTTGGACGATTGGCAAACAGGCGCTTGCGCTTGATTTTGGATTGCACTTATAGTTTTCCCTAACGGCAAAAGCCGAAACCAAAGAGCAATGAAAATGACCCGACCGCGAACAATGACGGCGGGCAGATCAGGTAGGCTCTCAACATGTCCCGCTATCACTGGGAAGATGTTGCTTTGGGGGTGATATTATGGCGCTTCGCAAGCCCAATGCGATCGTTCGGTCGTGCATGTTTGCTATCATTTTTCTGGCAGTACTTTTCCTGTCATTTGAATTGTTGCCCGGTGCAAAGGCAAAGCAACCATGCCTGCGCATTGCCATCCCCGAAGCCACAATTGGCGATACCGGACACGATATTTATCAGGCGGCAATGAATGATGCCGGTCTTTGTGTCGAACCTGTTTTGATGCCCCATGCGCGAACGTTCATGGCAATGCGCCATGAACAGATTGATGGCGTCTTTGCCATGCTTGAAACATACGGGAAGACGACCGAAACGCCTGTGATCCGCGGCAGTGTCATTTTGGGGAAACCCGATGGTATGTTTGTCGTTAAAAAGGATGGGCCCAAAACCCTGTCAGAGCTTACGTCCGAGCAGATCGGTGTCTGGTTGGGAACAGGCTGGTCAGAAAAGCTTCTTGAACATTATGAACATGTTGTGCCCGTCGCCGGTGGACCGGAGTTGATGATGGAGATGCTTGTGAAAGGGCGTCTGGATGGCATTTTGCTCAATGACTATTCATTGCGCAGCCAGGGTGGTGCGCCGGAAGGGTTCGTTGCGATCCCTGTTGCCAATCTCGCCGTCTATAGCTTCCTTCGGGCCGAACATGCCGAACAGATGGCGAAATTTGATAATGGCACCGTCCGCTTCCGGGAAAAGATAGCGGCCTTGCGCAAGGACCCCTCCTGAGCCGCATCACATGTGGGCCAAAGGCGCTCCCGCCTTTACAGTTGTGTGTTTGCAATGCGCGATCAAAACGGCTTTGGCGCCCCGTCAGCTTGGCTCTGATTCTGGCGCGTAATGCTGCACTGCGACCTATACGTTTGCCTTAGACGATTGGCAAACAGGTGCTTGCACGCGCTTTTGGATTGCACGTATAGTTTTCCCTAACGGCAAAAGCCGAAACCAAAGAACAATGAAAATGACCCGACCGCAATCAATGACGGCGGGCAGATCAGGTAGGCTCGCAACATGTCCCGCTATCACCGGGAAGATGTTGCCTTGGGGGTGATACTATGGCGCTTCGCAAGCCCAATGCGATCGTTCGGTCGTGTATGTTCGCTGTCATTTTTCTGGCAGCACTTTTCCTGTCATTTGAATTGCTGCCCTCGGCAAAGGCAGACGAAGAAGTCTGTCTCAAGATCGCCTTGCCGGAAATGGCCGATCATGTTCGCTCTGCCGAGCGGTACCGTGCCGCGATGGCAGAGGCCGGGTTATGTGTGCAGCCGGTCTGGTTGCCAAACAAACGCACCGCTGTCTCTCTTAAACGGGGCGAAATCGATGGTGTCTTTGCCAGCGGCGAAACCATTCGACAATCGGCTGGTGTGCCGCTTGTTTCCGGGGCGGTGGTTGTTGGACGTCCCAAAAGCCTTTTGATCACGGCTGACGACACCGTGAAATCACTCAATGATCTAAAAAACAAGGAAATCGGCGTTTGGCTGGGCGACGACCACGGCAAACAGGAACTGCTCGGTCTTGCTGATATCGTCACCGTACCCGGGGGTGCCGGGATGATGTTGCGCATGCTCAATCTTGGGAGGCTAGATGGCCTGTTGATTGACGATTTCTCGCTTAAACAGACCGAAGGCGTGCCGGAAGGCTATCGCACCATCGAACTGGAAACCCTTACGACCTATAGCTGGCTGCGCAAGGAATACGAAGCCCTGTTGCCGCAATTCAATCGCGGCACCGATATCTTCCGCGCGGCTCTTGATTTGACAGGCCCGGAAACCAAGTCCTGATCAACCGACCTCGCGAGCCCAAAATCTATCGAAGCTGTCCATCTGGCGTCGGCGCGTGAGCCGTCAAACCGTCATGCAATAAAAGCAATTGCCAACGTCCGAATATTTACGGTTTATGACAGGCAGGGTTGCCCCACTACGACCCGCCAACACAACCGGCATCACGGTTGAATAACCAAACCCTTTCGGAAACGCGCCCCCATGATTTCCCTTTTTGGCGAGGCTGCTGCCTTTACTGCTGCGCTCTGTTGGGCGAGTTCCAGCATGATCTTTTCCAATATCGGCGGGAAGGCGGGGGCGCAGACGGTTAATCGCGGGCGTCTGGCCTGTTCGATTTTTTGTCTGACCATTTTGCATTGGATCCTTCAGGGCCAGCCATGGCCGAATGCCGTGACGTGGGAACAGCTTGGCTGGTTGTCGCTTTCATCGGTTTTGGGCCTGGTGATTGGCGATGCCATGCTATTTCAGGCTTTTGTTCTGATCGGTGCGCGGCTTTCGATGTTGTTGATGTCGACCGTTCCGATCATGGGCGCGGTTCTGGCCTGGGTCCTGTTTGATGAAACGCTGCGCCCGATTGAAATCACCGGGATCGCCTGTGGGGTGGGGGGGGTGTTGATTGTCATTCTTGGCAAAAAGGGCCGCCCGATCGGGCTTGAGGGACGCAATTATGCCATTGGCATTCTGTTTGGTTTTGGCGGCGCGGTCGGTCAGGTCGCAAATCTGATCACGGCGAAATATGCCCTGATTGATGGCTATTCAGCACTTTCCGCCACCTGGATCAGAACACTGGTCGCCGTGATCGCCATGTGGGGATTGGCGATCATCCTTGGCCGGGTGCGGCGGACTGTTACGGCCTGTATCGCGCCGGATGTTGGCAAATGGCTGTTGCTGGGCGCGCTTATCGGGCCCGCAATCGGTGTGTGGCTTTCAATGCTGGCGGTTCAAAACGCCAATGTCGGGATTGCCTCAACCCTGATGGCGCTGCCGCCGGTTATTCTGATCGTTTATGAAGGCCTGATCCTGCGCAAGCCGGTTGGCATTCAGGCGGTAATCGGAACCTGCCTTGCCTTTGGCGGTGTGACCTTGCTGTTCATGCCCTGATCAGTTCGACTGTTTTCGAGCCATCTGGCGACGCTGCCAAAGCATAAGCCCGCCAAACAGGTTCGCGAGGATGCTGCAGCCAAACAGGATGCTTGCCCAAATCGGCAAATCAAACAGCGCGGGCGTGCCTTGGATGGCCGTTGTCGACGACGCAGTTGCCGTCTGGCCGCCCCCCGGTGTGACTGTGGCGTTGGCGGTGTTCGTCGGCTGATAGGCCAATTGCACAACATGCCCCATGCCATCGGCCACCTTGATGTGGAGTTCACTTGGCGCATCTGGTGCTGGTGTGCCGCCAAGCCCAAGGGAGAACTGACCGACCCGGTCCGTGCGCGCCTTTTGCCAGACCTTGCCGTCCTTGGTTGTGACAACCACCTCGGCAAAGGCCATCGGGGATCCGTCGGTATATCGAAAACCATAGGTCTTTGTATTGGCACTATCTTCGACCTGCCAACCAGCACCATGGGCATGGGCGGGGGCAGGGACGGCCAATGGCCCCGCAATCAGCAGGGCCATCAGAACCAAAAGGCGATAAAAGCCGGTCCGTGCCATCATCATTTATCTACGGCGAATGATAGCGTCGCGCGGATGTTGTGGTTGCCAACGCCTTCCTCGGCATCGGGCATATCGGCCGCGATACGCACAATCCACAAACCGGGGGCCGAAACCCGGATCTTGGCAATGCCACTGCCGGCCTCGGTGCTCAGTGTCTCTGTCGCATAGGCCCAGGAGGACGGTGTTTCGGTAAATCCGGCATAGGTTGCCAGAACCGATGTCGTCAACGGGTGACCGTTCAAAAGGATCTGGAACTCGGCATCCTCGCCGACCTTGGTGTCACGCGGATCGCTGAGCGGCACGATTTCAAGTGCATCACCAAGTGGTTTGGTAACAAAATCGGCTGAGCCTTCGACACCCACCAGAAGCTTGGCAAACTTTTCATAGCGGGTCGATGCGATGGCATCGGGATGTTCATCGGCACCGCCGGCCTGCCAGCCATCGGGGGTTTGCGACCAGACAACACCCAGACGATGGCCGGAAATCCAAGCCGCCGTATCGGGCACTTCAAACGTGCCGATCAGATTGGGCGCGGTGTCATTTTGGGAAATCGCAATGTCGTTCGTGCCATTGGCGGTGATCAGCGTGGCGCGCACATCATTTACGCCTTCTGCTTCTTCCGGAAGGCCAAACTGATGGGTCGAATCAAGGATAAGTGTCGCATTCTCGCCCGGCTTCGCCGTCTCAGGCGATTGGCTTGCGATGAATTCATGCGCGTTTGCCGACAGACCGATCAGAAGCGTTGCGGCACCAATCACCATGCTTGCTGCGAACTTTGGTTGAAACATTTGCGTTCCTTTGGGAAATTGTTTTTATGGAAGAACCATGTGCGGGTATGAACTTTTCAAAAAAGATCATACTCGTCAAGCCGTTGATTGTGAGAGGTAGTCAAAATGACCCGCGTGACCGTATCGATTGAAGACGATCTGATGGAGGCGTTTGACGCGTTTCTTGATCACCGCGGCTATACCAACCGGTCAGAGGGATTTCGCGATCTGATCCGTGAAAAGCTTCAGAACACCAAGCTTGAAGACAATGCCGACGGGGTCGGGATTGCGGTTCTGAACTATGTCTATGATCACGAGGAACGCATGCTGGCATCACGCCTGATGAGCACTCAGCACGAACATCACAATCTGACGGTTTCCACGGTGCACTTCCATATTGATCATGATACCTGCCTTGAAAGTGTGACACTGCGCGGGCGGCTTTCTGAAATCCGCGCCTTTGCCGACAAGGTTCTGGCACAGCCGGGCGTGCGCCACGGGCAGCTTTACACCGTGCCGGGTGAATTGCATGTCGAAAGCCATCATCATGGCGATGATCACGATGGACATGCGCCTAAGCACGAACATCTTAAAATCACCACCTGATCGTATTGCCAAACCGTCACTGACCCCACGCCCCGCTGTTGTTGGGCGGGCGGTTGAAGCATCTGTTCTCTGAAAGTTCTAATCGAAGCCATGAGAACAAACTTGCAACATCCGAATTTTTGTGAGAATGTTCGCATTATGTTCTCAGTTGTTTTGTCGATAAGAACGCAGTGGCAGGCTGCGGCAACAGGCAAAACAGTCTAGCGGTGGCGTTCCGCATTATAGGTCCGGGGAACCGCCTGCGTTGCATCCAACCCGGCCCTGTGGAATAAGAGAGTTCGAGCAATGATTCAGACCGCGCTGCATTTGGTGGATAAGGATACTATGGATAAGCAGAAGGCACTCGAAGCCGCCCTTGGGCAGATCGAACGGGCATTTGGCAAAGGTTCGATTATGAAGCTGGGTCAGCGGGAAAGCGCCGTTGATATCTCAGCTATTTCAACCGGTTCGCTCGGTCTTGATATCGGACTGGGCATTGGCGGTCTGCCGCGTGGCCGTATCGTCGAAATCTATGGTCCGGAAAGTTCGGGTAAAACCACGCTGGCGTTGCACACGGTTGCCGAAGCCCAGAAGCTTGGCGGGACCTGTGCGTTTGTCGATGCCGAACACGCGCTTGACCCGGGATATGCCCGCAAGCTTGGTGTGAATACCGACGAACTCCTGATTTCCCAGCCCGATGCCGGTGAACAGGCCCTTGAAATCGCTGACACGCTGGTGCGTTCTGGCGCGATTGATGTTCTGGTCGTCGATTCGGTTGCTGCCCTTGTCCCGCGCGCCGAACTTGAAGGTGAGATGGGCGATACGCACGTTGGTCTGCAGGCCCGCCTGATGAGCCAAGCACTGCGTAAACTGACCAGTTCTGTTTCGCGTTCGAACTGCATGGTCATCTTCATCAACCAGATCCGTATGAAGATTGGTGTGATGTTCGGCAGCCCGGAAACCACAACCGGTGGTAACGCGCTTAAATTCTATGCCTCTGTCCGCCTTGATATCCGTCGTATCGGTCAGATCAAGGACCGCGACGAAGTCGTTGGTAACCAGACGCGTGTGAAGGTCGTCAAAAACAAGATGGCCCCGCCGTTCAAGCAGGTTGAATTCGACATCATGTATGGCGAAGGCATTTCCAAGATGGGTGAAATCCTTGATCTTGGCGTCAAGGCCGGTATCGTCGAGAAATCCGGTTCCTGGTTCTCCTACAACTCGACCCGTATCGGTCAGGGCCGCGAGAACGCCAAGAGCTTCCTGCGCGAGAATCCGGAAATGACCAAGGAGATCGAAAACAGCATTCGCGAGAGTGCCGGTCTGATCGCCGAAGCCATGACCAATATGAGCGAAGACGAACCGGTCAACGACGATTGATCTGATTGATCATTCCAACTGATTGCAAAAGGCGGCGCCACAATGGGTGCCGCCTTTTTCTTTACTGCTCACGCTGCCAGGTTGTCTTTGCCGGCTGAGGGGGCTAGGTGGAGCCTTGTTGTTGCCATTGGCTTGGCGTTTTGCCTGTAATCCGCAGGAATTCACGATTGAAGTTGGATTTGGTGTTAAAGCCGCTTTCAAGCATCGTGTTGGTCACATTTTCCCCCGCGTCAAGCATGCGGCAGGCATGCTCAATCCGGTATTTATTGATATAGCGCGACACGTTTTCACCGGTCGTGGTGTTGATCGCCATTGAAATCTGTTTGAGCGGACGTCCCATGCGTCGGGAAATTCGGGCAAGGGTCAGATCCGGATCAAGATACAACCGTTCCTGTGTCTGTAACGCGTTGAGTTCGTTCATGATGGCCCGACATTGCTCAGAACTCAGTGCGGCCTGGCTATCATCGACCGGGTCCTTCAATGCGACATCAATCGCAATGTCTGGCGACAGGCTGAGAAAGCCAATTGTCAGTAGCGCGATTGACGAGGTGACGCTGAGAACTACACCGGCAATCTCATCGTTCCCGTCAATCTTGGCCAGCAATATCAGCAGGTCGCTGATGGCTGATATGATCAGTGCAATGGCGATAAAACGCCAGACCAGTGCGGGGATCTGTCCCGATGTCAGACGCATATGTGCAAAATCACCCCGTTGGCGATGAAGCATCACCAAAATTGCCAATCCATATCCGACAAAAAGGCTGCACAAGACAGCATCAATCACGACAGGCAAAAAGAAGACACAGAGCGCGACAAGTGCCGGCATCGAAAAATGCAGCAGGTCCCCGCGTTGTAAACGGGCGCGAAGGCTTGCCTCAACAAATGCCATCCACGCTATGACCGGAATGGCAGAAGCCGTGATCGGCTGAAGCCATCTCAGCCCGTCGATGCCGTAATATTGAACAAGCCCGACCAAAAAACTTTGCGCGGCGGCAGCCAGTAGAAGTGCCATCAGCATCTTGGGCGTTTTCTGGCCGACAAGGGCGCGGACAAACAAGAACCCTAAAACCAGCGCCACAATCATCGGAACAGGTAGAACAAGCATCTGATCGCAATTTTCCGCCTAAGGGGTATCAAAACCGGTTTTGAGACGTCCACAAACCCGTTCGAGGACGCAAGGCCATCCTGTTTTGGGCAGAACTTCTTCTGTACTCCAACTTAGGACAAGGATCCTTGTGATGAAACCGATATATCTCGCCTTTGCCCTGTGTCTGTTCGCAGGCCTGAAAACATCGCCTGTACTGGCGGAACAGCAAACCGATTATGCCGGGTATGATCGTTTTGATGTGCGCGCTGCCCATCGTTCCATGCCAGTCGCGGCCTCAGTCTGGTATCCCGCAGACACCGTGATTTATAAGGCACCTGTCGGCAACAATATCATCTGGAAGGGAACAAGCGCCTATATCGGTGCGGCAATTGAACCGGGCAGGCACCCGCTGGTCCTTCTGTCACCTGGCTCGGGCGGGAATATGGATGGACTTGGCTGGTTGTCTTCGCAACTGGCCTTGCGCGGGGCAATTGTTGTTGCGCTAAACCATCCCGGTACGACATCAGGGGACTCTTCACCCCGCCGGACACCATTTATTGGCGAACGCGCGGCTGATATTCAGGCGACCCTTGATCAGGTTTTGTCAAATCCGTCCTTTGCCCCCTTCATTGATCGCCAAAATATCTCTGCAATTGGCTTCTCTTTGGGCGGAACGACGGTCCTAAACCTTATCGGGGTAAGGTTTGATCAAACGCTTTTTGCGCAATATTGCGACCGATTTGGCGATGCCGCACAGGATTGCGACTTTTTGCGCAAAGGAGGCGTCGATCTTGATCATATGCCCAATGATTTCGACGTTCCCAGCCGGGATGACCGGATTACACGTAGTATTGCGATTGAACCGGGCATGGGGTTCGCCGCGACGGAGCAAAGCCTTGCAGCGGTGAAATCTCCTGTGCTTTTCATTGGCCTTGGCGAAGAAGAAAAATGGGCGGCTGCCGATTTTGGTCCGACTGGCAGCAATCTTGTTGCGCGCATCAAGAATGCGTCTTCGGCAAATTTTGCGCCTGCACATCACCTGACATTTCTTGACGAATGTCAGCCAAACGCCGCCGAAATCCTGAAAGAAGAAGGTAGCGATCCGATCTGCACCGATCCCCCTGGCACGGACCGCGCCCTGATCCATCGCCAGATCATTGATGAAATCAGTGAATATCTGGCGCTTGATGCAAAGGCATCCTGATTTCGCAGGTATTGATGTGAAGGAGGTCCACCGTGATCTCCTTCACTTGACGTGCCCCAAAATGATCACGATTGAGGAAATATCCTTTAGAATCAATCGATTGTTGTGCTGTTCGCGCCGGGAAATTTGACCGGGAAGAACAATGCCGGGAACAATTATGAGTTGTTGCCGTTTGAATTCCTGTGAGCTTTGACACGATCAACCAGGAGAATGAACATGTCGAATACAATGAAAAAGTTTCTCGCGATTCTGATGATTTCGGGTATGGGCCTTGGCCTGGCTGCCTGTGAAACCGCCGAAGGCTTTGGCGAAGACGTCGAAGATGCCGGTGAAGCAATCCAGGACGGCGCTTCCTGATCTGTAACGGATCGTTATTCATTATCTTAAAGCAACAATAGTGGGAGAATCCCATGCTAGGTTGGGCAATATTCTGTTTGGTTCTGGCACTGATCGCCGCCGTTCTTGGCTTTGGCGGACTTGCAGGGACATTCGTCGGGATCGCAAAGATCTTGTTCTTTGTTTTCCTCGTGCTGTTTGTCGTATCGCTCGTCGTCAACGCGTTGCGTGGCCGTCGCCCGCCGGTCTGATGACCAGACAGTTGCAAGACTGCACGAAGCATACATGCCTATAGAAAGGACGCCATTTCGGCGTCCTTTTCTGCGTTTAGTGCGGCAAACGGCCCTTGTGCGCGATAACGGTTGCAAGGCGGATGCCCCGAGGCCAGAATATCGCGATAAACAACAAAACAGGCGACATGCCTGTTATCCGGACTTGAATGGAGCATCCTGCAAAGATGGAAACGATGACAAAACGTCTTCTGGCCGTCCTGATGGTTATTGGCTTTGGCCTTGCGCTTGGTGCCTGCGAAACCGCCGAAGGATTTGGTCGCGATATGGAAAAACTCGGCAAGTCGATCCAGGACAGTGCAAACGACTAGTCCACGAACGGCCCATCTTCAGACAAACCGTCTTCAAACAGACCGCCTCGACCTTTCGGCGGCCAGATTGGTCGACATCCCCGACCTTTATGCCTTCCTTGGCGATCGTGATGCCATGCGGTTCACCCAGTGTGATGAAAGCTTTGCGGCGTGTCGCAAGCGCGTACTGGTCCATGAATGGTTCCGGCGCCGCGATGGATTTGCACCATGGGTCGTAAGGCTGCGCACGTCTGGCGACATCATTGGATGGGGCGGGCTGTATACTGATCCGTTTGATCCCGGTTGGGGGCCGGAGCTTGGCTATTACCTGGCGCCGAACGCCTGGGGGCAGGGGATTGGTCGGGAACTGGCGACTGCGGCGCTTGACTATGGGCGGAGAAAGACACCGATTTCGTGTCTGACCGCCTTTGCCCATCCGCAAAATTCGGCGTCGCGCAAATTGTTGCTGGGGCTTGGGTTTGAGGCCGCCGGGTTTGTCAAGGAAATGAACCGGGATCGATTCACATTATTGCTGAAAACCGGCTGAATTTTGGCTGGGTTTGGCCCGATTAACCTGCCCCAAATCGCCGAATTGGGCAAAACTTGCGGCAAATCCCCCGGACTCCTTTCGCCTGACTGGACAGGGCAGGGCCGAGCCGCTAAATAGGGCAGTCCGTTCGCCAGTATGGCGCGCGCAGTTGTTCCGCGTTTTCCGGGTTGGAGAGATATGCAGACCGTCAACGATATCCGCACCACGTTTCTGGAGTTCTTCCGCAAGAACGGCCACGAAGTCGTTTCGTCCAGCCCGCTGGTGCCGCGCAATGACCCTACCCTGATGTTCACCAACGCCGGGATGGTTCAGTTCAAGAACGTTTTCACCGGCCAGGAACACCGCGATTATTCGCGTGCCGCGACCTCGCAGAAATGCGTGCGCGCCGGGGGCAAGCATAACGACCTTGAAAATGTCGGTCATACCGCACGCCATCACACCTTCTTTGAAATGCTCGGCAACTTTTCGTTCGGCGACTATTTCAAGGAAAACGCGATTGAATTCGCCTGGAACCTGATCACCAAGGAATATGGCCTTCCGAAAGACAAGCTGCTGGTCACGGTCTATCACACCGATGACGAGGCACATGGTCTTTGGAAAAAGATCGCCGGTCTGACTGATGATCGCATCATCCGTATCCCGACCTCGGATAACTTCTGGTCGATGGGCGATACCGGCCCGTGTGGTCCGTGCTCGGAAATCTTCTTTGATCATGGCGATCACATCTGGGGTGGCCCTCCTGGCAGTGCGGAAGAAGACGGCGACCGTTTCATTGAAATCTGGAACCTCGTCTTCATGCAGTACGAACAGATGGCAAATGGTGATCGTGTTGATCTGCCAAAACCGTCGATCGATACCGGCATGGGTCTCGAACGTATTGCCGCTGTGCTTCAGGGCAAGCACGACAACTATGACATCGATTTGATGCGTGCGCTGGTCGAAGCATCGGCCGATGCCACCAACACCGATCCGGATGGTTCACATAATGTGTCGCACCGCGTGGTTGCCGACCATCTGCGTTCAACCAGCTTCCTGATTGCCGATGGTGTTCTGCCGTCCAATGCCGGTCGCGGCAACGTTCTGCGCCGTATCATGCGCCGCGCGATGCGCCACCTGCATATGGTCGGAACCCAGGACCCGACGATGTATAAGCTGGTCCCCGCTCTGGTAAGCAAGATGGGCGGTGCCTTCCCGG
Organism: Thalassospira sp. UBA4513; assembly: GCF_002388495.1. NCBI lineage: Bacteria > Pseudomonadati > Pseudomonadota > Alphaproteobacteria > Rhodospirillales > Thalassospiraceae > Thalassospira > Thalassospira sp. UBA4513. Next base: position 53,806 of record NZ_DGMR01000003.1, read on the forward strand.
AACTGGTCCGTGCGCAGGCCCTGATCGAAGAAACCCTTAAACTAGAAGAGCAGGGCTTTAAAACCATGCTGGATCGCGGTCTCAAGATGCTTGATGACGCGACCGATGGTATGGATGCCGGTGCGACCCTTTCGGGTGACGTGGCGTTCAAGCTTTATGACACTTATGGCTTCCCGCTTGATCTGACGGCTGATGCGCTTAAAGAACGCAAAATCGGCATCGATGAAGCCGGCTTTACCACCGCCATGGAAGAACAGAAAGCCAAGGCACGTGCTGCCTGGTCCGGTTCGGGCGAAGCTGCGACCGAGGAAGTCTGGTTTGACATCAATGACCGTGATGGCGCGACCGAATTCCTGGGGTATGAAACCGAAACCGCCGAGGGCGTGGTTACCGCGCTGATCAAGGACGGTGCCGAAGTCAAATCCGCATCGAAGGGCGACGAAGTTGCCGTTCTTGCCAACCAGACCACCTTCTTTGGTGAGTCCGGTGGTCAGCAGGGCGATGCCGGTGTGATCAAAACCGAACATGGTGCGATCATTGAAATCACCGACACCCAGAAAAAGCTGGGAAGCTTGCATGTGCATCTCGGCAAGGTGACCGAGGGCGACGTCAAGGTGGGCGATGCCGCGGAATTCCGCGTCGATCATACCCGCCGTTCAAGCTTGCGTGCCAATCACTCGGCCACCCACCTTCTGCATGCGGTTTTGCGCAAGCATCTTGGTGATCACGTGACCCAGAAGGGATCCCTGGTCGCGGCTGATCGTCTGCGTTTCGATATCTCGCATCCCAAGGCCGTCACGGCCGAGGAAGCCGCAGTAATCGAAGCCGATGTCAACAGCCTGATCCGCGAAAACAGTGAAGTCACCACCCGTCTGATGACCCCGGACGAGGCGATTGAACTGGGCGCGATGGCGCTGTTTGGCGAAAAATACGGCGATGAAGTCCGCGTTGTGTCGATGGGCCTGCCGGTTGCCAATGAACATGCCTATTCGCTTGAGCTTTGCGGCGGTACGCATGTGAAGCGCACCGGTGATATCGGCATGTTCAAGATCGTGTCCGAGGGCGCAGTTTCAAGCGGTGTCCGCCGTATCGAGGCCCTGACCGGGGCCGATGCCGCCAAATACATGTCGGCGCGTGAAAACGTTCTGACCACGGTTGCGGCTGATCTTAAGGCCGTTCCCGAAGACGTCCCGGCCCGCGTCAAGGCGCTGCAGGAAGAACGTCGTCGTCTGGAACGCGAAGTTTCCGACCTGCGCAAGAAGCTGGCAACGGCTGGTTCGGGTGCGGCTTCTGGTGGCGATGCGTTCAAGGACGTCAATGGCGTCAAAATGGCGCTGCGGTCGCTTGACGGCATTCCGGCCAAGGAACTCAAAGGCATGGTCGACGAACTCCGCGATCAGATGGGTTCAGGCATCGTTGCCCTTGTGTCGGGTGACGGTGGCAAGGCCTCCATCGTTGTCGGCCTGACCGCGGACCTGACGGATAAATACAGCGCCGTCGATCTTGTGCGCATCGGTGTTGAAAAGCTCGGTGGCAAGGGCGGCGGTGGCCGTCCGGATATGGCACAGGGCGGCGGTTCTGATCCTGCGCAGGCGGATGCCGCACTGGCCGCGATCGAGGCACATATCGCTGGCTAAGCGATCACCCGCCAAAAAGTCTGATGAATTAAAAGGGCCCCAAACGGGGCCCTTTTCTTTTGTCTGATGATTTCGGTTGCTTTTGTTATGCGTCGTCTTCGGACGCAGAATTTTTGACCGGTTTCTGATGATGCAAAACCCGCGTGGCGGCACGAACGACGGTTTTACGGTCGTTTTCTTCGGGGATGTCGCGTTCGGCGGCATTGGCGATCATGCGGGCATGGGTGCGCAGCACTTCGCGTTGATGATCGGTCTCGGCCAGTCGCATCAGGCTTTCAAGGATTTCAGCCATCGGCAGCAACACATCCGGCTTTGCCGTCGCAGACTGGCGGATCTGGTCATAGGCCGCCCCAAGCATGCCGCCAAAATCAGACATCAGGGCATGGAGGCGAACTTCATCGTCATCATCGCGCCAGATGCCAACCGGATAGCGGAACTGCATGGCATGTGGAAGGGCGTCCCCAAGACGATAGATTGCGGCAATGGCCGTGAACGGGTCGTTGATGCCCGGTGACAGGGCGCGCAAAGCAACTTCCACCAGTTGGCGTAAGGCAAATTCGACATCCAGCATGGCCGTGCGATGCGATCCGATCATGATTGCCTCAAGAATATCGGCATGGCATTGATCGATATTGTCTTGTGCCTGTTTGGAGACGTCATCGTTTAAGGGGACGATGCGTCCGACGATATCACCGATCAGCACGTGCTGCCCGGCACGGATCACAAGCGAGATACGCGTATCGGTCTGTTTGGCGATTTCACAGATTTTTTCATAATCGACGCCCTGCACATATCCCGAAGACGCAACGCAAATGGCCTGATCGCGGGGGATGTCTTGCGGGTCGGGCAGGGTTGTCTGGGCGCGTTCGGCGGCCTTGATCGGATCGGTCAGGGTACTGCTGGCCGATTGAATGGTTTCTTCAAGGTTTTTGCCAACACGCTGAATGACCTCGTCGGCAACGATCGAGCGACCAAGGTGGTGGACAAACAGGATCAGGACAAAAACGCTGATGACAAACAGCGCGATACCAACCGTTACAGCCAGATGCGGCACCGGGGCAGAGTCCGGTTTTTCGCCCATCAGCATAAGCGAGGTGATCAAAAACAGGATGCTGCCAACAAAAGTGCCCAGTGCGTTCTGGGTTTTGTTATCCCCCATGAAGTTGCGGATCATGCGTGGTCCAAGTGACCCGGCGGCAAGGGTCAGAACCACCATTGTGATCGACAGGGCAAAGGTCGTCAGGGTGACCAGCGTGGCCAACAGGGTTTCAAGCAACCCGCGCACCGCCTGGATTTCATTGAACCCGGGCAACAGGCTGGGAAACATGTCGCGCAGGATATCCTGGGGGGCTGCCATAATGCCCACCGCAAAGGCCGCACCGCCCAGTGCAAAAAGCAAAGGCGATACCCACAGGCTATAGGTCAGAAATTCCCAAACGCGGATCAGGCGTTGAACCATGATGCAAAAACCCCTTTCGGGTCAAAGATTGTCGCGTGACCCGGATCCGGGGAAAACGCATGGACATCATATGATTAAACGCCGATCAGCGCATGCAGTTCCCGCCTGATCTGTTTTGCGGTCGGCAAAGGGGAATTCAAAATGCGCAAGCAATGACGAACCGCGCGCAGAAAGGCAGGGCAACCGTATCAGATATCGACTTGTTCGATGGCTGCTTTGCCGATCAGGGCCTCTGCCTCTGGTGTGCCCTTGCGCGCGGTGTCGGGCAGCTTGGCCAGTTCATCCGCTGCCGCCCGGATGTCGTCAAGGTCATCGATCTCGTCACAGACTTCCATCACCCGGTTCCAGATCGCGTCATGATCCATCCCGCCCATAACGGTCAGGGCGATGGCGCGATTAAGCGTTGCCTGCGGATGGTTGGCATCCTGGGACAGGATTTGTTCAAACGCCTCAAAGGCTGCGATCAGATGGCCTTCACGCAGATTGATCACACCCAAATCGTTTGATGCAGCAAGCGAGGACGGATTGATCCGAAGCAGCTGTTCAACCGCACGCCGTTCGCCTTCAAAATCTTCGTTGGCGCGGTGGCACGTTGCGATCAGCCGGTGGATGCTTTCTGATCCCGGACTGTGGTGGGCGGCAGTTTGCAGGGCCGAAAGGGCGGCGTCGTAGCGTTCCAGCGCGATCAATGCCTGCCCGCGCAAGGTCAGCATTTCCGGATCGGTCAGTTTGGCGCGCAGCACGATATCAATGTGGTTAAGTGCGCTACGTGCGTCACCGTTTTCAAGCAATGCGCGTGCAATGTGATGCAGGCAGTCTTCATGACCCCCATCAGATTGCAGCACCGTGCGATACTCACCGATTGCTTCGATGATCGAACCTTTTTCATGAAGCGCACGCGCCAGCCCGAAACGGGCATCCAGATTATCCATATCTTCGCCAAGTGCCTGGCGCAGCATGTTGATTGCGGCGTCATACTGTCGCTGCTTCAAGGCGGCAAGCCCCATATCAGAAAAGGACATTGCATTCATAGGAGGTCTCCCAATCCAATCGCAATCCGTTGACCGGACCGCTGAATTTATCGATTAACGATGGGATTATAATGCCCAAACCGATCATTACCAGCCCTATGTCATAACGAATTCATGACGCCAGACCTGTTGCCGTTGTGAGCCCCAAAAGACAAAGGCCCCGGAGTGTGCCGGGGCCTTTGTGTGATCATTATATGCGTGGCTTAAAGCTTATGGATCATCTTGATTTCCATGAAGTCTTCAAGGCCAAACAGGCCACCTTCGCGGCCATTGCCCGATTGCTTGTAGCCGCCAAACGGGCTGCCCGCCATCGGGGAAGAACCATTCAGCAAAACCATGCCAGCACGCAGTTTGCGGGCGACGCGGTCGGCCTTTTTGGCATCCGGGGTCTGGATATAGGCGGCCAAACCGTATGGCGTGTCGTTGGCGATCTCGATGGCTTCTTCTTCGGTGTCAAACGGGATCATCGAGACCACCGGGCCAAAGATTTCCTCGCGTGCGATGCGCATATTGTTGTTCACATCGGCAAAGATGGTCGGTTTGACGAAGTATCCCTCGTTAGTGTCGTCGGGCTTGCCCGCACCGCCAACAAGAAGGGTGGCACCTTCGTCAATGCCAGCCTGAATAAAGGTCTGAACCCGGTCAAACTGGATGTGGCTGACCAGCGGGCCGATATGGCTGCCTTCCTTGGTCGGATCGCCGACGGATGCCTGTTCGCCAACGCGTTTGGCAACCTTGACCGCGTCATCATAGATCGAGCGTTGCACCAGCATGCGGGTCGGTGCATCGCAGGTCTGGCCGGAGTTGTTGAAAACGGCGTTCACACTCCAGGCGATGCGGTCTTCGATATCGACATCATCAAACACGATGTTGGGCGATTTGCCGCCAAGCTCAAGCGTGACGCGCTTGATGTTTTCCAAGGCATCCTTGGTGATCGCCTTGCCCGCACGGGTCGATCCGGTAAAGGACATCATGGTGATGTCAGGATGACGCGAAAGGGTTGCACCGGCGACCGGACCGGCCCCCTGAACCATGTTAAACGCGCCTGCCGGGAAGCCCGCTTCGTGGATCATTTCGGCATAGAGCATCGCATTGAGCGGGGTAAATTCAGATGGCTTCAGCACACAGGTGCAGCTCGTGGCAAGGGCCGGGATGACCTTGAGCACGATCTGGTTGATCGGCCAGTTCCATGGCGTGATCAGGCCGCAAACCCCGATGGGTTCGCGCAGAAGATGTTCGCCGTTATAAAGCGTTTCTTCGGTTTTAAGCTTTTTAAGCGCAACAATGAAATCTTCGAGATGTGCCGTGCCGGCCGCAGCCTGCTGTTCGTGCGACATGGTGGTCGGCGCGCCGAGTTCCATGGTGATGGTATCGGCAACTTCACCATAGCGGCGCTTATAGATCGCAAGCAGGTTTTCAAGCCAGCCAAGGCGCTGTTCGACGGTCGTCTGGCTATAGCTTTCAAAGGCGCGCTTGGCCGCGGCGACGGCAAGGTCGACGTCTTCTTCGCTGGCCAGGGTGATTTGGGTGATGACTTCTTCGGTGGCCGGGTTGATCACGTCCATCTTTTCCGAGGAAATCGGATCAACCCATTTGCCGTTGATGTAAAATTTGCCTGCGTTATCCATTGGAAGCCTTCCTGAGTTTCTCTGTGTTGGGCCAAGGCGATAGCCCCGGCACGAGTGGCGCGGTTTCAGGTTCGTTCCCTCAGCCAGCTTTTTATTATTTCCCGGTGGCGTTCGGCCCCGTAACTGGCGAAATGCCCGCCATGCACGACCCGGACCGGCAAATCATAAAGCCGTTCCATTGATCGAACATAGTCAGCTGCATTTGCATGATAAGTGTCTTCGATCAAAGGTCCATCATAAACAATGTCGCCTGAAAACAGGATGCCGGTCGCCTTTTCCCAAAGCGCAATACCGCCCGGCGAATGACCCGGTGTATGGATGACCTCGAAATGGCGGTCGCCAAGGTCAATCACATCGCCATCTTCGACAATTCGGGTCGCCGGTGCGGCCATGACCGCGTAGGTTGTCGAGGCATAGGGAAGCGGCGGGAGCTTTGTGAAAATCTCGTCGGTCACATAGGGATCGGCAAGCGTATTCTTGCGCGTGGGCGCGGCCAGAAGATCGGCTTCGCACCGATGGCACACCCGGTTTTCAAATTCGTGGTGGCAGCCGATATGATCAAAATGGGTGTGGCTGGCAACCGCCTGAACGCTGCGTTCGGTGACAAGCGGCACCCATTCGGTCAGGGACACAACGCCCATGCCACTATCGACCAGCATGTCGCCGTCACGCCCGCGCACATGCCAGATGTTGCAGCGGTAAAATTCCTCGATAAACGGTTCGCCGATATAGGTGACGTCATCGCCGACGGTTTTCAGGCTGTACCAGTCTTCGGGTTTGGCGCGGTCAATCGTCATAGGGCAGCACTTTCTGGCGTGGGGCGGGGCGGATGGCCATGCAACACCACAACCGAGGTCGGATCAAGGGTCAGTTCAACCCATGCCCCCGGTTCGATGATGGCCGATTGCGGCATGTGGGCGGTGATCGTCATGTTGGGGTAATCAAGCGGGCTTAGATGGGCGCGATGATGGGTGCCAAAGAACGATCCATCTTCGACCTTGGCCTTGCCGAGCGTGATGCGCGGACCGGTTCCGGTGCTGGCACGGAAGTGTTCCGGGCGAATGGCAAGGGTGACCGATGCGCCGGGGGCAAAGCCCCTGCATTCGAATTCAGGCAGTTCAACAGTACCAAGCGGTGTCTTGACGGAAATGGTGCTGTCGGTTGCGCTTTCAAACGTGCCAGGGATGAAATTGACTTCGCCCATGAAGCTCGCGGTGAAAATCGTCTTGGGCTGCATATAGATGTTTTCGGGGCTGCCGACATCTTCGATCCGGCCGGCATTCATCACCACAATCCGATCAGCAATCGCCATGGCCTCTTCCTGATCGTGGGTAACGTGGACAAAGGTGGTGCCAACCCGTTTCTGAATGGCTTTAAGTTCGTCCTGCATCTGACGACGGAGCTTGAGGTCAAGCGCACCCAACGGTTCGTCCAGCAACAGCACATCAGGCTCAACCGCCAGCGCGCGGGCAAGGGCAACGCGCTGGCGCTGACCGCCCGAAAGCTCATGAGGTTTCTTGTTGGCCGATGTTTTTAGCCCGACCATATCAAGCAGTTCTTCGGCCTTGGCATGGCGTTCGGATTTGCCGACCTTGCGCATCTTAAGGCCAAAGGCGACATTGTCGCGCAGGCTCATATGCGGGAACAGGGCATAATCCTGAAACATCGTGGTGGTCGGGCGTTTGGCGGGCGCTACATCGCCCATATCCTTGCCATTGATTTCAATCGTGCCACTGGAGGGCGACAGGAACCCGCCGAGCAGAGACAGCAAGGTGGTCTTGCCGCAGCCCGATGGGCCCAGCAGGACGATATATTCCCCCGCCGCGATTTCGAGGCTGATATCGTCAAGGGCGGTAAAGTCACCAAAAATCTTGGTGGCGTTGCGAATGGAGACAGGGGCGGTCATTTCTTTGCCGTCCTTCTAAAGACAATCAATTCAAGAATAAGCAGCAGCGCAACCGATACCAGGAAGACAACACTCCCAACCGCGTTGGTTTTCGGGTTCAGGCCCGAACGCAACATGCTCCAGATTTCAACCGGCAGGGTGACGTCAAAGCGCGACAGCAAGAATGCGATGATGAATTCATCCCAGCTAAACGTCACTGACAGGAAAAAGGCCGCAAGGATGGAGGGCATCAACATCGGGGCGGAGACCTGCGTCATCACCTGCCATTCGGCGGCACCCAGATCGCGGGCGGCCCGTTCAATGTTTTTCTGATGGTCCCCCATGGAGGCATAAATAATCGCAAAGCACAGCGGCAAATTGATCACCACATGCCCGATGCCGACCGTCCAGAGCGACAGCGAAACACCCAGCCAGTTAAAGGTGGTCAGCAAGCCCAGCGCAATGATCAGGTAACTGACCGTCATCGGTGCAATCAGAAGGCCGCGTTGCAAGCGCGATGCCGGTAGAACAAATCGGGCCAGCCCATAGGCCGCACAGAAACCAAGAACACAGGCAACCGTCGCCGAGCCGATGGCAACCATCAGGGAGTTGGTCAGGGCCGACATCAGACGACTGTCAGAAAAGACCTCGCCATACCATTTAAGGGTCGCGCCGTTAAAGGGCGGAACCGGCAGGCGGCCATCCTGAAATGAAAACAACACAAGGACCGCCACGGGCAAAAAGATGAAGCCATAAAGTGCCGCCAGATAGGACCACGACAGGAGTTTGGAAAAGCGTGAAGAGATCATTTTATGTTCTCTCCATCTTAAGCCAGCGGGCACAGGCAATATAGGCCATCGTTACCACTACCATCAGAATGATCGAAAGGGTGGCAGCCATCGGGAAATCAGCCCGGCGCCCCAGTTGCAGCATGATGACTTGTGGCAGGGCGAGTTCGTTATTGCCGCCCAAGATCTGCGGGGTGATGTAATCACCGATACACAGCACAAAGGTCAGGAACGCACCGACCATGATTCCCGGCAATGTGAGCGGCAACACAACATGCCAGAACACCTGAAACCCGTTTGCACCAAGATCGGCCGCCGCCCTGCGATAGTTGGGCGGCATCTGCACCAGATTGGCATAGATCGTGAGCGTCAACAGCATGACAAAGAAATGCACAAACCCGATGACCGTCGCACTTCGCGTGCTGGCCAGTTCAAGCGGTTCGGAAATCACCCCCAAATAGACCAGAGTGTTATTGATCACCCCGTTTTGCGCCAGCACCAGAAGCCAGGAATAGGACCGCACCACATAGCTTGTCCAGAAGGGCAGGATCGCCATGATCAGCGCCATACGCTGCCATTTCTGCGGGACGCGTTCGGCAATGATCCAGGCCAGCGGATAGGCAAGGATCACGGAAATGATCGTGACCGTGAAGGTGATTTCAAGCGAGACAAAAAGCCCCTTAAGCAAATGGGCCTTTTCAAAGAACTCGATGTAATTGTCGAAATTCCACGCCATGACGATTTCGCGCCCCTTGCGGGTCGCAAGGCTGATCGCGGCCATGACGACAAATGGAATAACGAAAAACGCGACGGTCCAAAGCAGGGCCGGGGTTACAAAGCCCCATGCGCGGCGAATTTCGCGTGTTTCAAGGCTGGCAGTGGCCATAACGGTATCCTTTTCGCAAACCAGCTCGCCTGGGTGGGGGGGATGGTTGCTTATAACTCGCTTGGGATGGTCGGCGCCGTTGGGGTCAGCTTACCGCAAGTTTGGCACCGATGCCCCGCAAAAAGCGGGACATCGGTCGGTGGCAGTAGACAAGGGATTGCTTACTGCTGGAGCATCTCGACCCAGGCATCCTGCATCTCGGCATCGAGATCGGTATCCGGGATCGGGTAAAGCTGCGAGTTCTTCAGGTAGCCTTCCTGATCATCCCAGCGAAGGGCTGCTTTCTGGGCATCGGTCAGGTTTTCGCCCGCCTTGGCGTTGGCTGGCATTCCCCAATAACAAGACGAGGTCGCAAGACGCGCCTGGCCTTCGGGGCTCATGATGTATTGAACGAACTTAAGCGCAAGGTCAGGCTTTTCAGAATCCTTCATCACCCCGATTGACTGTGCCCAGCGCAGGCCACCCTGTTTGGGGATGATCCAGTCAAGGTTCGGCTTTTCTTCGGACAACACGGCCGTGATCCATTCACCACCACCAACAAGGATATCGACTTCCCCGGTGGCAAGCGCAGTCTGGGAAGAAACCACTTCACCAACCTGTTTGGAGACCTTTTTCATCGCAAACAGCTTTTCCTTGATCGCGGGCATATCGTCCGCGCCAAGATCAGCCGTATCAATACCAAGACCAAGCCCCACAAGGCCGATCACCGGCAGGTAATAGTCATAAACGGCAATACGTCCGGCATATTTGTCCGACCAGATCACCGACATGTCTTCCATGTCCTTGGGATCAACCTTGGTCTTGTCGAACGAAATGGTGTTGTAGCCGAACTTTTCGGTGACGGCATAGGTCTTGCCATCCACGACATTGTTCTCGGCCATCACGACTTCGGGAAAGATATCGGATGTCGGCAGGGCGTCGGCGGGGATTTCGGCCAGAACGCCCATCTCAACCGCGCGGTGTACATCAACCCCGTCGATCACAAACACATCCCAGTCACCGGGACGGGATTGTTCAATGATCGAAAGACCGGCACCGGTGCCTTCATATTCCTTGAGATTGACTTTGACGTCGTACTCTTTCTCAAACGGCTCGATCAAGGCCGGATCGGTATGGTCGCACCAGACCAAAGCATTCAATTCTTCGGTTGCTTGTGCGGTTTGCGCCATGGCAACAGCGCCCAGAATAAAGGTCGCAGTGCTACTCAGAAACTTGTTGCGGGTCTTCCCCGTAGAGACGTGACGAGACATAGGCTCTCCCTGATTTCATAGTTGAGGCCTCCCTTGAATTGGGTTTTCGGCGCTTATCTAGCACCGTTGAAAAAATATTGAACGCGTTCATTTTTTGAGTCAATGTTAATTTTGAACCCGTTCAGTTTTTCCGGAGTGACGATGTCAGGACTGCGCGCCCAAAAGAAAGCCGATAAAAACCGCCGTATTCTGGAGGCGGCGACGACCCTGTTCCGCAAAGTCGGATATGACAGTGCGCGCATCGAAGACATCGCCGACATGGCCGGTGTGTCTGTCGGGACGTTCTATAACTACTTCAAAAACAAGGGCGATATGCTGATGGCCACGGTCTCGATGGAGGTCGAGGAAGTGCTGACAGCAGGGGATGCCATCATCGCGCGCGAGCATGAAGATGTCGCCACGGCCTTGTTTGAATTGATCGGGAAATATTACGACCACTCCCTGACATATCTGTCCAAGGAGATGTGGCGCACGGCGATGTCACTCTCGATTGCGCAACCCGAAACACCGTTTTCCCAACGCTATACAGCGCTTGATCATCGCCTGTCCAAACAGGTTTGCGATCTGATTCGCGCCTTGCAGGATCGCGGTGTCGTGCGCAAGGATGTCGATTGCGATGCCACAGGCGAGCTTGTCTTTAACAACGTCAACATGATGTTCATCGAGTTTGTCAAAGACGAGGAAATGGACGTCGATGGCCTGAAGGCCAGCGTGGCACGGCAGAATGCCCCGCTGGCATTGCTGATGTCTGGTGAAGCTGCCTGAAGCTTACCAGTCTGGTTCAGAAAACAACGTCCTGATCACACCGATCATTCGTTTAACAAGACGCTTTTAGACCCATGTTAAGTTCGACTTGAGGTGCTCGCTGTCACAGACAACCCATTGATTCCATGATATCAAAGACAAAATGCTGTTGATTGCGTCGGCGGGTGATCGCATCGACAGTCAGGCAAAAATAGTGGAACGGGCAGAGTATGCAGGAGACCGGTCAGAGCGCGGATGACGCGTTTGACATGTTTTCGGATCGGGACAGCGCAGACGGTATCGGTGAGCTCAGGCTTGCCGATGGTGAAATGTTTGAATTGCCCGGTGTGACAGGGCGTCTGGAACGGATCGATTTCGATAACGGCATCTGTTTGCACCGTGCGGAATTGAATGTCCGCGAGGATTCCAGATTTGATGTTCAAAACGCTTTGCCGCCGGGCTGGCTTGCCGGATCTGTCAATATTCTGGGCGACCTTGATTTTGATTGCCCGGATGGCAGCAAACACACCATGTCGCCCGAGATTGGATTGATGATGCGCGTCGACCGGCCCGGGACGCGCTATTTTCTGCCCGGTGGACAAGTGATCCGCCATGCCGGGGTTACCATCGGGCTTGATGCGCTGCGTGCCAAGTTTGGCGATGATCTGCCAGCAGCACTTGATCCCTATCTGTCCGATGATCAAAGCGTGATTGAAGTCGGGGCGCTTGGGCTTAACAACAAGATCAGAAGCATCGTCAGTGCGATGTTCTCCGCCCAAGCGACCGGTGTTGGACGCAAGTTCAAGCTTGAAGGTTTATCAACCCTGTTTCTGGCCGAGATGATTGATGCCTATTGCGTGCTGCATCACGATGGCGAAAAGACGCCGGAACCAAGCGTTCTTGAAAAGACGGTGATCGAAGACACGATGGCCAAAATCACTGGCGATCTGGCGGCCGCGGTTTCGGTTGCCCAGTTGGCAGATGCGGGCGGCATGACCGAAAGCCGCCTTAACAGCCTGTTCAAGCACGAGACGGGCAAAAGCTGTGCGGACTTTATCCGCTCCAGGCGGATGGAGCGGGCCCGGGAATTGCTGGCATCGCGTGATTTCACCGTCAAGCAGGTCGCAGCAGCGGTTGGCTTTAACCATGTCAGCAACTTTTCGCGGTCCTATCGCGACTGGTATGGCGAAAGTCCGGCTCAGGCACTCAAGCGCAATGGCACATAAGCTATGCGGGGTTTGTGCCCTTGCCCAAATCGTTTGGACGCCCTAGGTTAACGCAAACGTCAACTTGTGTTGCAGGGCAAAAATGAAGTTTCAGGGTACGGAAAATTACGTCGCGACCGAAGATCTGATGGTGGCGGTCAATGCCGCGATCACGTTGCAGCGACCGCTTCTGGTCAAGGGTGAGCCGGGCACCGGCAAGACGGTGTTGGCCGAAGAAATCGCCAAGTCGCTTGGCAAGAAACTGATCACCTGGTCGATCAAATCGACAACGCGCGCCCAGCAGGGCCTTTATGAATATGATGCGGTTTCGCGCCTGCGCGACAGTCAGTTGGGCGACGAGCGTGTCCACGACATCGGCAATTACATCGTCAAGGGCAAGCTCTGGGAGGCGTTTGAGGCAGATGGCGACGCGCCCGTCCTTCTGATTGACGAGATCGACAAGGCCGATATCGAGTTTCCCAATGACCTGCTTCAGGAACTCGACCGCATGGAGTTCTTCGTTTACGAGACCCAGCAGATGGTCAAGGCTACCAACCGCCCGATTGTGATCATCACCTCAAACAATGAAAAGGAACTGCCAGACGCGTTCCTGCGGCGTTGTTTCTTCCATTACATCCGCTTCCCCGATGCAGACACCATGGCCGAAATCATCGAGGTGCATTACCCCGGCATCCAGAAACGTCTGGTCGCCGAGGCATTGAACCTTTTCTATGACATGCGCGAGGTTTCAGGCTTGAAGAAAAAGCCGTCAACCTCCGAACTTCTGGATTGGTTGAAGCTTTTGATGGCCGAAGACCTGCCGCCCGAGGCGCTTCGGGCCAAGGACGCCAAAACCGCCGTGCCGCCGATGCACGGGGCGCTTTTGAAAAACGAGCAGGACGTGCATCTGTTTGAACGCCTAGCCTTCATGGCACGGCGTGAAGGGCGTTAATCCCGATGTTCACCGGCTTTTTCTATAAGCTGAAAGATGCGCGCGTTCCGGTCAGTCTGCGCGAATACCTGACATTGCTTGAGGCGGTGGACAAGGGCTTGGCGGGCTATTCGGTGGAGGATTTCTATTATCTAGCGCGGTCCGCGCTGGTGAAGGATGAACGCCATCTTGATAAGTTTGATCGCGTGTTTTCCGAGCACTTCAAAGGTGTGATTGACCTTGCCGAGGGCATGGACGAGGTCGAGAAAACAGAAATCCCCGAAGAGTGGCTGAAAAAGCTAGCCGAGAAATTCCTGACAGAGGAAGAAAAGGCCGAGATCGAGGCGCTTGGCGGATGGGAAAAACTGATGGAGACGCTAAAACAGCGTCTGGAAGAACAAAAGGGCCGTCATCAGGGCGGCAATAAATGGATCGGTACGGCCGGGACATCGCCGTTTGGCGCTTATGGCTATAACCCCGAAGGGGTGCGGATCGGGCAGGATAAATCCCGTCATCGCCGGGCGGTCAAGGTCTGGGACAAGCGCGAATTCAAGAACCTTGATGACAGTGTCGAAATCGGCACGCGCAACATCAAGGTTGCGCTGCGTCGTTTGCGTAAATGGGCGCGGACAGGGGCGGCAGACGAGCTTGATCTGCCGGGCACGATTACCTCAACTGCGCGCCAAGGCTGGCTTGATGTTCAGATGCGCCCGGAACGCCACAACGCGGTCAAGGTTTTGATGCTGTTTGATGTTGGTGGATCAATGGATGATCACATCAAGGTCTGTGAAGAACTGTTTTCGGCGGTGAAAACCGAATTCAAGCATCTTGAATATTACTACTTCCACAATTGCCCCTATGAAGGGCTTTGGAAAGATAATGCGCGGCGCTGGAACGAACAGGTATCGACGTGGGATGTGATCAATACCTATGGCGCGGATTACAAGCTGGTGATTGTCGGCGATGCAACCATGAGCCCCTATGAAATCACCTATCCGGGCGGGGCGGTGGAATACTGGAATGCCGAGGCGGGGGCTGTGTGGATGCAGCGATTGCTCGATCATTTTGAACATGCCGCATGGATCAATCCGCAACCGGAAAACTGGTGGCGTCACCATCAATCGATCCAGATCATGCACAAGCTGATGGAAGGTCGGATGTTTCCGCTGACCCTTGACGGGCTTGATCGCATGACCGGGGAACTTAACCGCTAGGCCCGCGTTCTTTGGTGTAACAGTTTCATGAAGATTGCACCCAAGACGCGGTGACGCGTTTTTGTGCTGCCAATCCGCGCCTATAGTCCTTGATCACAAAAGGACACTGGATAAGGATACCCGGGATGCTGATACGCAAAATGATCAAGTCGACCTTGCTGGCGATTGGCGGGCTTGCCGCAGCCACATTGATGCCTGTTACAGGTGCGATCAATTCGGCCGATGCGCAGGCACTTGATCAGGAAATGGTGGTGATTGCCCATCGCGGGGCATCGGGATATTTGCCTGAACATACCCTGCCAGCCAAGGCATTGGCCTATGGCATGGGGGCGGATTTCATCGAACAGGATGTTGTTCTGTCCAAGGACGGCGTTCCGGTCGTCCTGCACGATATCCACATTGATACCACCACCGACGTTACGGAAAAATTCCCGGATCGTAAACGCGAAGATGGACGGTATTACGCGATTGATTTCACCCTTGCCGAACTTAAAACACTTAATGTCACCGAACGGTTCAAGGCCGATACCGGCAAACAGGTCTATGCGGATCGCTTTCCGGCTGAGTTTGCCATCTTCAAGATCCCGACCCTTGAAGAAGAAATTAAACTGATCCGTGGACTGAACCACTCCACCGGGCGCAATGTTGGTATCTATCCGGAAATCAAGGATCCGGCGTTTCATCGTGCTGAAGGCCAGGACATTGCCAAAACCGTGATCGCGGTAATGGAGAAGTGGGGGTATAACAATCCTGACTCAAATGCCTTTGTGCAATGCTTTGACTGGTCTGAAACCAAGCGTATCCGCCAAGAGCTTAACTATCAGGGCAAGCTGGTGCAGCTTATCGGTGAAAACCGCTGGGGCGCGCCAGAGGGAACCGATTACGATTATCTGAAATCTGACGACGGCATCACCGAGATGGCCAGTGTTGTTGATGGTATCGGGCCGTGGTTGCCGCAAGTTATTGAAGGGCTGAGCGAAAACGGCACGGCGATCATGACACCAACCCTGATTGCCGCCCAGCGCGCGCAATTGAAGGTTCATCCCTATACCCTGCGCGCCGATCAGTTGCCGAAATGGGCGGGGGATATGCAGATCGCGCTGAAGGCGATTTTTGATGATGCCGGAATTGATGGCATTTTCACCGATTTCCCCGATCAGGTCGTGCAGTATCTGGCCCGGAATCCCGATGCTTAATCCCGATGCTTAGTCCTGATGCCTGATCGGGTTCGCATCCGATAATGAACAGACTGTTTCCAAGCTGGCCGTTATCAGGGGTGCATTCTTAAGTCACTATGCAAGCCGACGAAATTCAACCAAGGAGGATGACGTGGCGAAAGTACTGGTACTTTATTATTCGATGTATGGTCATATCGAAACCATGGCCAACGCCGTTGCAGAAGGCGCACGCGGTGTTTCCGGGACACATGTTGATGTCAAACGTGTTCCTGAAACCATGCCCGAAGACGTCGCAAAGGGCGCGGGTGCCAAGCTTGATCAGGCGGCCCCGGTTGCCGAGGTTTCCGATCTTCCGGAATATGACGCGATCATCTTTGGTGTGCCGACCCGCTTTGGCAACATGCCAGGCCAGATGCGCACCTTCCTTGACCAGACCGGTGGTCTTTGGGCCGAAGGCAAATTGATCGGCAAGATCGGTTCTGTCTTCACCTCGACCGGCACCCAACATGGTGGCCATGAAACCACCATCACCTCGACCCATACCACCTTGCTTCACCAGGGTATGGTGATTGTCGGTGTGCCTTACAGCTGTGCTGGCCTGACCAATATGGACGAAATCACCGGTGGTTCGCCTTATGGTGCCGGTACGCTTGCGGGTGCCGATGGTTCGCGTACACCCTCCCAGAACGAGCTTGATATCGCCAAATTCCAGGGCAAGCACGTGGCAGAACTTGCCGCCAAACTTGCAGGCTGATTTTCAAGTCGTCTGATCTGATCAAGGCAGTGCAGGGTTCCTGCGCTGCCTTTTTTGTTGCGATTTGATAAACAAACAGGTGCCTGATTGGGCCTTGTTTGGCGACAGTTTTGTGCGACCATGCGGGGTATGAAATGTTGTCTGGCAAGAATGCCGACAGGCAGAGGAGTTTTGAAATGTCTGAGTCTGTGAAAAATGCACGCGGTGTTGAACGTGTCTTGCGCGCGATGGATACATCCGATGGTGCGGGCGTGTCGCTGCGACGGTCCATTGGGACGCCGCAGCTTGATATGCTTGACCCGTTCCTGATGCTTGATTCACTTTCGACCGATAACCCGGACGAATATATCGCAGGCTTCCCGGAACATCCCCATCGCGGCTTTGAAACCGTGACCTATATGGTCGAAGGGGCGATGCGCCATCAGGACAGCATGGGCAACGAGGGCATTTTACGTTCGGGCGGTGGACAGTGGATGACCGCTGGTAGCGGGATTGTGCATTCCGAAACGCCAGAGCAGGAAAACGGTCTTTTGCAGGGTTTCCAGCTTTGGATCAACCTGCCGGCCAAGGACAAGATGATCGATCCGCGCTACCAGAATATGGAGCCCGATGAACTGCCGGAAATTTCCCCGGTGGATGGGGCGCAGTTGCGCCTCCTGGCCGGATCGATGCATGGCGCAACCGGCCCGATCAACGGGATTTCGACCGACCCGGTCTTTGTTGATGCCAAACTTGATGCCGGTGCGGAAATCACCGTCCCGCTGCCCGAAGGGCACACAGCGGTGGTGTATGTCTTTATCGGCGATGCGGTTGTTGGCGGCAAAGATGTCCCGACCCATCATCTGGCGATCTTGAAAGACGGTGATGGTGTGACCCTTATAGGCGGTGCCGAGGGTGGCCGGATGCTGGTGATTGCCGCACGTCCGATCCACGAACAGGTGGTGCGCTATGGCCCGTTTGTCATGAGCAGCAAACAGGAACTGATGCAGGCGTTTGACGATTACCAGCGTGGCAATTTTGTCCGCAAGGCTGCGTCCTGACGCCAGAGACCTGACACAATATGATCTGGACGATCTGTCAAAACGCCCTGAGCCACATGAATGGTCAGGGCGTTTTTCATTTCATTTCGTGATGAATGTGAAGCGAATGAAACCTAGTCCTTGGCGCGTTTAACGTCGGTACCGGAACTGGTATTCGTGATCCAGGGACGGCCATCTGACAACACATCGACCAAGTTGGCAGTTACGTTGTTAACCTTGTCAAACGAACCGTTTGTCGCATTCCATTTTTTCAAAGCGTATGCACTGTTTTCGAATACGGTGACATAGACACTGCCATCCGTCCCGGCACCTATGTCTTCGACGGTTACACTTTGACCCAACGGACGGTTTTCAAACCTTGTGCCGGTGTATTGCTGAACAATGTTATTGTTGTCCGCGATCCACAAATCACCTGCACGGCCAATAGCCACCTTGCGCACGTCATCATTGCTGAACTTGGCAAAGGCATTGGTTCCGGGTTTAAGGTGATAAAGCTTGCCGCTGATGACGGCATAAACCTTGCCATCCGGACCAATCGATATATTTTGAATGTTGCCCGACGTTACCGAATAGGTCCGCTGGATCGTGCCCGTTGATGACAGCTTATAGATCGAGTTCGAACTGTTTCCGTTTGTCCAGATGCTGCCATCAGTCGCAACATCAAACTTCTCGACATTCTGGTTAAAGGACAGAGAGATTTGTTCGAGCTTCTTGGTCTTGGTGTTGAACTTCTGGAACTGGTTTGCTCCCTGATTTAAGGGTGCGCCATACAGGTAGAAACCATCATCTTGTCCGACGGCGATTTCATCAATCGTGTTGAGGTCCGCGGTGAATGTTTCAAAAGTTATGTTCTTTGAAAACTTAAAGGCGCTTGGGGATGCAACATCCACAACAGCCGCGGTATCACCACTGCCGGTGGTATCTCCGACGGTTGAGGCCGCAACAAGACGGTCATTCTGTTCGTCACGCTCAAAGAACTTTGATGCAAGCACAACAGTGTCAGTTGTAACAACCCAGGGAAAGCCATTGGGGCCGACCGCGACGCTTTCCGGGCTATGACCCGGCGTTTGAACGACTTCAAAGGTTTTGCCATCCGCACCCAAACGCATCAGGAATTGATTGGCGGAAACGACATAAACGCTGCCATCCGGACCGATCGAGATGCTTTTGGCCTTTTGCGATAAAACCTCGCACGGTGATTGTTCGCACCGCTGCACCAGGTTGTCAGACCGAATTGTCCATGGGGTTCCGTCCGGGGCGACTGCAACCAAGATGCCCTGACCGGGAATGCGATCAAACCGTGTCATGGCCTCATTAATCTTGGATAGGCTTCCGCTGGCATCGGCAATGACAACCGATCCATCCCCGCCAATCGCAATGTCTGAGCCGGTTGCACCCGGTATTTGCTTCCACAGTTTTCCGGTATGACGGAATACCCGGCCCAAGGTGGAAATGCCCCAAGGGTCGCCATTTGCATCAACGGCCAAACGCACCAGTGTTCCCGGAAAATCTTCAAAGCTTTTGCGGCTGTTGGACCAGCGGAAAACACTTCCGGCCGCGTTCAAAGCAAACACACTTCCATCCCGACCGATTGCCAGAGCCGTGGCACTTTCGCGGGTGTTGGTAAAGGTAATGTCCTCGGTCGTCGTTACGGTCGTCGGATCAAGACCGGGATCGTCTCCGGTTGACGGGGCCACGGTTCGGCTGGTGCCTTGCGTACTTGCATCTGTACTTGGTGTCACGGGTGACGCGGAGGCGCCAGTTGCTACCGCGACTGGTGCCGTTGATGGTGCTGCTTGTGCTGCGGGAGGTGCAACAGCTGCTGCTGGGGGCAGAGGCGGGGCTGTGACATCCGGGGCAATTGCCGCAGGCGCACTATCAACAGGGGCGACGGCATCGGGCGCGCGAATTTCCGGTGCACGGCCTTCTTCGGTTTTGATTTTTTCTGGTGCAACTAGCAATGTCGTTGCCATGATGCCACCACCGGCGACAACCGCCCACGGTCCACCATCGGGTGTGGCGGCGGTGGCTGTCGCACCAGTGACACCGGCGACAATACGCCAACTGCGCCCTGTTTCATTCCAGGTCCTGATTTGACCTTCGGCATCGACAATTACAACCGTACCGTTACCGGCAATGGCAATGTCGAGGGCACGACCGGGCATGGTGGTCCAGGTCTTACCGTCATAGGACCGAATGCCACCATCACGCGCCACCGCCCATGGATTTCCCGTCCTGTCGAGTGCTATGCGATACGCACTGCCGTCGATTGGCCGCCATTCACTGCGCAAGGGGTACCATTTTTTGATTTCGCCACTGACTTTGGCAATGAAGACATTGCCCTGCGTATCGGCCGCAACATCGGCAACGTCGGTGTCCTTGTTTTCCCACCAGAGCCCGTTATAGCGATAGACCACGCCGTCGGCGCTGATTGCCCAGGGGCGATTTCCCTCGGCTGCGGAAATGCGAACAAAATTGCCCGACATTTTGCGCCAACGCTGTTCTATCGCGTCCCAGCGCCACGGTGTGCCATCCGGGGCAACGGCATAGGCCTGCCCGTCACTGTTGATCGAGATGTCAACAGCCGTGCCGGGCAAACGGGTCCAGTTTGATGATGGGGCGCTGTCTTGCGCATGTGCGCGGGTGATCGGATGAACTGTCGTAAAGGCAACACAGTACAAAACCAGACAGAACCGCATGATGAGCGGTGTCATTGGACGACTTCGCATCGCAGTCTCCGAATACAAAAAGCTATAGACCAAGCAACCGGTCACGCACCATCGCGATATGTTGCTGGCCATTTTCGTCGTTCTGCCAAGACTGAATTTTCACATCTCCATTCCTGAACTCTTCGAAGAATTCGCGCCCCTGAAGCTTTTCAATGACTTCGCTGAAGGTTGCGCGCGGCGTAAACCAATCCTTGTGACGGTTTTCCAAGCGTTCAATGTCTCGTTCAAGATCCGACATTTCTTCGATCATGACGTCACGGTCTTCCTGAGCCCGACGGGCATAAAGCGGACGGCGTGGGGTCATCAGGATCAATACAGATCGTTCGAACTGGCGTTCAATGCGCTGTGAGAACAACAAATTGACAATCGGTATATCCATCAAACCCGGTACGCCATCGGCTGATTTGGATGTTTCGCGTTCGCTGAGGCCACCCAAAACAAGCGTCTCGCCAAACTTCATGGTGACCGTCGAATTGACATTGGTTTTGGTGGTATCGAGACGAAATTCAAACACAACCGAATTGGACGGGTCGGTCAGGAAGGTACGTTCTGCAACCACGTGCAAGCGGATCATGTCGTCTGGCAGTATTTCCGGCGTGACAGCCAGTTTGACGCCAACCTCTTTTTGTACCGAAACGCTGTCGCCATTGCCGCCGGAAACGGCAGCAGCCAAAATTTCAGTACCCGAAAAGAATTCCGACGTCTGCCCGGTCTGGGCCACCAAGCTCGGTTTGGCCAGGACCTGATTGTCGGCATCGGCGGAGTTGGCAATATTGAGCGAGTACGTCACCGCAGGAATACTGATTGCGCGGGTAATTGTTTGCGTACTTTGTTCAAGCCCGGTGTTCAGATAATCCTTGGTCCGTGTGGACTCATAGCCAAATCCGGACGTTCCGCTGAGCGGATCCCCAAACTGCAACTGCAATCCGTTCAACAGGTTGATGCCGCGCGAATTACGGACATCTTCCTGTGTGCCGATCAGGACCACATCCACGACCACCATGCCGGTATCTGCAAAGCCCTGTTGTGCAGGGTTTGCCGCACCATATGGATCCTGCTGCTGAGCGGCATAGGGATCCGGGGCTGCGGCTGCGCCGTAAGGATTGCTGGAACCGTAAGGATCTTGGGCGCCGTATGGATTTGCCGAGCCATAAGGATCACTGCTGCCATAGGGATCATTTCCATATTGCGCCAGCATGACCTTGGCGTCGCTGTCATAAAACGACTGCCACCCTTGGACACGGCGTTCGAGATATTCGATGTTTTCCGGTCCCAGAACCGCCTTGCGATAGGCTGCCAAAAATGCCGACGCGCCTGTACGGTCATCCATTGCTGCCAAAGACAATGCCGCAGCTTTGAGCACTTCGGGCTGTTGTTTGGCCTCGGGTGCCACATCCATCAAACGTTTTAACGCGGCTTCCGCCGTTAGGGGATCACGCGCGTAGTATGACGCCGAAGCCAGACTATACAGTACCGCCGGGTCGTCGCCGCGATGAAGGGCGACCGCGGCAAAATAGGCCTGCGCAAGGCCATAGCGCCGTTGGTCCATATACAAAAGGCCCAACTGGTAACTGGCCGACAGGTTGCCCGGATCGAATTTAAGCGCCTGTTTGTAGCCTTGCTCTGCCAGATCAAACTTGCTGGCGTCGCCCTGCACCCCCATCAGGTGGTAGGTCAAGCCATTGAGAAACTGCAAATCCGGATTGGTAACATCAAGCTTCAAGGCCAGATTGATCAAGCGTGATGCTTCATCCATTTCCTGGGCTTCGAGGGCCAGATTACTTGCGTTCACCAGTTCCGAAACAGCATCCGCCTCGACCCCGGAATTAACAACAAACTGATTGTCCGTTTTGGTTGGTGTGTTGTTCAAAGACAGTGTTTGGCACCCTGCCAAAGTTACCAAGGCATAAACCGCAACCGTGCTGCGAAGAGACGTCATAAACAACCGCATCAAATACCTATTCCTGATGTTCCTTGTGCACGCTAGGTGCATAAATTCGGCGTGCGGGCGGGTTGGGGCCCCGATGAGCCCCAACCCGTGACGGGCTACTGCATTTGATAGATTTTATTGTTTTTGGTCAGCCGCCATACCTGACCATCGCCAGCACCAATCGCACTAGAGTCCGGCTCGTCTGCAATCGGATCCCAGTCTTGCTTGGCGCCATTAAACAGGTAGGTTTTGCCGTCCGTGCCAATGATCAACGCCGCACCCGGGATATCGACCGCGATATCAACGGCCGCGCCCGGAAGCTTTTGCCACTTCTTGTTGTTGTCATGGACAAAGATATCGCCATTTTTGTTTACGACCCACGGTCGACCATTCTGATCAATGTCGATACGTTTTGCCGTTCCCGGAAGTTTTTGCCAGCGGTTCCCATTCCGGACATGGATGGTGTTGTCAACGGCGGTAATCCAAACCCCGTTGGCACTGGCGCCAATATCTTGTGCCGCCGGGCCGGGGATTTGCCGCCATTTTGTTCCTGATTGGGCAAATATCAGGCCCGCATCATTGACGACCCATGCGTCTTTATCTGAAACAGCGATACGGACTGCCGCACCGGCCATTTTGATCCATCTTTTTGCTGTCTTGGCGCGCTTGAAGATTTCATAGCCACCGCCAGCTTTGCTTACACCGATGACATAGGTGGTTCCATCCGTGCCGATCGCAACATCGGTGGCGTCTCCCGGGATCAAGTCCCAATTCGTTGCACGACCAGCAGCGCCGACTGTACCGGTCGATTCAATCTGGCTTAACGTGATCGTGTCATTTCTAGTGTTATTTTGGCCGCCATCAATGACAGTATCGATTTCGAAGTTGCCGACAACAACATTGCCGTTGTCCAACGTCACGCTGTGATCGCCGGCACCCGTTGCCTTCTCAGCCGGCATCAATTGTGCCCAGGTCTGTGTGTTCGGCTTGATGGTCTCCTGGGTCATGAGCCCCCAGTTCATCAACACCTCGGTCCGCCCGTTATCAGTCAGTAGAAGGCGGGATAAGTTTACGGGCTTTTTTGAGTTCGCGAGGGCGTCAGTGATGATGGACTCTTGTTTGATCTGATCCAGAGCGATATCGGTTCCGATGCTGGCTACAATCGAGCTTGCGGACAAAATAATCATTGTCGGCGCCATAAAGGCCATAGAGGTGGTGCCAATACTAGTCGTCGTTACCGTTATTCTCATTGTTTCTTTCATCCCCTGCACCAAGTGGGGAAAAATTGCTTGGCCAACCGTTCCCACCGCTTTGGCGACGGACGTTGATACAAGCGTTGCGCTCCCAAGCCCTACATATGCGACGACAACCGCAGCGCCCGGCGCAAGCAACATGATATCGCCTACCTGGTCTTCCATTTGTGGCGGACGAACACCAATATCATTGGGATTCAAGCCGGTTGACCTGCCCGGACGCGCTACCTTCAAGCCGCGTTCCCAGCTTTGCCAGACGCCTTGCATTTCTTTCGCGACCAAAAGCCGGGACTGCTGAACGTATACAGCCAAATAATTCAATAAATCGCGTTCAGCTTTGGTCTTTGCCCCTCTTTTGATCACGTTGAAAACATGCATATAAACGGCCGCCTTCAGGATCGCCGATTCCTCGGGTTCCGTCAGGATCAGGTTCCAAGCTTCGGTTTTTAGCTCGTCTGCTTTGGCTTTATTGAGTCCGGCAGCTGCGATGTAATTGCTGATGCTTTCATCGATAAGCGTACGGTCCTTAATTACCTCGGCAACGATCTCATGGGCGCCAGGCAGACCGAACAACCCATTGGGTGTACGTCTTGCGGGTTCCCAACGCATGGTAAGGTATTCACAAGCCTGACTGGTCTTAACGCCATAAACCGACCGGACCGAATTCACCGGGCATGACCAGCATGTCCCGCCGTCGATGAAGTCGAAATATTCGCCAGCTTTACAGGTCAGCGCAGTTATTTTTTCTGCAGCCACCAGGCTTTCATTGCGGAAACAGGCATTGTGCGCGCTGACCGCAGCCGCCGTACGGCGATATCCGTCAGGACAGGTATAACAACTGCCATTCAGATCCGGGAACGAACCTTCTGGGCAAACCCGATCAATGAATTCTGCCCGACGTGCCGATTCAAAGATTTTACCGCAAGCATCCCATTCATTCACGGCTGACAAGGTGCGGTCAAATCCGGCTGGGCATGACCAACATTCACCGCCATTACGAAGATCTTTGAACGAGCCAGAAGGGCAGGATTTGTGTGCGCCGACGCGGGTTGCGCGTTTATATTCTGCTGAAATCTGCTTTGAACATGCCTTTTGCGTGTCCACCGCAAAACCGGTTCGGTTGTAACCGCTTGGACATGAGAAACAGGACCAGGTGCCGATGTCGAAGAAGGACCCCCGTGGGCATTCACCAACCGCCTTGCCTGTTTTGGTTGCCGATGCAAAGCCGCAAGCCCCCAAAAGGGTGTTTGTGCGCAAATCCATTGCGCCACAAATGGCATGGCCACCTTCTGTGAAGGCAGCTTGCGTCTGCTGCGCCTTTACCTCTGAAGTGCTTGCCAGAATACTGATGAACCCTGCAATCAGGACGATCAACGCCCGCCAGAGTATGTAGCCAGACTTAATACGGCTTCCCATCGATCTTTCCTCAACCAAACAACGCTTGTTATGTAAATTTTCCGCCCACCTGCCATTCAGCAGGCAGGTTCACTGCGCACATCCCACGAGGTGTGCCGCGTGGACTGCGTTGGGGATGAGAAGAAGTATAAAAATCGTAACCGCTTGCCTTGCAGCCGATCAATCAGCGACACACCAAGTCTCTTTAGAGCAAGGCCAACGCTTTGATTGTCGTTGGGTGGACAGTCCTGACCAATTTCAGGACTGTCCTGTTATCAGAGTGTTCCCCCACTCTCCATCATGTCTGAAAACAAAGGCATGACGGCCCATTCCCCGCACGGAGAATTGAGCAGCGACGACGATAAGGATACATGTAATTGGATGGTGTGGTACGTTTGCTGCGCTTACTGGATACTGAGGGCGCTTTTCGGATACCGGAGGCGAATATCAGCCGTGTTTGCGGATTGTCTCAGATGGAAGTTCGCCGAATTCCCGATGATAGTCCTGCGCAAATCGGCCCATATGGGTGAAGCCCCATTGCCTTGCGATTTCAGAGACCGTTTTTCCGTATGGTTCCGCCATCAAAATGGCCCGGACGCGTTTCAAACGCACAACACGTAAATAAGCCATCGGCGTGATGCCAAAGGCGTCCATGAAACCTTTTTGCAGCCCGCGATAGCCGCATCCGGCCGCAGCCGAAATATCGGCAAGTCCCAGTTTCTTGTAGGCATGGGCGTGAATGTAATCACGTGCACGTTTAATGTAATAGGGCACAACTTCGGTGACGGTGCGGCCATTCACAATGTCCTGATAACTGTTGGGCAACAGGCTCAGACATTGTGCGACCAGGATGTCTTTCATCTGGGTCGTGACGATCGGGTTATGCAATTCACGCAAAGGCCCGTCGAGCTCCTCGGCGACATAGTGGACTGTATTGCAGAAAACGTTCCAGCCTGGTGTGGTGGGATCAATCACAGGGTCGAACCGCAATCCATTTAATTCAACATCTTCGCCAACCACCGAACGTGTGTAGTTTTTGAGTTTGTCTTTCGATAAACGAAGGACAAAGGCGCTAAAGTTATCTTCTGTGGCGCTGACCGGTGCGGCCAAATCGCGCATGAACCCGGCATTGGGGAAGAATTCCAGTTCTTGCCCGCAATGCTGCGCAACACCCGCACCAGACGTGACAATATATAACAGCAGGCCATCGTCATCCTCTTCGGAGGATTCGACCGTCAGTCTTGAATTTCCGAATGCGACATGCATCAGACTGATGTCATCACACTCCACGGCGGCGACGCGGGCGTTAAACTCTGCGTTGTGCCCTTTGACATCCAGATCGTGTCGTGACGCAAGGTTTTTGATCGACTCCCGGACCTCATCAAGGTCGCCCGAAGATAGTATCGTGTGATTTTGCAGATAGGTCATTGCCGTCCCCCCGACGTGCATACCCGGAAAATTGTCCATTCGGCGGATCATGGAGCCCTGTGGGCGTCTGTTCCCGGCAAATGAAGACAAACAGATGATACGCGCTCGTCGTAGGATAATCTATTGCTGATTGAGATATCGGGGGCAGTGGGCCTTGGCGATCGTTCGGGAAAAAAATCAGCAAGTAAAAAAATCCCCCGCCAAAATATGGGCGGGGGAATTCCGGGTTCGCAGTTTTGACTTTTATCCAGCCAGCCTGTTCAGGTCATTGCGTGGCCAGATCCGGTACATCATCTTCAAGTACCCAGCCATCATTCGTGCGACAGGCTGATTTGATTTGGCTGCTGGTGCGGTTGCGTGCGGTGAGTTCCTGGCGATAGGTCCTGCACCAGATGCCTTTGTCCGTCTGCACGGTTTTGAGCGGGGTCACCGCGATATCAAGCGCACCGATGGATGCTGTCTTCGCATCGCCGGAATTATTGGTTTCAAGCGACTGCTGAACTGTTTTTGCCAAAAGGTCCTGTGCGGATTTTGCAATTTTTGCCGGGGCAGGGCCATATGTCACCAGTTCTTCGCTGTGATCTTCGCCGGAATTC
Organism: Thalassospira sp. UBA4513; assembly: GCF_002388495.1. NCBI lineage: Bacteria > Pseudomonadati > Pseudomonadota > Alphaproteobacteria > Rhodospirillales > Thalassospiraceae > Thalassospira > Thalassospira sp. UBA4513. Next base: position 80,767 of record NZ_DGMR01000003.1, read on the forward strand.
CATGAACGGTCACGTTTGACATAAAAGCCGATCTCCGGCGCGTACCACCATTTGGTCGTCTGCATCCACCACTGTTTGTAATAGCGTGAACACTCGATAACATAGGTGTCAAACGTACCTGCGGGCACCTCGACCGTTTCAGTTGCGGGTACCGTGCAGGTCAGCCACTGGTCATATTCGTTTACTTTCCCGGTGACGGGATCGGTATTGGATGACCGGGTTGAAATACGAACGTGGTCGCCATATTCCAACGGCCAGATATCTTCCGAGCCAGCCTTGAGCGTCGTAGAACCGGATCGTTTCTGATCCTCTTCATCGGTGTAGGACCAGTCAAGGATCGGGCCGGTGAAATCGCGGGTCATTTCGAAAAGATAGTCACCGCCACCATTCCAGACGATCCGATCCCCCTTGATATCGGCGACATAAATGGCGCGTCCACCGTCATAGACAAAGGCATCGCCAATGCCAAATTCAGGCAAGGATGCGGGCGGAAGGGCCGGGCCGGTATTCTCGGTCTTTTCGGCATATTCGCCCAGACCGTCATTGAGGCTGTTTAATGAATCTTCGAAACTTTCAAGCGTTTGGCACGCTCCGAGCAATGAAAGGCTTAAAACGCAAGAAAGCGCCAAAAACGGGCGCTGGTAGTTCGGCAAATTCATTGTTCTGATCCTGCTTATTCATTTTGTCAGGTCGTTAACGTCCTGGTTCTTATTGCTTGGTTGTTACGGTTGAAAAAACACCGACAGCGACGAGGAGCCCCTCATCGCTGTCGATTTACTCAAAGCTTTTGTTTGGGCAGTGTGTCGTCAGAGCTGCCAAGGTCTGGCAGGTCGACGCCCGGGATCAGTCGGTAAACTGTTTCCCACTGGCCATCCTCTGTGCGGCAAGCCCGACCAAAGAACCCGTCGGGGCCACTTTCAACGCGGTCTGTCGGGAACGTGACGTGATATTCCCGGCAGAAACGCGTCCCCTGACGGAAGGTTCTGAGCGGTTCGATCTTGATGGTGCCGCCACTGTTTTCCGTTGCCCCCAGCGAGACCTGGCGAATATCGCCGCTCAGCGTTTCTTCCAGCGTCTTGCTGATTTGTTCATCAAGCAAAGGGTTGTTGACGGGCGAATAGGAAAACATTTGTGCATCGTTAGATACCAGGGTGCCAACAGCCGCATCACGGGTGTTTTCGTTAAACCAGTTGCCGCCAACAAACGCCAGCAGGACCGCGGCCGCCGCACCAATACCGGTCCAGATCGGCGTATTGTTGTTTGCAACGGTGCGCGGGCGCGCATCGACGTCGCTTTTGCTAACGAAGTGTTTTGCCGGTGTCTTTTTCTGATCAAGGATATCTTCGATGTCCTGAGACAGCTGGGGATAAACCCGATCTGCCAGAAGGCGTTCAGACTGATTGCGCAGAACGACCGTTTGTCCCGCCATGATATTGAACTGGCGGGTCATGGCCGGGCATTTGGCAATTCTGTCTTCCAGCTCGCGACATTCTGTCGGGGCCAGTTCGCCATCAATATAGGCGGACAGCAAAACGTAGTCGCGGTCTTCAAGTTGTTTGCTCATGACGAACCTCTGTAAATGCTGTCTTGGTCTCTTGTCTCGCCGTCATCATCATGCAGGGTTGCAAGTGTTCTTCTGGCTCTGGCGACGCGGCTCATGACCGTGCCGTCAGGAACGCCCAGAATGTCGCCGGCTTCGCGATAGCTGTATCCTTCGATCAGGACCAGTGTCAGGGCGGCGCGCTGTTCCTCGGCAAGGGACGCAAGTGCTGCCTGCAAAAACATTCTGTCGGTGCCACCGTGATTTATGCCTGGAACGGCACTGTCACGTGCATCTTCAAACGAAACCACATTTCCCTGGCGTTGATCGCGGCGCTTTTCGTCAATCCAGCTTGTCTGGATGATGCGGTAAAGCCAGCTATCAAGCCGTGTGCCTTGCTCGAACTGTTCGATCCGTTCAACCGCCTTTGCATATGCCGTTTGCACCAAATCCTCTGCCGCGACAGCATCGCGCGTCAGCGATCGCGCAAACCGCAATGCGCGCGGCAGAAGATCTGCAAGCTCTTGTCTTAAAGCAGTGTCCAAACTAGACGTCCCATTCATGATCGCAGGCGCAATTTTTCAGTCTTGTTGAACATATAACGACGGGGCCTTCGTGTTTCTTCCCTCGGCCGCGAAAAAAATATTGTGAAAAATAATTTCGACAGCCGGGAAGAAAATTCGAACCCCGTGCGTTGTCCTCCCAAATGAACGCGAAATTCACTGCAAGGAAGTGGAGCTGACAATGTTGACCAATAAGAAGAAAAGTCTGCGCAGCAGGATTACGACAGCGGGCATTCTCGGGTTTGGCGCCTTTGCGTTGGTGGTGACCCCCCTCTCGCTTGACCTTTCACAGTTTGACGTCGCAGGCAAAAGTGCCTTTGCGCAAGGTCAAGGTAATGGCGGCGGCAACGGCGGCGGTAATGGCAACGGCGGCGGTAATGGCGGCGGCAACGGTGGTGGTAACGGCGGTGGTAACGGCGGCGGCAACGGTGGTGGCAATGGCGGCCCCGGTGGCGGTAACGGAAATGATGGCCCTGGCGGCGGTAACGGTGGCGGCAATGGCGGCGGAAATGGCCGCAGCGGCCCGGACGGCCCGGGGAACAGTGGTAACGCCGGTGGTGGCAATGGCGGCGGCAAAGGTAATGGTGCCGAAGCACAAGGCAAAGGTGCAGCTGCGCGTTCCAATGCCAAGGGTCTGGGTATGCAGGCCGGGGGCGTTGGACGTGGTGCATCCTCTGCAAGAGAAGGTGTCACTGGTGAAAAAGGCATGCCGCCGGGTATTGCAAATGCACCGGGGCTTGCTGGGGCTTTGCCGCCGGGGATCCAGCGGGTGTTTGGCGCGCCGACCGGTCCGGATGTCGATCCGGATGTCGAACGCGACATTATTACCAAGGGCTGGAAAGAGCTGACCGGGCCTGGCGCAGGTGATGACAGTGATACGCCAGATGATGGCGAGCCGGATACCGGTGATACCGGGGATACGGGTGATACAGGCGACACAGGTGACACCGGTGACACTGGAGATACTGGAGATACGGGTGACACCACAGGTGAGACAGGTGACGCCGGAGATACAGGTGACACGGGTGGTGACACCGGTGACGGAGCAGATAGTGGTGACACCGCCGATACTGGTGACACTGCTGCTTAAGACATCCCAGTTCAAAGCAGCTGATCCTGCTTTGACCGCCGCGGCCTGAGCCTGGGCCGTAGCAACTTGCAGCCCCGCCTGGCTCCCCGCCGGCGGGGTTCTTTTTGTTCGAATTTCAGTATTGATAAAAGAAAACCCCTGCCGATTTTCCGACAGGGGTTTTCCTGATTGGCAAACTGCCGCTTGATCAGATGGATCAGGCCATTGCAGCTTTCAGACCTTCGTCCAGTTTGTCGAGGAACTGGTTGGTGGTCAGCCATTTCTGGTTCGGGCCGATCAGCAGTGCCAGATCCTTGGTCATGAAGCCGGCTTCGACAGTGTCGACGCAGACTTTCTCAAGGGTTTCAGCAAACTTGACGACTTCCGGGGTATCGTCGAATTCACCACGGTACTTAAGACCCTGGGACCAAGCAAAGATCGACGCAATCGGGTTGGTCGAGGTTTCTTTGCCCTGCTGGTGCTGACGATAGTGACGGGTCACGGTGCCGTGGGCGGCTTCTGCTTCGACGGTCTGCCCATCCGGGGTCATCAGAACAGAGGTCATCAGACCGAGCGAGCCAAAGCCCTGTGCAACGGTGTCGGACTGAACGTCGCCGTCATAGTTCTTACAAGCCCAAACGAAACCACCGTTCCATTTCATCGCACATGCAACCATGTCGTCGATCAGGCGGTGTTCGTAGGTGATGCCAGCTGCTTCGAACTTGTCTTTGAATTCTTCCTGGAAGACTTCTTCGAACAGGTCCTTGAAGCGGCCGTCATAGGCTTTCATGATGGTGTTCTTGGTCGACAGGTAAACCGGCCAACCGAGCGACAGACCATAGTTCATGCAAGCACGTGCAAAGCCCTTGATGCTGTCATCAAGGTTGTACATCGACATGGCAACGCCCGAAGACGGGAAGTCGAAGACTTCGTGTTCAATGGGCTCGCCGCCGTCTGCCGGCTGGAATTTGATGGTCAGTTTACCTGCGCCCGGAACCTTGAAGTCGGTCGCACGGTACTGGTCACCAAATGCGTGACGGCCGATAACGATCGGCTGGGTCCAACCCGGAACCAGACGCGGAACGTTCGAGCAGATGATCGGCTGACGGAAAACGGTACCGCCAATGATGTTACGGATGGTGCCGTTCGGCGACTTCCACATCTTTTTCAGGCCGAATTCTTCAACGCGCTGCTCATCGGGGGTGATGGTCGCGCATTTAACACCAACGCGGTGTTCCTTGATGGCATTTGCTGCATCAATGGTGATCTGGTCGTCGGTCTCGTCACGTTTCTGAACCGAAAGATCGTAGTATTTCAGGTCAATGTCGAGATACGGCAGGATCAGTTTGTTTTTGATGAAGTCCCAGATGATCCGGGTCATCTCATCGCCATCAAGCTCGACGACTGGATTCTTAACTTTAATCTTGCTCATAGAATACTCCCTTGCTGGCCGCGGCCGACATGCAGCGCGGCTGCCATTCAAGATGGTTAAATCTCTGTCTTCCGGCGCGCGAGGGAGCGCCCTGGCCGCGTCGGGAGCCCGCAACATACAGGAAGCCACCAGAAAATCAAAGAGGGCTGGAATACAACAATGTGATGAGGGCTGCAAAACCCGGAAATCCGGGCATTTCGATCAGGTGAATTGGCGATTTTTGTTGCCAAAAAGATCAATAATCCTGATCGTTTAGGCGAATTTGACGACAAGTTCGAAAAAACTGTCTATCGGCCTCGCAGAGTTGATTTTTCTGATCCTGATCAATGACCAGTTGATCCGTTAGCCGATATTGTGACCGTATTGCCGGTGGATGGGGGAGACTCCGATTTCCGGGGCGCCATCAAAGGGGAACTGTCATGAACTTGGCAAGTGAAAACATCATTGTCCTGATCATCTGCGTTGTCGGCTTTTGCCTGCTTGGTTTCGGCTTTACCAATCGTGATCGCAACTGGGGTGTTGCGATGATGTGGGTTGGCGTTCTGACCATGCTGGGACCGATTGCCTGGCGGCTGTTGACGCTGTTTGCGTAACAGGCTTTGCCTGGGTGTGCCAAACGGGGCAGGGGATGTTATTCGCCAAGTCGCAGCATGGATTGCGGGCCTCAACGGCTAACTCAGGAAGTCATTTTTTCCGGATCTAGCCCGTGGCCACGCAGGAACATATCGACCGCTGCAATCACATGGCTGCGCAGATCTTTTTCCTGCGGTTCCCAATCGATATAGGACATTTGCCGGATATCGTAGTCCGCCTTGATCAGGCTGGAAAAGAACACCGCAGCTTGCCACGGGTTGCCTTTGGGAAAGTTGCCCTCGTCCATCTGACGTTCGAAATAAGACGCAATGTATCGACGCCCCGTCATCAGTCCGCTTTCATAAAAGACCTTTCCCAGTTTCGGGAAGCGGGGCACTTCGGCCAGAAACAGGCGCATATACCGGATGGTGTCGGGCATGGTCAGAAGCGTCATCAGCGTTTCGCCGTAATGGATCAGGGCCGCGCGGAGCGGCAAGTCCGACATTTCAAGGTCGCTCATGACGGATGTGATTCGCCCGGTGCAATCGCGAATGACGGCTTCGAACACGCCATCCTTATTCCCGAACAGCTCATAGATCGTTCGGCGTGATCCGCCGGCCTCGGCCGTGATCATTTCAAGCGTCGTGCCTGCAAGTCCATGTTCGCAAAACAATTCCCGCGCCGTTGCGATGATAGCTTCGCGGCGTTTTACGGTTCTGGGATCAATCTTCTTGGTGTCTTGCACAGGGGATTCCGATTCCGGACTTGACGTTTGGTACTGAGTAGTACCATAAATAGACAAATGGTACTGATCAATACCAAAAGGAAAAATCAGGCAATGAGTGTGAAAAAGATCATTCTGCCCCTGATCGCAGCGGCGATTATTGGTGGCGGTGGATATTACGGGTTCTATTGGGTGACCGAAGGTCAGTACCATGAAAGTACCGACAATGCGTATCTTCAGGCCGATGAGGTCGCGGTATCGCCCAAGGTGTCCGGCTATGTCGGGGATTTGCGGGTGGCCGAAAACCAGCCGGTGCGCAAAGGTGATTTGCTTCTGACCATCCGGGATGAGGACTTCCGCCTTGAACTGGCCAAGGCCGAGGCGGCCCTTGAGGCACGCCGGTCGGCTGTCGGCACCATGGAACAACAGATTACCCTTCAGGAAGCTGCAATCAATCAGGCCGCGGCCAATGTTGATATCGCGCGGGTCGAACTGGAACGCACCAGCGATGATTTCAAGCGCTATGACGATCTGGTCAAAAAGGGTGCGGCCAGCCGCCAGAAATTCGATTACGCCAAGGCCGATCGTCAAACCGCGCAGGCGGAGGTGGCGGCTGCCAACGCGACATTAGCCGTCGAAAAGGGTCGTCTTGGTGTTCTGCGCGCCCAGAAGATCGAGGCGGAGCGGGCTGTAAAACAGGCCGAAGCCGCACGTGATCTGGCGCAACAGGCGCTTGATGATACCAGGATTTTTGCGCCGTTTGATGGCGTGGTTGGGAACCGGTCGGTTCAGACCGGTGCATTGGTCCAGCCGGGTGAACAGCTTTTGGTGCTGGTGCCTTTGCCGGGTACCTATATCGTGGCCAATTTCAAGGAAACCCAGATCAGCCACATGGCACCGGGGCAGAAGGTTGCGGTTGAAGTTGATGCCTTCCCGGATGCCGAGATTGTTGGCCATATTGCAAGTTTTGCCCCGGCAACCGGTGCGCAATTCAGTCTGCTGCCCCCGGAAAATGCCACCGGAAACTTCACCAAAATTACCCAGCGTGTACCGGTTCGGATCGAACTTGATGACAGCAAATGGGCCAAGGCATTGCGACCGGGGCTTTCGGTGGTGGTCAATGTTGATACCCGCAATGCCAGTGGCGAAGAAGAAATCGCCGGTGTTGGTCTTGCGCAAGGGATCGTCCCGACGGCGGAACTTTCGGAGCTTAACTGATGGCAGCCGTCAGCCCGACAACAGCGCCGCAATCCGAAACGCGCCCGATGGAAACCGCCCAGTTTGTTGGCTGGGTGGCGATGGTTGTCGGCATGTTTCTGGCGATCCTTGATATTCAGATTGTCGCCAGTTCGCTTGAAAACATTCAGGCGGGATTATCGGCAAGCCCCGATGAGATCGGCTGGGTTCAGACCAGTTATCTGATTGCCGAGGTGGTCATGATCCCGCTTTCGGGCTTCCTTTCGCGCCTGATGTCAACGCGTTGGCTGTTCGTGATTTCTGCAATTGGCTTTACCGTGATGTCGGTGGCGTCCGCCTTTGCCTGGTCGATTGAAAGCATGATCTGGTTTCGCGCCATGCAGGGCTTTTTGGGCGGGGCGATGATCCCGACCGTGTTTGCCACGACCTATATCATTTTCCCGCCTGACAAACGCAATGCCGCCTCGGTGATGACCGGGTTGATTGCGACCATGGCACCGACCATCGGTCCGACCCTTGGCGGGTTTTTGACGCAATCACTGTCCTGGCACTGGTTGTTTTTGATCAACGTTATTCCGGGATTGATGATTGCCGCCGTTGTTGCCATGACGCTGCGTGTTGATCGCGGGGATATCGGCCTGCTTAAGGGATTTGATCTGCGCGGGCTTTTGTCGATGGCGGTGTTTTTGGGCAGCCTTGAATATGTCCTTGATGAAGGGCCCAAGGATGACTGGTTTGATGAAACTGCAATCGTTTACGGCACGATCACATGCGCCATTGCCGGGATCTATTTCTTCTGGCGGATGTTTACCTATGACAAGCCGATTGTGGATCTGAAATCCTTTGCCGATCGCAACTTCACCATGGGCTGCGTGTTCAGCTTTACGCTGGGTGTCGGGCTTTATGGCAGTGTTTATCTGATGCCGCTGATGCTGGGACGCGTGCGCGGTTATGACAGTCTTGAAATCGGGATTGTTATGGCCGTCACCGGTATTACTCAGTTTCTGTCCGCCCCGATTGCCGGGAAGATGACGGCGAAATATCCGCCGCGCGTGGTGCTGGGCATCGGGCTTGCGTTGTTTGCCACCGGTCTTGCCATGCATGGTTTTAACACCAGCGAAGTTTCGTTTAACGAGCTGATTTGGCCGCAGGTTGTGCGTGGTGCAGCACTGATGTTTTGCATGTTGCCGGTGACCAATCTGGCGCTGGGCACCTTGCCACCCGAAAAGATCAAAAATGCCAGCGGGCTTTATAACCTGATGCGGAACCTTGGCGGGGCGATTGGCATGGCGGCGATCAATACGCTGCTTGATAAGCGGATCGATTATCATTTCTCGATCCTGTCTGATCACATCAATCCGGCCAGCACGGCGTTCAAGGATTATCTTGCCACACTTACCGCACGGTTTAGCGAGATGGGCCTTGCCGATCCGCATGCCGCAGCAATGAAATTCATCGTCAATATCGTCAACCGTGAAGCCTCAATCATATCGTTCAACGATGTCTATCTGGCGATGGCGGCAGCCTTCCTGATTGCCTTCCTTTTACTGCCACTTGCCAAGCCGCCGCGTGCTGAGCCAGGCGTGGATACCGCGCATTAAAGGTTATTGAACAGGCGCGCCAAGGACACAAGAACAAGGTCGCACACAGTTCCCCCCGACCCCGGCAAGCATATGCTTGCGTGCGACCTTACCGGCCCCTGCATCC
>NZ_DGMR01000003.1:89710-128387 GCF_002388495.1 Thalassospira sp. UBA4513
CATCGCAGGGGCCGGTTCCTTATGGCGATGGGTATGTGTGTCCTATTTCACAAACAAGTTATTCAACCCAAAGTTTTTATGGGGTACTATCAGTACCTCAAAGCAAGCCTCACAGGTTTACGCGCAACCCGGGTTTCGTGCGATGTGCCTTCATTGGATCCCCCGGAAATTCTCTTGCCGACATTGCTTGTGAAAGCGCGAAGGATAGGAGCAGATAATGAAGACGTTTCTGGTAGCGGCGGTGGCGGCGATTTCCCTGAATTTCATCTGGTCTCCAGCATCTGCGCAGGACGCGGAAAGGCCCAATATCCTTGTTATCTGGGGCGATGACATCGGGTGGCAGAACCTGTCTTCCTATGGGCTTGGCACCATGGGTTACACGACCCCCAATATTGACCGGATCGCCAATGAAGGCATTCGGTTTACCGACCACTATGCACAACCGAGCTGCACGGCCGGGCGTGCGGCCTTTATTACCGGGCAATATCCGATCCGGTCCGGCATGACGACGGTTGGCCAACCGGGCGCGGTCCTTGGCCTGCAAAAAGAAAGCCCGACACTGGCGGAGCTTCTGAAAGAAGAGGGCTATCGCACCGGGCAGTTTGGCAAGAACCATCTGGGCGACCGCAACGAACATTTGCCAACGGTCCATGGCTTTGACGAGTTCTTTGGCAATCTTTATCACCTCAACACGCAGGAAGAAGCCGAGCAGCGTGATTATCAACGCTTTGCCGAACAGTTCGCCGGATCGCTTGAGGAATATGACGCGCGCTTTGGCACCCGTGGGGTGTTACACAGCTTTGCCACCGAAGAGGACAACGGTACGGTCGATCCGCGCTTTGGCCGGGTTGGCAAACAGATCATTCAGGATACCGGTCCACTCACCCAGGAACGGATGAAAGATTTTGACGGGGCGGAAATCATCCCGGCCGCGATCAATTTCATGACCGCTGCCAAGGACGCCAACGAGCCATTCTTTGTCTGGCTTAATACCAGCCGCATGCACCTTTACACCCGCCTGAATGACCAGTGGCGTTACGCCGCCGAGGAATATACATCCGAGGCCGATTATCACGGCAGCGGCATGTTGCAGCATGACCATGATATCGGCGGTGTGCTTGATTGGCTTGATGCGCAGGGTTTGGCCGAAAACACCATCGTCTGGTATTCGACCGATAATGGGCCTGAGCATGCATCCTGGCCGCACGGCGCGACCACTCCGTTCCGCGGCGAGAAAATGACCACCTATGAAGGTGGTGTGCGGGTGCCATCCATGATCCGCTGGCCGGGCAAACTGCCCGAAGACAAAATACTGAACGGTATTCAGGGCCATCAGGACATGTTCACATCCCTTGCCGTTGCTGCGGGGATTGATGATCCTGCCGAACGTGTGATGGAAGAAAAAAACCAGTATATCGATGGGGTGAACAACCTGCCTTACTGGCAGGGCGAAACAGACCAGTCGGCACGCGATCACATCTTCTATTATTTCGAAAGCCAACTGACGGCTGTGCGTGTCGGTCCTTGGAAAATGCACTTCGCGCTTAAGGAAGATTACTACGACAACATGACGCCGCGGAACTTCCCGATGATCTTCAATCTGCGGATGGATCCGTTTGAAAGCTACAGCAGCATTGATTCCTATGGTCACCTTGCACAGAAGGTTTCGTGGTTGATGCAGCCCGTGAGCGTTCTGGTGACCCAGCATCTTCAAACGCTTGGTGAATATCCGCCTGTGCAGGGCGGGGCCTCGTTTGACATGTCGAACATGGTGCAGGATTTCCTTGCCAAGGGACGCCAATAGGATGAAGGGACTGACGGTTTTTGGGAGATATATTTGGCCGGACAATCTCTCGATCCTGTCTTTGGCGGTCGCAGGCCTTTTGGGGGTACCCGCCGCCCTTGCGGCAGACCTGCCTGAGTTTGTCGAACTTTCGGGTGGCACCTTCCTGATGGGGGAAGACCGCATTTATCGGGAAGAAACCGAAATCCATCAGGTGACGGTTTCGCCCTTTGCGATCAGCCGAACCGAAATCACCAATGCGCAGTTTCGCGAATTTGTCGAAGAAACCGGATATGTGACGTCCGTGGAAAAGCCGCTTGATCCGGCGGACTATCCCGGTGTGCCCGAGGAACTGCTTCAACCCGGATCAATGGTTTTTGCCCAACCCGCAGGTGCTGTGGATATGGGGGATATCGGAAACTGGTGGCGGTATGTCGCCGGGGCAAACTGGCAACATCCAACCGGACCCGAAAGCAACATCGATGGCCTTGATGATCATCCGGTAACACAGGTGTCCATCGAAGATGCGCGTGCCTATGCCAAATGGGCCGGTGGCAGGCTTGCGACCGAAGCAGAATGGGAATTTGCCGCGCGCGGTGGCTTGTCGCGAAAGGCCTATGTCTGGGGCGACACATATGACCCTGCCCAAGGCTGGAAAGCCAATAGCTGGCAGGGGCAGTTTCCGACAGACGATCTGGCTGATGACGGTTATCACGGAACCGCACCCGTCGGTAAATTTACGGCAAATGGTTATGGTCTTTACGACATGGCCGGAAATGTCTGGGAACATGTCAACGACTGGTGGGTGCCGGGCCATCCTAACACTGCCCAGACGGACCCAAGCGGCCCGCCGATGAAACTTGCCGTACGTTTTGCCAGCAGCGCAACCGGCCCGATGACCGTTGTGAAAGGCGGATCATGGTTATGTGCGCCAAATTTCTGCCTGCGTTATCGCCCGGCAGCCCGACAACCGGCCGAGGGGCATATCGGTTCCAACCATATCGGATTTCGCATCGTCAGGGATATCCAATGATCCTCCCTTTCTCCTGACGGCGGATTGGCTGTCAGGAAATGCTGTTTGATCTGTGCATCGGTTGTCGCCGCGACATGCGCCCCATCAACGGAGAAAGGAACAGACCATGCCTTTCGTAAGGTTTCTAAAATTTTGCGTCCGCCAGCGGGTCTTTGCCGGTGCTGCCGGGGTTGCCATCATGTTGATGCAGGTCCCGGCGGTTGCGCAAAGTGACAATTCCGATCTTGCCAAACAGTTGGCCAATCCGGTGGCCAATCTGATCAGCGTCCCGTTCCAGGGCAATTATGACAGCGGGTATGGATCGGCAGACGGGGAAAAATACCTGATCAATGTGCAACCGGTCATGCCGATGCGCCTGAATGATGACTGGAACCTGATTTCGCGCACCATTTTGCCGTTGGTGCATCAGAACGATGTCAACGGCAACAGTGGCACGGATACCGGCATTGGCGATACGGTTCAAAGCTTCTTCTTCTCGCCGGTTGAACCCACCGAAAGTGGTCTGATCTGGGGTGTTGGTCCGGCACTGTTATTGCCGACAGCCAGTGAAAGCAGTCTTGGCGTTGATCAATGGGGTGCTGGCCCGACGGCTGTCGGTTTGTTCGCCGATGGCCCATGGACCTATGGCATGTTGACCAATCATATCTGGGGCGCGGACGAGGGGTCTGCTGCCTCGGCGACCAACGCCAGTTTTTTCCAGCCGTTTATCAATTACACCACGCAGAATGCCTGGACTTTCGCGCTGAATACCGAAAGTACCTATAACTGGACGGCCGAACAATGGTCGGTGCCGGTCAATGGCATCGTTTCCAAGCTGACCAGCATCGGCGATCAGAAAATCAGTGTCGGGGCAGGTGTACGTTATTGGGTGGATAGCCCGGATGCGGGGCCGGATGGGTGGGGCGCGCGACTGATTTTGACATTCCTGTTTCCAAAATAACTGGTGGATATCAACACAGCTTTGGGACCGCTTTGAACAGCATAAATGCTATGGGGAAATAGTCGGATCAAACCGACAGGTGCTGCGCGCGCAACTTGGATACCATGAATGGGGGGTGATATGGGACGGTCAGTTGTTGGCCAGTTTGCTGGTCATTGGGCGATTGCAGGTGTTGGGGCGTTATTTGCAGCGGCGTCGCTGTCGGAGGCGCAGGCTGCCAATTGTGCCGCAGATGGTGGGCTGATCTTTGTCGGGAAAACAGCCGATAATTCCAATTCAGTGTGGCTGTCAGGCACCAGTTCCGGGGCGTTTCGCCTTGATGCACAAGGGGCAACCAAGGATAGCTGGAATCAGGCGCGTCGCGGTTTGCATCTTACATTGTCGGATGTTGTGTCGACCGGCAATGGCGGCACGCACCATCTTTATGACAATAGCGGTGGGGGCTGTCTGCTTGATAGCCAGAACCAGAAAGGTGGGGTGAACCTGCCGCCGATCGGACGGCTATTTCCTGATTTTCTGACACCTGAGGTGCCGACGGTTGTTGATCCGCCCGTAGCGATCAAGCCCCCGATCGGGATTTTGCCGCCCCAAACGATCACACCGGAAATCCCCATCGCCGTGATCCCGCCAATCGGTATCCTGCCGCCGACCGGCATCACGCCCAAGGTTCCGATTGCTGTCAAACCGCCCATCGGCATTCTGCCACCCGATCTGATTACGCCGGAGCTCCCGATTGGTGTAACGCCGCCCATCGGCACCTTGCCGCCAACCGGTATTACCCCGGAACTTCCCATTGATACAAAACCGCCCATCGGGGTGCTGCCGCCGGAGCCGATTACGCCGGAACTGCCGATTGGTGTCACACCCCCCATCGGAACCTTACCGCCAACCGGGATCACCCCGGAACTTCCCATCGGCACAAAACCACCCATCGGGGTGCTGCCCCCGGAACCGATTACGCCAGAGGTTCCAGCCATCACCCCGCCATCGCCAAATGTGCCGGAAACAGTTGCCAATGCGCAGCTTTCAAAGCGCCCTGACGCATATCTTGCGGATAGTACCTGTGCGATCCTTGAAGGGAATGGATACCTGTATCTCGATGAAAGCGGGGCGATCTTTACCGCACCCTGCACCTTGGTCCGTCAGGGCGGGTATGAGGGGATCACGGTGGCATCCTTGCTTGAACAGTCGGACGTGCCATTGACGCCGGGGCGTGATTTCATTCGTGAACCCTTGTGGAACTTCTGGTCGGAAACGCGCGGGTTTTATGCCGAGGACCGTCGACATAATCTTGATACCGAAGGTTACAGCGGTTCGTTCCTGTTCGGGGTTGATCGCGAAATTGCCGAGGATACGGTTGCCGGTATTTCTGCGTCATTTGAAACCAGCGGGTCTGATGGATATGACGGCGGGCTGGAAACTGCGGCCTATGGCTTTTCGGTCGGGCCGTATTTTGCCCATCGGCTGTCGCCACAATGGGCGGTGCAGGGATCGCTTGGCTATATGTTGTTGCAAAACGATCTTGAGGTTGTCGTTCTTGAAGGGAATTACTTTTCCCATCAACTTTCCGCCGCGGCTGCAATCAACGGGCAGTATCGTTACGAAGAATGGTTCTTGCGCCCGCGCCTTGGTCTTTCCTATGCCGAAACCTTTGTCGAGGACTATGATCTGAGCGGTACGATCAACACCACCCCGGTGACGGTCAATATCGGCTCGGATCATTTTGGCTATGGTTCAGCGGAACTGTCAGGCGAGGCCAGCCGGTATGTCGATCTTGGCGATGACCTTTTGGGAATGCCCTATGGCGAGCTTGGGCTGCACATCGCACTTGATCGCCCCAATGACGGCAAGATCCTGTCGGGTGATCTGCGACTTGAAGACACATCGCCCGTGACCGGCACCATCCGCGGCGGGATGCGGTTTTTCTATGAGGACCGGATCGCCTTTGACGTCGGGGCCGGATATCTCAGTATCGGGCAGAACGGGCTTGATATCTGGGAGGCAAAGGCACGGGTATCCTTTGCCTTTTGACGGTGACAAAAAATGCCCGCCACCCAACGCAGGGTGACGGGCACCGGATCAACTTGATATTGCGCGCGGATGCAATATCAGTTGGCAATCATCGCGGCCGGTTTTGGCGTGTCCGTGCTGCTGACTGGAAGGATCGGGTAGGTGACCTGCGGTTCCTGACCTGTCAGGGTTTGAAGGAAGGCGGTGATTGCCTTGACTTCATCCTCAGACAGCTCGGTGCCAAGTTGTGAACTGCTCATGATCGCAACCGCCTGTTCCAGATCCCAGACCTTGCCGGAATGGAAATATGGTGCGGTAAGCGCGATATTACGCAGCGGACCGGCACGGAACACATAGTCATCACTTGCGGTCTGGGTAACTGCAAAGCGGCCCTTGTCATCAGGCGGCAGGACTTCGGAGCCCGGCTTTTCAACAACACCGAACGGATAATAACCCGTACCGCCGACATTCACCCCGTTGTGGCAGGATGCACAGCCGGTATCGATGAACAGTTCCAGACCGGTCATCTCGGTTTCGGTCATGATGGTGTCGTTGCCTTCAAGGAACTGGTCAAACCGGGAGGCCGGGGTGATCAGGGTTGCCTCGAATGCCTCGATCGCCTTTGCCATGTTGTCAAAGGTCACCGGATCATCTTCGCCCGGGAATGCCGTTTTGAAATGGTCGACATATTCCGGGATGGATTTTAGCACGGTCACGACACGTTCCGGCGTGCTGGCCATTTCAACACCGGCCTGAACCGGGCCTTTGGCCTGTGCCTTAAGATCCTCGGCGCGGCCATCCCAGAACTGGGCTTCGTTGAAGACGGCGTTCAGAACGGTTGGTGCGTTGCGCGGGCCTTTCTGCCAGCCATGTCCGATGGAGGTTTCCAGATTGTCGTCCCCGCCCATGCCAAGGTTGTGGCAGGTGTTGCACGAAATGATCGCACTGGCCGACAGACGCGGTTCAAAGAACAGCATCTTGCCCAGTTCGACCTTTTCACGGGTGACGGCATTGCCTTCGATGGCGGGAACCATCGACGGAATGACTTCGAAATAGTCCAGCGCACTTTCACGAAGTTCGGCTGGTTCTGCCGCGATTGCCGCACCGCCAAGGGCACATGCCGCAACGGTGGACAGAAGGGCTTTGGAAAACAGGCGTCGGGATGTCATTTCTCTCTCCCATTTTTGGTGGTTCGGGTACTAGACCAAAAACGGGGTTGTAAAACCGTGACATACATCAACTTGTTAATTAAATAACGTTTTATATCAATGGTTTAAATTGAATTTCAATAATGAGAATTCGCAAATGTGCCTTGGCGATCCGTGCGGGCACAAAGAAAACGCCCGGGTGGGAGGCCCGGGCGTTTCAGCCTTTCGGGGGGACACCGAAAGGCGCAAGATGCCGGGGGACATAGCGACCGGGGAAGGTCATATGTTCTCTCCGATGGAGGGGAGAGATGCATCCTGCAGGGAGATCGTGGTCTTGTCTTCTTTGGTCAGGTCGTGCTTTGGGTTGCAGGCGTACTTGCCGTTGCAGCAAGCCGTTTGGTCTTTGCGGCGTGACGGTGTTTTGAAGCTGTTATCTGGATAATCCCGATCATCACCAAAAGGGAAGAGATCCAGAACACACTGTCATGAGTTGGAGTCGGTGTGAGGTCGAATTTGGCGGCCAGCATCTCAAGGCCCAAAAGGACAAAGGGCAGGATGCTTGTCGACAGGATGTATTTCTCGACCCCGGCAATCTTGATGGATCGAAGGGTTAAAACCATTGCCGGCCCACGGAACAGAATGCCGATCAGAAGTCCGGCAATCAGGGTTTCGGTGCCAAACAGCCCATCGGTCGAGATATAGGGGATTGCAACCGGATTTATGAATTCGACCACCGGCGGAGCAATCAAAAAGACCGAGGCCGTAATCAACAACAACACCCCGGTAAAGCGCAGATGCGCCCAGGTGTCCTTGACCTGATTATCAGGATGAAGTTCCGCCAGAACCGAGGACGAAATTGCCGTGACTTCGGATGCCAGCATCAAAAGCACGGCCGGGTTGGCGAACCCGCCGGGCAAATGCCAGGCCAGCCACAGGGCGCCGGATATCAGGATCGCATGGCCAAGCCATTCCGAACGCCCCGGTGCGCGCCCAAGGATAAAGGTCGCGGCAAGGGCTGCCATCGGCATGCCGGTTTGCGACAAAATGCCGCTTTCAGGTGCGCTGATATATAAAAGGGATGCCGTCCAACTGACCCCGGTCAATACACGCAGGAACCCATAGGCCCAGTTGATCGGAAGGGCAAATTGCCGCCACGGAATGCGGCGCCCCGGTGCAAGAAGGACAAGCGCCATCCCGCCAAAGACAAGCTGCCAGCAGGTCATGGCATAGGCATCAACCGCAAAGCTGGTCAGCGCAATGCGGTTGCTGACCAACATCAGGGCCCAGACGAGTGTGGTGCTAAAAAGCAGGAGCAATACGGGCATATGAAGATTTTTTAAAAGTTATGATCTTCGGCCATGTTGCACCAAACACGACAAAAGCGCGACAGGAATTTGGGTATCAATATCTGAATTTATTTCATGAAAACAAAAGTGTGGTTCTCAGTTGTTTGGAAAGGCCGCGCGCAGATCGCACTTATTGGTCAGACAGGATCCATCCAGCGGCCTTTTCGGCAATCATCAGGGTCGGCGAATTGGTGTTGCCGCTGGTGATTTCGGGCATCACGGACGCATCGACAACGCGCAGGCCCGCAACGCCCTTAAGGCGCAAATGCGGGTCAAGAACGGCCGATGTGTCATCCTTGCGGCCCATCTTGACGGTGCCGACCGGGTGGAAAATGGTCGTGGCGATATCGCCGGCCAGCTTGGCGAGCTCTTCATCGCTTTGATATTGCACGCCCGGTTTGAATTCGTCGGGCTGGTACTTTGCCATGGCCGGTTGCGACATGATGTCGCGGACCTGTCGCAGGCTGTCGGCCGCGACTTTACGGTCTTCGTCGGTATCAAGGTAGTTAGGCGCAATTTGCGGCGCATCTCGGAAGTCCGCAGACTTGATCTGAATGCTGCCGCGGCTGGTCGGGTTCAGGTTACAGACCGACACCGTGACGGCAGGAAAGTCATGAAGATCACCGCCAAAGGCCTCAAGGCTAAGTGGCTGAACGTGATATTCAAGATTTGAATATTGCCGCGATGGATCGGACCGTGTGAAGGCGCCCAATTGGCTGGGGGCCATACTCATCGGGCCGGAGCGGCTGAGCAAATATTGCAGGCCGATTTGCGCCTTGCCGATCAGGCTGTTGGCAAGGGTGTTGAGCGTGCGCGCGCCATGCACCTTATAGATCGCGCGAATTTGCAAATGGTCTTGCAGGTTCTGCCCGACACCGGGCGCATCAAGCACGACGTCAATCCCATGCTGTTTAAGCAATTTTGCCGGACCAATGCCGGAAAGTTGCAGGATTTGCGGCGTGTTCACAGCCCCGGCAGACAGGACGACTTCCTTGCTGGCTGTAACGCCAAGTGACGTACCGGCCTTGTTGACGATTGCCCCGGTGCACACCGTTTGGCCGTCGGCATTGCTCGCAAAGGTCAGTTTTTCGACCTGTGCCTCGGTCCAGACTGTCAGGTTCTGGCGCGATTTGATCGGGCGGATAAAGGCCTTTGACGTGTTCCAGCGCCAGCCGGACCGTTGGTTGACTTCAAAATAGCCAATGCCGGTATTATCACCGTCGTTGAAATCATCGGTCGGCTCGATCCCGGTTTGACCGGCGGCCTCGATGAAGCTGTCAAGAATGTCCCAGCGAAGCCGTTGTTTTTCAATGCGCCATTCGCCGCCATGACCATGCATCTCGGTAAACGGTTTGCCACTTTGTGTCTCGGGGGTGTTGCCGTGATCAAGCTTGTAGTGATCTTCATGGCGCTTGAAGTCGGCCAGGGAATGCTGCCAATCCCAGGCTTCTTCGCCGGTGATCCTGGCCCAGTTATCATAGTCACGGGCCTGACCGCGCATATAGATCATGCCGTTAATCGATGAACAGCCACCCAGCGCCTTGCCACGCGGATAGCGTAAAACGCGGCCGTTCAGGCCCTTGTCCGGTTCGGTCTGGTACATCCAGTCGGTGCGCGGATTGCCGATGCAATAAAGGTAGCCAACCGGGATGTGGATCCATGCATAGTTATCTGCCTTGCCAGCCTCAAGCAGCAGCACCTTGTTCTTGGCATCAGCACTCAGCCGATTGGCAAGCAAACTACCGGCAGAACCGGCTCCGATGATCACATAGTCGAAGTTTTCTGTGGTTGTCATCGTTGTGACGCGCCTTCCCTGTTGGTTTCTATCGGTTTGGCTGTCGGCCCAAAGGGCCGCGCAACCAAAGGCCTACAAAGGCAATTCCGATGGCCGCTTGCTCTTTTGATCGGCAAGCGGTCTTCATTTGGTGCGAACACCGAATGTGTATTTAGCGGGCAAGCGTCGCATAAATCTAATGACAAAATCCGAATAGCAATATTAGTGTTATTTATATGACTCGTTTTTCGAACATCAACATGTTGCTGGCATTTGTCACCGTCGCACGCGAAGGAAGCGTTTCGCGCGCCGCATCGGTGCTGAACCTGACGCAACCGGCGATCAGTCACCAGATCAAGCGTCTTGGTGAGGAAACCGGCATTTCGCTTTTCAAGCGGACATCAACCGGGCTGCAAATCACGCCGGACGGGCAGGCGATGCTCAAAAAGGCTGAGATTGTGCTCGATGCGATGGACGAGTTTCGTCGTAGCGCGCGCAAGCGTGCCGGGCGTGTGGGCGGGAAGCTTCGGATCGGAACCATCGTTGATCCGGAATTCATCCGTCTTGGCCGGATGTTAAGCCAGATGCGCATTGATTACCCTGATATCGAAACTGAACTGGTGCATGGCGTTAGTGGCGAGATGCTGACAAAGGTCTGCCGCAATCAGATCGATGCCGGGTTTTACCTGAGCGGGCCGGATGTCGATGGTGATATTGCGGCCATCTCAACCGAAGAAATCCACGCGATCAAGCTTGCCGATTTTAATTATCGGGTGATCGCCCCGGTCGGTTGGGAAAAAGAGGTCGCACACGCCGACTGGGCGACACTGGCAAGGCTTCCGTGGATCGGCACGACAGACGCATCGGTGCACTCCCGGTTGCTGAGGCGGATTTTTGATCAGTATGACTGCACGCAAAATTGCGTCGCGCGTGTTGATCAGGAAGCCTCAATGCTGGAAATGGTTCGATCCGGCGTGGGGTTAAGCTTGTGTCGTGATTCCATCGCACTGCATGAAAAGCAGACCTTTGGCCTTGCCGTGTGCAACACCGTTTCCATTCCGGCCTGCCTGAGCCTGATCACAACCGAACGGCGCAAGGAACTGCCGATGATATCGGCCTTGTTTGAGGTTCTTGAAGCGACCTGGTGAAATGCTGTTTGCGTGTTGACGGCTTAACACACCATCGCCAGGGCCGGGTTGGGAAAGCGTCGACGCATCGTTACGGCATAGAATGTCTCGACAATGTCGGGCAGAACCTGTGCCTCAATCAACTCACCACGGGCAATTTCGTCTTTGACAACGATCGGCGGAATAACGGCCAGTCCGGCCCCTTCACGGGCCAAAAGGCGCATCATTGCCATATCGTCAATCTCGGCGGCGATTTGCGGCACAATATCAAGACGGTCACACAATGCGTCAAATCCCATGCGCATGCCGCTCGATGAGGATGGCAAGATCAGCGGCACAGTGCGCAAAAGGTCTTCAAGCTTGTCATTGGCGGTACATAACTTTGGTGTGCCGATCAAGCCGACCGGCTGGGTATCAATCGTTTTGACAACAAATCCTGACAGGGCATCGGAATCTGGCGGTTGGTTGGTCAGCACGACATCGAGTTGATGCGCGGTCAGGGCGTTCAAAAGTTCGGCCGAACTGCCGGACCGCAAAATCAGTTCAATGTCGGTGTTGCCCAGAACCGGGGCCAGAAAGGACAGCTGAAAGTTACGCGACAATGTCGAAATCGCCCCAATCCGCAAAGCCCGGCGTGCGACGCCCGATTGTTTCAGCGTGTTGATCAATTCACGCCCGGCAGAAAAAATTGCGTCCGCATGATCAAGCGCGATGCGGCCGGCCTCGGTCAGGATCAGGGACCGTCCACGGCGTTCAAATAATTGCTGCCCCAAACGTTCTTCCAGCTGTTTGATCTGACTGGAAAGCGCCGATTGCGAAACATGCAGCTTTTCCGCCGCCCGGGTCAGGTGGCCTTCATGGGCAACAACATGGAAATAACGCAGGTGATGATAATTCAGCTCGGCCATATCGTTCACATAAACAGAACAAAACAATAGAATCTATATATTTTAATTTACCATGGCTTTGACCCTATTGTCTGCGGAAATCGAGCGGATTGGAGATAACCATTGGTTTTCGCATCTTTTTTGCCAGTTCTGACCATTGCCTGCCTGCTGGCTGCCGGTTTGACGGGGTTTAGCAGTACCCAACGCCTGTCGCGCGGTCATGAACGCCTGATCAAGGGGCTATCCCTTGCGGGGCTGGCAAGTGCGGTTGCCACGGCAGTCGTTCTGATAACTGGCGGTGACATGCGTGCGGTGGTGCCGATAGTGGGTCCGATCCGGTTTGAACTGATGATCGATATTGTCAGCGTCACCATGCTCTGCCTTGTGGCGTTTCTGGCATGGGTCATTTTGACGTATTCCATCAGCTATCTTCGTGCCGAAGACGGTCAGGGAAAATTTGTCGGGTATCTTGGTCTGTCACTGGCAAGTGTCACAGCCTTTGTCCAGTCGGCCAACCTGATCCAGCTGGCGATCTTCTGGGTGACCACCAGTTTTCTTCTGCATCGGTTGTTGCTGTTTTATGCCGACCGCAAGGCCGCCAAGCGGGCCCAGCGCAAGAAATTCGTCATTGCGCGGTTGGGGGATGCTGCCCTGATCAGTGCGATTTTTCTGACGTATCTTCAGTTCGGGACGTTCGATATTTCCGAAATCAGCCAAGCTGTGCGGGCTATTGGCTTTGATGGTTCGGTTGCGTGGATTGTCGGCCTGATCGGGATTGCCGCGATGATGAAATCTGCGCAGTTTCCGACCCATACCTGGATTGTCGAGGTGATGGAAACCCCGACACCGGTTTCCGCCCTGTTGCATGCGGGCATTGTCAATGCCGGTGGGTTTTTGTTGATCCGGTTATCGGATCTTGTGGTTGTGGCCCCCAATGTGATGGTTGGCATTGCCATGGTCGGTTTGGTGACGGCCCTGTTTGGCAGCGCGGTGATGATTACCCAACCGGCTGTCAAGACCAGGCTTGCGTGGTCGACCATTTCGCAGATGGGCTTCATGATCCTGCAATGCGGACTTGGTCTGTTTGCCTTGGCTTTACTGCATATCGTGGCCCATTCGCTTTACAAGGCATATGCGTTTCTGTCGTCAGGCAGCACGATTGAGAAACTTCACACCTTGCGCAAGCTTGGCCCGCAAAAATCCATGGGCACGGCATCGGTTATCGGAAGCCTGGTTTTGGCCATCGCAATCTCGGTTGGGATCGGTGCGCTGTTTGGCGACGGGGGTGCGCCCGCGGTGATGGCGATCAGCGTGGTGGTGATTTTTGCAAGTTTCCACCTTGTCTGTTCGGTCCGCAAGGAAGGGGCTATTTCGCAAAGTTGGCTGATTGGCGCGCTGACATCCGTGATTATCTGCGTGACCTATTTCGGTTTTCACACATTGGCCCATCACGCAGGGCTTGATGCGTTCCCCGACTGGCAGGGCAGCCCCATCGTCATGTGGGCGATGAGCATCCTTGTCATCGTAAGCTTTGCGTTGCTTGGTCTGATGCAAAACCATGTTTTGTTCGGGCAGGCGCCGTCGCCTCGGTTGGCGCGATTTTACGTTCATCTTTGCAATGGATTTTACCTTAATGCGATCACGGACCGGGTGTTTGGCACCTGGCGCATTCCGGCAACACCGGCCAGTTTAAGTGGAGAAAAATCATGAATGTTACCGTGACCAATATCGCGTTTGAAGATGACGGCGCGGTGCCATCCTTGATTGATGATGCGATTGGGCGCGCGATTGAAAACATCGCCCCGGCTTGGCCGCTTGAAAGTACGGTTGCAGTTAATCCATTTGTCGGACAGGCCAGTAAACGTCTGGCAGAGGTCGCAGCCCAGCATCAAAGGCTGATCGGGACGGACACCTTGCAGCCGGGTGACTGGTATCTTGGCAAAATCAAGTCAGGCGCAATTGCCAAACACGCCCTGAGCGAGGCATTGGATGCCGCGCCATATTGCGTCAAGCCTGTTGGTGTTGCCGAACTTGAAGACGCGCTGCGCGCAGAGCGGGCATCAGCCTGCAAGGTGCCAACCCTTGCCGATATTGCCATGACGGCAACGGGCACCGACTGGCCAACGATTATCGAGGATTGCATTGGTCGATGGGCTGCGGCCTATTTTGATCGTGGCGGCGCACTTTGGCAGGGGGCTTCTCAGGCACAAACCGCTTGGAAGTCCTGGCAATTCTGGGTGCAACATGATCGCACGGCGCAATTGCTGGGATTGGCCGATTTTCGGGCGACTGTTCGCGATCTGCCAAGTGATGCGGTGGCGGCAATCGATGAAATGGTTGCAGTGCTTAATCCGCATAACCTTGGTCTTGATGGCCAATTGCATCAGGCATTGCTATCGATCAATGGCTGGGCGCAGCATGGGCGTTATTTGCGCTGGATCGCCGAGCTTGATGGCCGCTCTGATGATACGATCATTGATCTTTTGGCAGTGCGGTTGTCATGGGATTTCGCCCTTTATCAGGCGTTGCAGTCCCAAATCGAAGTCCATTGGCTGAGTGCCTTGTCAGACCATGCAATGCCGATCAGTGCATCCGAATTTGATATTGCGCGTGAAATTGCGCAAGACGCCTATGAACGGTCCCTGCAGGGCAACCTGACCAAGCAGCTTGGGGCAGTGGATGCGAATGACCGCAAGGATCTGGCTCCATCAATCCAAGCCGCATTTTGCATTGATGTCCGTTCCGAGGTGTTTCGTCGGGCGCTTGAAAGTGTATCAGACGATATCGTGACCCTTGGTTTTGCCGGGTTCTTTGGTTTGCCGGTCGCCCATGGTCCAGCCAACTCAGCGCTTAGCGAAAGCCGCCTGCCGGTCCTGCTGTCACCGGGATTGCAAAGCTGCACCCATGATCACGCCGAAACAAGCGGCCTTGTTAACGAGCTTGTTCATAAGGCCGTCCGCCCGTGGCATCAGGTCAAGACAGCCGCACTGACATCCTTTGCCTATGTCGATGCGATTGGGCCAACTTATATCTGGGAACTGGCGAAAAGCACGATGGGGCTGACTGGGGACAAAGGCAAAGCAGAAAAATCGCCAAAGCCGGTGTTTCAAACTGCACTTGATGATGGGGCGAAATGCGATATTGCCGAAAAGGTCCTGCGTGCGATGTCGCTGACCCATGGTTTTGCACAAACGGTTTTGTTGGCCGGTCATGGCGCGAATGTCACCAATAACCCGCATAAAAGTGCGCTTCATTGCGGGGCGTGCGGTGGGCATGCCGGGGATGTGAATGCACGTCTTTTGGCAGATCTGCTCAATGATCAGGCGGTGCGCGATGGTCTGGTAGATCGCGGTATTGGCATTCCCGATGCGACGGTTTTCGTTGCCGGTTTGCATGATACCACAACCGACAGTGTGACCCTTTATGATGGCGATATTGATCGCCCGATGGATCGCGCGGCGCTTGATCGGCTTTTGGATGTTATTGGCAAGGCCGGGATGATTGCACGTGCCGAGCGGACGGCTCGATTGCCCGGGGCCAAGTCCGAACGCGATGTTATGGCACGGGCTGCGAACTGGGCGGAAACCCGCCCGGAATGGGGGCTTGCGGGTTGTAAATACTTTATCGCCGCTCCGCGTAGTTATAGTGCGCAGACCAGTCTTTCGAGTGAAAGCTTCCTGCATGATTATGATCACCATGCCGATCAGAAGAACGATTATGCGGTTCTTGAACTGATCCTGACGGCACCGGTCGTCGTGGCAAGCTGGATCAGCCTGCAATATTACGCATCAAGCGTTGCGACAGAGCTTTATGGTTCGGGCAACAAACTGCTGCATAACGTTGTTGGCGGGATTGGCGTTTATGAAGGCAATGGTGGGCAATTACGCACCGGGTTGCCGATGCAATCGGTATCTGGCGATGACGGGGCTGGGCACGAACCGGTGCGGTTAACCGTGTGCATTGATGCACCGACATCTGCGATTTCTGATGTGTTGGAAAGGCATCCAACCGTGCGCGCCCTGTTTGATAACGGCTGGCTTCATTTGATGGCATTTGAAGGGGCTGGCAAGCTATCGCGTCGGTACACCGGTGATCTGGTCTGGGAAGATGTCCACCCGTCGGCTGACGCCTAAGACGAGTGGACCATACACTATCGAATTCCAGCGCGCAGGAACGCCTGAATGAATTGCCGCTGGAAAATCAGAAACGCCATTAAAAGCGGCGCAATCGTCATGATGGTTGCCGCACTGATCACCGAGATATCCACCCCGGTTTCCGGTGCGCCAAACAATGATAAGCCCACCGTCAGCGGCCGTGTTTCTGGCGAGTTGGTGACGATCAACGGCCACAGGAAGTTGTTCCAGTGCGTCGCAATCGATACCAGCGCGTAGGCCAGATAAACCGGTTTGGCCGCCGGCACATAGACCTTCCACAGAACGCCCATCCAACTGCATCCTTCGATCCGGGCGGCTTCTTCAAGCTCAATCGGTACGGATTTGAATGCTTGCCTTAACAGGAAAATACCGAATGCACTGGCCATGTAAGGCAGGCCGATGCCAAGTGCTGTATCAAACAGGCCAAGCTTGGACACGATGGCGTAGTTTTCGACAATCAGCACTTCCGGCAGAATGAAAAGCTGCAAAAGGACCAGGATAAAGACCGTATCGCGGCCCTTGAATTCAAAGCGGGCAAAGGCGAACCCGGCCAATGTGCACAGCACCAGTTGGCCCGCAAGGATCAGGGTTACGAGGATCACGGTATTGGTAAAATACCCACCCCACGGCACAGCACCCCAGACATAGACAAAGTTCTCGAACGTCAGCGGATTGGAGAAATCCAGACCAAGGGCGGTGCCGGATGGCTGTAACGCCGCCCAGGCGGCAAACAGCAGCGGTGAAATCCAGACGATTGCGAGAACCCATGCGCCAAGCGTATCAAGGACCTTGTCGAGATCAGGCAGTTTGAGTGTGGTGTTGGCGGTAACGGTATCTGTTTTCATCGGTAGTGGGTCCGTTTTTCAACCAGTCGGAACTGCGCGACGGCAACAAGGCCAAGGGCCAGCAAGACAAGAATGGTCATGGCGGCCGCATGCGGGCTGTCGAAATAGGCAAATGCCATTTCCCAGATCCAGTACAGGATCAGCTTGGACGCATTGTTGGGCCCGCCCTTGGTCAGGATGAACAGATGGTCGATCAGTTTGACCGAGTTGATCATCGCATTGACGAACACAAAGATCGTGGTCGGCATCAAAAGTGGCAGCAACACACGGCGTGTGTAGGTCCAGCGGCCAGCGCCTTCAATCCGGGCGGCTTCGCGCAGATCCGGCGGGATAGTCTGAAGGGCGGCAAGGTAAAAGATCATGAAGAACCCGGCTTCTTTCCAGATCGTCACGATGATGACGGATGCCAGTGCGGTTTCCGGCTGGCCCAGCCAGTTGGTTGGCGATGCGCCAAAGAAACCGGTAATCTGGTCAATCACCCCAAGATCAGGGGTATAGAAAAACAGCCACAAATTGGCCGCGGCAATCATCGGCAAAATGGTCGGCGTGAAATAGGCGCTGCGCACGAATGACCGTGCCGGGATATGGGCATTGGCCCAAAGCGCCATGACAAGCGCAAAGATGATAGAAACCGGGATCGTCACCCCGGCATAAATCAGGTTGTTGGTCGCAACTGTCCAGAAGGTCGGATCAGCAAACAGATCACTATAGTTTTCAAACCCGGCAAACACCGATGGTCGGCGTGACGTGCCCCGACTAAACAGGCTGTGCCAGAAGGTTGCAATGGCCGGGTAGAAGGCAAACAGGCTCATCAGGGCCAATGCCGGTGCGGCCAGCATCCAGCCATAGAGCGCAAGCCTGCGTTTTTGAAGTCGGGCCATTTCATTCATGCTCGGCACGTCCTGCGAAGAAATCAATTAATCAAAATCATCAAACAAAGGTGCCGAAGCGGGGAATATCCCGCTTCGGCGTGCAGATCGGGCGTTCTTAGTGGAAGGCCCGCAGAAGACGTTCTGCTTCGGACTGGGCATCGCCAAGGGCTTCTTCCGGGGTCTTTTCACCGGTCAGGGCCGCCTGAATGGCGTTGTTCAGACCTTCGCGGACACGCGCGGTGTCATAGGTGGAAAACTCGGCAACTGAAACTTCAAGCTGATCACGCGCGACCAGTGCCGGCGGGAAGTCCGCAACATAGGCCTTAAGCGCGTCGGTTTCGTAGGCATCCGGGGTGACACCAACATAACCGGTGGCAATCGACCATTCCGCGGCACGTTCCGGTGCGGTCATGTATTTGATCAGCGCCAGTGATGCTTCTTTCTGTTCATCTGTTGAGTCCTTGAACAGATAGAAGTTGCCACCACCCGTGGGCGAGCCCGGCTGTTTGTGTTTCGGCAGCATGGCAACGCCGAAATCAAACTGTGCTTCGCGTTTGACCGCGGACAGGTTGCCGGTCGAATGCCACATCATGGCCGTCTGGCCCTGAACGAAGGCCTGGCGCAGGGTTCCCCATTCAATGGTGCCTTCTGGCATGATTTTTTCTTCGGTCGCAAGGCCGCGCCAGAATTCAAGGGCCTCGACAACAGCCGGATCGTTGAAATAGGTTTCGGTGCCATCTGCACTCATCAGTTCCTTGCCATTCTGGATGGCAAAGCACTGGAACATCCAGTACGGATAACCGGTCGAGGGCACCATCAGGCCCCATTTGCCGTCTTTCGAAAGTGCCTTGCCGGTGGAAACCAGTTCTTCCCAAGTTTGCGGCGGCATTTCCGGATCAAGACCGGCTTCGCGGAACATGTCCTTGTTGTAGTACATGACAATGGTCGAACGCTGGAACGGGATGCCCCAGGTTTTGCCATCGACTTCGCCATTGGCCATCAGCGCCGGGTAGAAGCCATTCAGCCATTCCTTGTCTTCGGCGGTTTTGACGACATCATCAAACGGAACAATCAGGTCCTGTTCGATCAGGTCATAGACGTCGATTGAAAACATGACTGAAAGCTGTGCCGGATCGCCGCTTTTGATCGCCGAAACCGCGCGCAGGCGGGTGTCGTCATAGTTGCCGGCATAGATGGCATTGACTTTGACATCCGGGTTTTCGGACTCAAATCCTTTGATCATGCCGTCAATCACGCTGGTCAGCGGGCCGCCAACAGCGACGGGATAATACATGGTCAGTTCAGTGGCAGCAAAGGCCGGGCTCGCCGCCGTTGCCATCAGTCCGGCCGCAAATGCAGCACTGGTTACGATGTTACGCATGAACAAAAGTTCCCTGTTAAAGTGTCGAAGTTGCAGTGTCAGGTTGAGAGGTGATCTTGGTATCTTGCGCTGGTGTGCCCGGTACCGTCGGTGTCAGACGATGACCGCGTTCGCCGTCAAACCAGTGGGCCGCAGCGCCAGCCCAACTGAGCGAGACTTCTGTCCCGGGCGAAATTTCAACGCGACCGGGCAGGCGGGCGGTGGCCCCATCCGTTCCCGGGATCGCAACAAATACAAATGTCTCGGCCCCCAAAAACTCGCTGCCGGTAACGGTCGCCGGGATGCCCCATGGATGGTCGTTCTGCCCGGTCGACAGGATCAGGTCTTCGGGACGGATGCCAAAGGTCAGGTGATTGGCATCAAGGCCATCGGGAATGACCGAGGCAGGCAGGGCATTGGCCGGGATTAGCGTCATCGGCGGGCTTCCGACAAATCCGGCGGCAAAGGCGGTGGCGGGTTTCAGGTACAAGTCGGCGGGGTCACCAACCTGCTCGATCCGGCCGTCTTTCATCAGAATGACGATGTCGGCCATGCTCATGGCTTCGGTCTGATCATGGGTGACATAGACAACCGTGATGCCAAGGCGTTGTTGCAGGTCGCGGATATCCTTGCGCACGGCATGGCGCAGCTTGGCATCAAGGTTTGATAGCGGCTCATCCATCAGGCACAGCGGATGACCGGCAACGATTGCGCGCGCCAGTGCAACGCGCTGTCGCTGCCCACCGGAAAGCTGGGCCGGTTTACGGTCTTCATATCCCTCAAGGCCGGTCACACGCAGGGCATCGGCCAGACGGGTCTTGATTTCGTCCTTTTGGGTTTTGCGGACCTTGAGGCCAAAGACGATGTTTTCGGCAACACTCAGATGCGGGAACAGGGCATAGGACTGAAACACCATCGACAGACCACGCTTGGAGGGCGGGGCGCTTGTGACGTCCTTGCCATCAATCGCAATGGTTCCCTGATCGGCGGTTTCAAGCCCGGCAATCAGACGCAGGGTTGTCGACTTGCCACAGCCCGATGGCCCCAGCAGGACGACAAAGCTTCCGCGCGGAATGTCGAGTGACAGGTCATGCACGCCGTTGCCGCCGTTAAACACGCGCGACACAGAATTGATGCGAATAAAGGGGGGCTGGTTGGTCATTCGTAACTTTCGCTTTTGGCAATTTGCAGACGCGCGCGAACGTCTTGGCGGTCAAACAACGGATCGAAAACGCCGCCGGGCACGCCATCAACCACGATCAGGTCGGGGTCGGTCAGATGACCGCCCTTGGCCGGGGCCGGGCGGCCGAATTTGGATTGATCGGCAACAAGGATGGATCTGCGGCAATTGGCGGCAATCGCCTGACGAAGCGATACTTCGCGATGGTCGAAATCGGTAAGCGTTCCGTCCGGCTCAATACCGCCGACGCCAAACAGGCCGTAGTCGACCTTGTACTTGTTAAACATCAGTTCCGCCTCGGGACTGATGACATCGCGATCGGGCAGGCGCAGCGTGCCACCCGGAATGACAATCCGGTTGCTGGTATTGTTGCCCAGCGCCATGGCGGCATTCATGTTGTTGGTAATCACGGTCAGATGGCGATGATCGACCAGATTAAGCGCAACCAGTTCAAGCGTGCTGCCAATCCCGATCAGGATCGATGCCCCGTCGGGGATCAGGCTTGCGACATGGAGCGATATGGCATGCTTGGCGGCGATATTGGTGACCTGTCGGCTGTCATAGGACAGGTTCATGCCAGGTTCGCCAGCATATTCAACCCCGCCATGGCGACGGCGCACCAGATTGGCGTCGCTGAGCATATTGACGTCGCGCCGCACGGTTTGCGGGGTAACGTCAAAATGTTCGGCCAACTTGTCGATAGAGACAAAGCTGTCACGGCGCAGGATGTCGATGATGTCGCGCTGTCGCGTAGAAATATTCATTTGATCGTTCAATTTGTTGTTTTGAACATTGAAGCGATCATACGCGGCTTCGTTGTCACTAAGATTTCAGAAGCGTGACATTCATATGAATATTCAGACGGTTACGAACCGCGCGGAAATTATGGGGTTTTAGGGCGATGATCAAATGAACACCGTTCCCGGATCATCCATTTTGCACGGGCGTGTAACAAAAGCACCGCCGCGCGGTATGCGTGGCGGTGCCTATTCGGATATGATTGAAGGTTGTCCGTAGTTTACGATCTTATCGAAACACTAGCGATTGGTGCGCGCCAAACCCGGCCATGACACCGGCGGCCGACGCCAAGGTTGCATTGTGACGTGCAGTTGCGGCATCACCGGCGGCAAATACCCCCGGCACACTGGTTTCCTGACTGGGATCAACAGCAATGAACGGACCCTGCGGTCCTTCATCAAATCGGCATCCCAGCATCTCGGCAACCGGGTTTGGCATGGAAACGGTTGGGCCAGCGAAAATGGTTTGAATATGCAAAGTGCGCCCGTCCGCCAACCGAACACCATCAATGACCGGTGCCTTGCCCAGAATTTCGACAATTGGCGAATGTTCGATTGTGATGCCACGATCACGCATGGCCAGTACCATGTCGTCATCGGGCATATGTTCAGACTGGCTGAAATAGGTGGTCGGTCCCCAGTCAGGCAGCATCATTGCTTGATGGCTTGATGCTGGCATGGTCGCGATGACACCGATCTGACTATCGCGCACTTCATAGCCATGGCAATATGGGCAATGCAAAACCGTTTTGCCCCAGCGTTCGGCAAGGCCGGGAATATCGGGCAGGCTATCGCGTACGCCGGTGGCCAGAATAATACGCCGGGCTTCAAGGGTGCTGCCATCTGCAAGTTTCAGTCCAAACAGCGGATCGGATGCATCTCGAAGCGTGCAGGCCATGGCGTCGGTGACCAGCCCGCGACGAAAATCAACAGTTTCATAGCGACAAAGCTGATCAATGGCGGTAGTGCGAATTTCGGCCGGGGTTTTACCGTCATGACCCAGAACTCCGTGGGCGGTGGTCGCAAAACGGTTACGGGGCTCTCCGGCATCAATCACACATATATCGCACCGGGCGCGCGCAAGCTGCATCGCTGCCGAAAGGCCGGCGAACCCGGCCCCGATAACGGCGACGTCATATTGTTTCTTGCTTGCCGTGGTTGATTGGGCAGCAGAAGGGACATTTGGTGACATTGCATTTCCTCGTCAAACATATGGATGTGTTTCATGTAACTTTATAAGTATCGTGATATCAACGAGTCAAAGGACTTCGAAACTTTTGTTGTTGCGAGATGTGCCAAGTGCTACGAATTGCTGGAAATCAAACCCGCATCAGGAGTTCGCAATGCGCCGTGACAGCCGACTTTCGCGCATGCTGCATGTTCTTATTCATATGGACCGGATAGACGGTGCTGCGACGTCTGATCAAATCGCGCAGATGCTTGGGACAAATCCGGTGGTGGTGCGACGAACCATGGCGGGGCTTCGCGATGACGGGTATGTGCATTCGGAAAAAGGTCACGGTGGTGGCTGGGTTTTGACCAGGCCCTTATCGGAAATCACAATGCTCGATATACATCGCGCCATTGGCAATCCCGCTTTCTTTGCCGTTGGAGTTGCTGTCGATCATCCGGAATGCCTTGTTGAACAGGCGGTTAATTCGGCACTTGGCAGTGCGTTCGAGGCTGCTGAAAAACTGCTGATCGAAAAATTTGCATCTGTCACATTGGCCGATCTGGCCGATGAATTTGATCAGCGCATGGCAAAGATTGCCGATAAACCAACCTGCGAGCTTT
The DNA here is from genome assembly GCF_002388495.1 of Thalassospira sp. UBA4513. Lineage (NCBI taxonomy): Bacteria > Pseudomonadati > Pseudomonadota > Alphaproteobacteria > Rhodospirillales > Thalassospiraceae > Thalassospira > Thalassospira sp. UBA4513. The sequence continues at coordinate 112,761 of NZ_DGMR01000003.1, forward strand.
CCCGTTAATCTTCATTCGAGCTGAAGTATCGGTTCTTCCAGTGGCGTGGTTGCAGCAAAAAAAAGCCCGGTCAGGTGAGGCTGGCCGGGCTTTGGTCAGGTTATTTTGCCGAGATCAGAAAAGCTTTTCGCGCGGGTCAAAGCGCGGGGCCGGTTCGGCGGCAAGCTGTTCAAAGATTTCATCGAGCGTGTTGGCCACGGTATAGAGGTTCTTGTGGCTGGGGCGGGCGAAGCCTTCGTCGATGATGGCGTCAATCATGTCAAAGCACTTGTCCCAATAACCAAGCGCATTGAGGAACACCATCGGCTTGTCATGAATGCCAAGCTGGCGGAGCGTCATGGCCTCGAACGCCTCATCAAGGCTGCCAAGCCCACCCGCAAGGGAGACAAACGCATCCGAGCGACGGAACATCTCGACCTTGCGTTCATGCATGGATTTGCAAACGATCAGTTCGGAAAGGCCGGTATGGCCGACTTCGATATCGTCAAGATGGGCCGGGATGATGCCTACGACCGATCCGCCATTTTGCATAACGCCATCTGCCACGGCTCCCATCAGGCCGATCCGGCCGCCGCCATAAATCAGCGTGATGCCGCGTTCGGCCATCATTTTGCCAAAGGCGATGGCATTTTCCATGTGTTGCGGATTCTTGCCATCTGAAGCACCGCAAAAGACACAGATTGATTTTACTTTTGTCATGGCGACCTGCCTTTTGTTTCTTGTTTCGCAGGTAGCGGGGCCGCGCATTTCTGAACGAAACCCCGTACGGAGAGGGACCTTAACCGATCCGATCGCATCTGTGGCAGTAATTTCCGCATAGCAGCATCTGAAATTTATCGATCGTGCCCTGATTTGTTCGCCTTTGGCCGTAATCTTGCCAATTGGCTATGGCATTGACGGCCAAGCCGCCGAAGGCCGCAGATCGTGCGCTTTTTGTCGCAGGGTTAACAAGTTCTGAACCTGATTGTGGGATGGGTAATTCTCACAGCAGGAAACTGCGTTAAGCATATTCATAAGAAGAAGGCAGGACCGCCCAACGTGTTTGTCGATAGTCCATTCATTCTCGCCATTGTGATATCGGGCATTATCGCCGCCGTTCTGATGCTGGCCTTGTGGCTGGGGTTGGAACGTTCCATCGCGCGTCGCCTTGTTCTGGGCGCGATCATTCCGGCGGTTGCCGTGGCCGTGCCAGCAGCCATCGGGCTGCCTGAAACCGCACGCGGTGGCGTGGGCGCAGCACTTTTGATGTTGGTGCTTGGCGGTGTCTGTGGCGCGATCATGGATATTTCGCGACTGTCGGAACGCATATCGTTGGGTGTTGCCGGGCTGACCCTGCTTTTGGGCGGCTGGTTGGTGCTGGCGGCACCAATCCGGGGGCTTTCATACCATCCCGGCGCGATCCAGATTTTTGCATGGTTGGCATTTTTGATCGTCGGCGGCTGTTTCCTGTGGGTGACCCGCCCGGATTTCTCCGAGGATGACGATGACGGGGCCAAACCCGCCAAAGGCAGGAAAGCCAAAAGCACCAAATCAAAATCCGGCAAGTCGACGATGGATGCCAAAAGCGATACCGAAACAATCGTGAAACCCGGCCCGATTGCGGTTTTAATGACGCTGGCCCTGGGGCAGGGGATCATCGTTCATCTGTTTGGTCTTGCCGATCATGTTGTGTTTCAGGCGGCCTTGACGGTGGCATTGTTTGTCGCGCTGATTTCTGAAAAGGCAGCGCCGCAATACCGGGTGGCGGTTTGGCTTGGTGTTGTTGGTGCGCTGATGTCGGGCGCGGCAAGTGCGATGATCATGGTGCCGGCATCCTGCCTTGCCTTTGCGGTGTTGCTTCTGGTGGTTTCAGCACGTCAGTCCTCGGTCAGGCTGGCGGCGCATCTGCCCACCGATAACCCGGCACAGGCGGCACTTTTGGGTATGATGATTCGGGTGGGTGTTCTGGCCTTGCCGTTGATCATGGCCGCCCTTGTGGCTTATGTCGGGGCGGAGATGGCGGCCAGAAGCCTTTGACCTCAAGGGTGTTTGAGCTGAGCGGTCTTGCTCTCTTCATCTTTGCCTAACGGTTGCGATGTATCGTTTGTAGGTTACGTTATGGAAACTGCACGTACAAAGTAGTACAAGTTTCTAATTAACGTGCTCGCACGGGTTGTTTGAGGGGAATATGGCAAGCAATTTCAGTGTCTTGAGCATAAGAGTTATAAACATAAACATCGTTCAAGGATATTTCCGGTGAAGCGACCCTATATCCTCGTCATTGTCGGCGTTGTACTGATCATTGCAGCGATTGCGCTGAATTACATGCTGACCAAGAGTGCGGATGAAGAAACCGCACCGGCAGTAACACAGGCGCCTGCGGTTACCACCGAGACGACGCCAAACGAACCGGCGTCTGAACCGGCCACTGACGCACCTGCGATCACCAATCCAAGCTTTGATGTCGTGCGCATCGGCCCGGACGGAAATGCCGTCATTGCAGGCCGCGCCGAACCCAACAGCACGGTTCGCATCCGCGAGGGTGAAGAAGTGATTGGCGAAGCCACGGCCGACGAACGCGGTGAATGGGTCGTATTGCCAAACAAGCCGTTGGCCAGTGGCGATCGGGAATTGTCGCTTGAAGCCGAAGACGCCACCGGGAATGTTTCCAAGGCAGATGACAAAGTTGTTGTCCTGATCCCAGAGGAAAAGGCACCGGCAGCCACCAATGAACAAAGCGGTGAAACCGGCGAGACCACAGGAACCGCCGGGGCCACCGACAGCGAACCGGCAAGCGAAAAGCAGCCTGTGATCGCGCTTAAGGTGCCATCTGATGGTGACGGTGCCGTTACCGTAATGCAGGGACCGGCACCCGAAGCCGCAGCGGCACAGCAAGAAGGTTCTGATACGCAAGACGCGACCCTTCCGCGTCTGTCGATTGATGTTGTCGACTACGATACCGAGGGCCGCGTTGCAATGTCGGGCAAGGCCGACCTTAATCACACAGTTCGGGTTTACCTTGATAACAACCATGTTGGCACCGCGCCGGCCGATGAAAACGGCAACTGGGCACTGACCATCGGGCAGCCGATTGAGCCGGGCAACTACACGCTGCGCGCCGATCAGCTTGACAGTTCCGGCAAGGTGACCGCACGCGTTGAAATTCCGTTCGAACGTGCGCGGCCAGACCAAATTCTTGAGCCGGGTTCACGTTATGTCGTTCAGCCGGGTAACAGCCTGTGGCGGATTGCGCGCAGTACTTATGGCGAAGGCCTGAAATACTGGGTGATCTATCATCAGAACCGCAACCAGATCCGCGATCCTGATCTGATTTATCCGGGGCAGATTTTCGCACTGCCGAACGAAGAAAATCAGCAATAAGCATCACTTTTCTTTGCGAGGGGCAAAGCACATGGTAAGTGTGTTTTGCCCCTTTTAAGTTTGGGGCCAAACAGTTGAACGCGGGTTGCGTTGCCCATTGTCATCACTAGATGGTAGGAAGGCGCCCGCACGGTACCATGCGTACCAAATTGATACGCCCAACCATGGCAACCAGGGAATAAAGACTTTGAAATCCGTTCTTGTGCCGATCAATCCCGAAGGCTGGAAATTCGTTGCGATCTTTGCGGCGATCACTGTGGGCTTGTTCCTGATTGCGGAACCGCTGGGCTGGATCGGCGTGATCCTGACACTTTGGTGCGCGTACTTCTTCCGCGACCCGGATCGCATTACCCCGACCGATGAAAATCTGGTGATTTCCCCGGCAGATGGCCGTGTTTGCATGATTTCGCAGGCACCGCTGCCCAAGGAACTTGAACTTGACGACAAAACCCCGCGGACGCGTGTGTCGATCTTCATGAATGTGTTCAACGTTCATGTGAACCGCTGCCCGGTCAATGGCGAAATCGTTGGCGAGGCCTATGTGCCCGGCAAGTTCGTCAATGCCGAACTTGATAAGGCATCGGAAAACAACGAACGCCAGATCCTGCTGGTGCGTGACAAGGAAGGCCGCGAGTTTGGTGTTGTCCAGATCGCTGGTCTCGTTGCACGTCGCATCCTGTGTGATGTCGGCACCGGTTCGCAGCTTAAGGCGGGCGAACGTTTCGGTCTGATTCGCTTTGGCTCGCGCGTGGATGTTTACCTGCCCGAAGGTGTGTCACCCAACGTGATTGTCGGTCAAACCACGATTGCCGGTGAAACTGTTCTTGCCGATGTTTCGGCCAAGGGCAAGGAAGCCGCGGTCGGGGAGATCCGCTAATGGCAGGCGGCATCGATCCCATTCGTCGTCCACGTCGCTTCAAGGCGCTGTCGCTGACACGGCTGGTGCCCAATGTGGCAACGATAATGGGCATGTGTGCCGGTCTGACTTCGATCCGCTTTGCGATGCAGGATCGCTGGGAGGCCGCCGTTGCCGCCATTCTGATTGCCGGGATCATTGACGGTCTTGATGGCCGTCTTGCCCGGATGCTTAATGCATCCAGCCGCTTTGGCGGTGAACTCGACAGCCTGTCGGACTTTGTCTGCTTTGGCGTCGCACCGGCGATGATGCTGTATTTCTGGTCGCTGCATGAATTTGGCGGCATTGGCTGGGCGTTGTCGCTGCTGTTTGCGGTTTGCATGATGCTGCGTCTGGCGCGCTTCAACACCCAGATGCTGGGCGAACCGGAATTGCCGACATGGGCCTATCGGTTCTTTACCGGGGTTCCGGCCCCGGCGGCCGCCGCCCTTGCGATGTGGCCGATTGTCCTGACCTTCCAGTTTGGCGAAGGCATCTTTGACAGTCCGTATATCGTAGCCCCCTATGGCGTGATTATCGCGGGTTTGATGGTGTCGCGTTTGCCGACCTTCAGCTTCAAGAAGGTCAAGGTGCCGCGTGCCTGGGTGCTGCCTTTGATGTTGGCATTCGGGGCGTCGGTGGCGTTTCTGGTGTCCTCGCCGTGGCTGACGCTTTCGGTGATTGCCGGGGTCTATTTCATTACCTTCCCGCTTTCCTATCGTTCCTATCGCCGTATGGGTGTCGAGAACCAGCAGGAACAGGACAAAGCGGACGAGGAAGATGATGATGGTGAACCCGATGATGATCCCGACGAGGGACTGAACCGCGTCCACCAGAACTGATCAAAAGATCAAAAGACCAAAACAAAAGCCGGCATCTTTGCCGGCTTTTTTGTCATTGCGCCGATGACGGGCGGTATTCCAGACGGGTTTCGAAATGCTCTGCATGGATATATTGATCGCGTGCGGCATAGAACCATTCCCGGTCACTCGCACCAAGCCAGTCGGCATAATAGTCGGTCCAGGGCATGGTCGGATGTGCATCAACGATGGCATTGATGGCTTCAATGGCCTTTTTGCCAGCTGGTGTTTTTGCACAGCCAATAGTGGCCTCAAGCAAGGTTGTGTTTCCGGCAATCGGCAGGGCCTTTATCAAAAGGTCGGGCGTTTGGGACCGACGGTAAAATTCCGCCTCGGACGGGAAATAGAGTGTCCAGTCAATTCGTTTGAGATCAAGCATCCGAACGAACTTGGTATCTTCGGCGACCTCCATGATGCGGTCTGTATTGCGATACCGGTTCAACTGCCCGTCAACCAGCGTCCCGTAAGCGCGCCCAATTCGAACCGCGGTTGCAAGTTTCTCGTCTTTAAGAAGGTCCTCAATCCTGATGTGGCCTTCTTCGTTGAGATAGGGCGCAAAACGGGCCTCATCCTCGGCGCGGATAACGATCGAGATCGGCAAATGCAGTAGAATGGTTTTGGCAAACGTAATATAGGTGCGCCGTTCCGGCGTCGGGATCAGCGTGGTTGAGCAGCGTAATTCACCATCGCCACTTTTCATTTCCGCCAGAAGCCGGGCAAGGGGCACATGCATAATGCGATGCTGATACTGTGAAAGTCTGGATGCGAACCAGTTCTGGGTATCGGCGGCATAGCCGCTGAGTTCGCCGTAATCCTTGATGAATGCCGGGGCAAAGGACGGGACCGCCCAGATCAGGGATTGGTCGGACACGGCATTTTCCGCCGTCGCCCAATGGGGGGCAAACGCGCCTAACGCGCAGACAAGTCCAAATACCTGTGATCGCGCTTTATGCCAAACAGCCCATACCATACAGATCCTTTGTTTCCGGCGGAAAACAGTTCTCGATAACCATTCTAAAAATACGCCCGGAAACATTAGGAAAGTGTGTATTCCGGCCTTCGCAGACGTAGAAAGAGGCGAAAAATTAAATGATTAAGATGTTTGAATGCAAAAGGTTACATCGCGATTAAACCACACGGCTTTGATTGCCGGCTTGAAGAAAAAGTAACCGGCCCCCTGGGGAGGGGGCCGGTATAACCGCACGGCGGGGTCGGGGGAAAAGTCGCGCGGCTATTGGGTTAAAGGGATCGATTATGCAGTCGGACCTGATGGCTTTGTCCTGTTGCGTCCGAACCGCGAGGAGACGAGCGATTTCAGTCGAGTGCCAACTGATGTCTTGCGCAGACGGTTGGCAATCTTGTGGCGCATCATCAACGCACAAGGCGTAAAGATCAGGGTCAAAGCCGTCGCAAAGGCCAAACCAAATGCGATCGAGGTCGAAAGCTGTACCCACCACTGGGTGGACGGTGCCCCAACCGTGACTTCACGAGACGTGAAGTCGATATTGATCTGCATGACCATCGGCACCAGACCAAGAATGGTCGTCACCGTGGTCAGCATTACCGGACGCAGACGCTGCGCACCGGTTTGCAGGATGGCGGCCTCGATACTGCTGGCGGTGTGTTTGAGCCGGTCAAAGGTATCGATCAAAACGATGTTGTTGTTCACAACAATCCCGGCCAGTGCGACAACACCGATGCCGTTCATGACGATCGAGAAAGCCTGCCCGGTGATCATCAGACCAAGGAACACACCTGCCGTCGACATGATGATGGCGATCATGATCAGAAGCGAGCTCGAGATGCTGTTGAACTGGGTGACCAGAATGATGAACATGATGAAAAGGGCCACCGTAAAGGCGTTCATCAGGAAGTCTGCCGATTTCTGCTGTTCTTCATCCTGACCCTTGAATTCGACCGATATGCGCGGATCGATATCAAGGGTCTGCATCCATGCCTTGACCTCGCCAAGCTTGGTGTCGACCAGAACGCCTTCCTGCACATCGGCCTTGACGGTCAGGGCGCGGCGGCTGTCAACACGGGTCAGCGTGCCGGTTTTGGGTTTGGGGGTGCGCGTGATGAAGTTCGACATCGGCACCAGACCCTTGTCGGTCACGATCTGCAGGTTTTCGAGCTCGTCGAGGGAGCGATACTTGGCCGGGTAACGCCCGACAATATCGATTTCCTCGGTTGAATCATCGGGACGATAGGTCGTGAAATTGATGCCGTTGGTCACCAGTTTGACGACATTGCCAATCTGGTTGATATCAGCACCAAATTTCAAAGCCTGGGCGCGGTCGACTGTGTATTCCCAGTCAATGCCCGGGGGCGATTTGCCGTCTTCGAAATTGTACATGCCGCCCATTTCCTGAAGACCGTTGACCAGAATGGTCGCCGTTTCATCAAGAAGCTCAGGATAGTATGAGCGAAGCTGGATCTGGATGTCCTTGCCCTGCGGCGGACCGGCTTCTTCGGCGCGGACTTCGACGTGAATACCGGCAAGGTCGGCCGTATCGGCAAGGATACGTTTTTCAATCTCGCTTGCGGGCGGGCGCATTTGCCAATCGGCATATTCAAGCTGAACCGTGCCGATCACGTCCTCGGATGCCTCGTTGCCACCGGCACCATCGCCGGAACGGGCATAGACCGTATCAAACCAGTGTTCGCCTTCGTGACGGGCATCAAGGGCAAGGATGCGGTCCTCGACCTCTTTAAGCAGGGCATCCTGTTCGTAATAGGACAGGTTGCCGCGTGCCCGGACCTGAACCACGGCGACTTCGGGTTCAACCGCCGGGAAGAACTCAACGCCCTTGCCAAGCTTGCCAAACGCCACCCAGACCGAAATCAGAATGATGAACGCCGCCGGGATCACCAGCCAATAGAAGCGAAGCGATCCGCTGAGAATACGGACATAAAGCCCGGTGCCGCCTTTGACCTTGTGGATGTCATCGCCATGATCGGCTGCGATGGCCTCAAGGCTTTCGTTGCTTTCGCTGCCCGGTTTACCAAACCACGCGCCCACGGTCGGCACAAAGATCAGCGCCATGGCAAGCGAAGCGGTCAGCGTGAACAGAACCGTAATCGGCAGGAATTTCATGAACTCGCCGACGATATCGGGCCAGAAGGCCAGCGGCAGGAAGGCTGCAAGGGTGGTTGCGGTTGACGCAATAATCGGAAGCGCCATGCGTTTTGCCGCCAGCGGATAGGCCTTGCTGCGATGCAGGCCGTCGATCATCTTGCGGTCGGCATACTCAGTCACAACAATCGCACCATCGACCAGCATCCCGACGGCCAGGATCAGACTGAACAGAACAACGATATTGACCGTCATGCCCAGCGCCCAAAGGATCAGGATCGCGGTCAGGAACGAGCCCGGAATGGCAAGCCCGACCAGAAGACCCGACCGCCAGCCCAGCGCCCAGATGACGACCACCATCACCAGCAGGATCGCAAGGATCACGCTGTTCTGAAGGTCGGTCAGCATGGTGCGGATGTCAGATGACTTGTCCTGTGAATAGCTGATTGTCAGGTTCGGCGGGAATGCTTCCTGTGCCTCGGCGGTGACCGCCTTGATCGCATCAATGACTTCGATGATGTTTTCGCCGACACGTTTGGATACTTCAATCGCGATGGCCGGTTCGCCGTTAAGACGCGCAAAGCTTTTGGCATCCTTGAATGTCCGGCGCACGTCGCCGATGTCGCGGAACCGAATGACGGAATCGCCATCAACGATCAGCGGCATATCAAGAATGTCATTTATGCTTTCAAACAGGCCGGGTACCTTGATGTTAAAGCGCCCCGTACCGGTATCGATCGCACCGGCCGCCACCAGCGCATTGGAATTGCGCACAAGACTGACGATGTCGATGCCATTCAGGCGATAGGCCTCGATCTTCATCGGGTCGATGATGAATTCGACCAGTTCTTCGCGATCACCGGCAAGTTTGGCTTCAAGCACCGCAGGCAGGCCTTCGATGGCGTCTTTCAGATCGCGCGCCATGCGCAGAAGCGCACGTTCGGGCACGTCACCCGAAAGGGTTACCACGAGAACCGGGAACAGCGACAGGTTGACCTCGTGAACTTCGGGGTCGTCGGTGTCTTCGGGCAGTTCGGATTTGGCGATGTCAACGCGTTCGCGCACATCGGCAAGGGCTTCGTCGATATCGACGTCGGAATAAAATTCAAGCGTCACCGATGCCCCGTCCTGATAGGACTGGGAGCTCATTTCCTTGACACCTTCGATGGATCGCAATTCCTGCTCCATCGGGCGCAAAAGAAGGCGTTCGGCATCTTCCGGCGATACGCCGTCATGATGCATGGTGACATATAGAACCGGAATTTGAACATCCGGGTCGGCTTCCTTGGGGATGGCGTTATAGCCAACGGAGCCCGCCAGAAGCAGCAGGATCAAAACCAGAATGACGGTGCGCGATCGATTGAGCGCGTGATCAATCAGGGACATTTTTTATCTCCTCATGATACGCGCTATTGCGCGGAGTTTTCCGAAAGGGTCGGGCCGGTATCGTCAGACGCCGTCGAAGGTGCTTCATCATCCTGCATGATCGGAAGACCATCCTTGTCGGTTTCAAGGTGGACAACCTCAACAGTTGCCCCTTCCTTGACCCAGTCATGGCCGACAACGATCAGTTCAAACGTGTCGGGCAGACCACCGATCCAGATCCGGTCACGATTGCCGCCCTGCAATTCGACAGGCAGGAAATCGACCTTGTTGTCATCGACAATGGCGCGGACGCCAAGTTCACCCTCGTCATTGAGCGTCAGGACGGACGGCCTTACCTGATGGGCCCGTTTGATGCCGACCGGAATTTCAAGTTCGGCGGTCATACCATCAGGAATGCGCAGATCAGGATTATCAATTTCAACCTCGACCCGGAAGGTACGGGTGTCATTGTCAGATGCCCGGGCTGTGTAACGGACGATGCCGTCATGGGTGCTGCCGTCAAACAGGGTGACGCTTGCCAGTTGGCCAAGGTCAATCGCGCTGATCGAATGCTCGGGAACATGGGCAACGACCAGCATCGGGTCACCCTGCATCAGGGTTGCAACCCGATCCCCAATCGACAGAAGGTCACCGACCTCGGCCGGGCGTTCTTCGACGATGCCGTCAAACGGAGCGCGGATTTCGGTATTGCCAAGCTCGGTGCGCGCAATCATCAGGTCAGCGCGCGCTTCTTCAAGCAGGGCAAGTGTCTGTGCCACACCGGTTTTGGAGCGATAGTTCTTTTGGGCCAGACTTTCGGCGGCGGAATGCTCAAGTTCACGCTGTGCGACCAGCGCGCGCGCCTTGGCAACACGGGCCTGACGGTCGCCGGTATCAAGGCGTACGATCAGATCGCCTTTCTGAACGGCCTGGCCCTTGATCGCACCAACTTCAATCACGCGTGCTTCGGTTTCGGCGCTGATTTCAACAGAAATGACCGCCTCGGTGCGGCCTGTGATGCGCAAATGATCGACGTGATCCACAGCGTGGCTGGTGATGGTACGCACACTCGCCGTTGTTTTTGCGGCCTTGTTTTCAGTGGTCGCATCTGAGGCGCTGGTCTGTTCCGTCGTCTCATCACCACCCGTCAAATAGGCGCTGCCGATCCATACAACGGTCCCAACGACCAAAAGAATGGCGATCAGGCGTGAAGCATTCATTGTTCTGTTCCCTCAAATATTCCGCTATCGGAATGCGTCAGTGGCTCTGTTGGGCACGTCTTGCGCACAGCGTTCGGTTTCGTCCTAGGACTTGTTGGCCTTGCGCGCCTTTAACTCATCAAGCAGGCCCTGCTTGTTTTCGCGAATAAACTTCAGCGTCGCATTGCACATGGCCTGCCCCAGTCCGGCAACAAAACAGCATCCAGGTCTGAGTTCGCCGTTTTCATCGCGGGCATTCGATTTTTGATGCGCCGGTTTGTCGGTATTTTCCGGATCGATCTGCTGGCTCATCAATTCATGACGGGCGGCAAATTCATCAATCAGCGCCTCGGTCAGTTCAATCGGCATTTCTTCGGCAAAGGTCAGCATGAACAAAATATCGGAACGATAGCGATCCTCGGCCGGTCTGGTCTGCAACAACGTGCGCAGGAATGTGCGACGTCCTTCGGATGTCAGCTGATAGATCTTCTTGTCCGGTCTGTTTTCCTGTTCATGTTCAACAAATGTGACCAGACCGTCCTGAGTCAGTTTGGTCAGGGCCGGATAGATCGAACCAAGGGACGCGATTTGAAAATGGCTGAATGTGCCATCTTCAAACATCTTGCGGATTTCATATCCTGTTGCCTCGCCGCCCATCAGGGCACCCAGACATAAAGTACGTACGTCCATCTTGTGTTCTGTATCCTTATCTACGCATCCGGGACTGAGTATGCCGCGGCGGGGGAAGGTGCCAAAGCGACTATATCAATCCGATATATATCGAAATATCATATATCAATTCGATATAGTCAAATAAATATGATGGAACCTTTTGTGACAGCCCTTCAATCTGGACGAAGCATGTTTGGTTCGTGTTACAACATCATTGTTGTGATGATCGGCCACAGGGTCGGGGTATCGGTGGCCATCGGGTGATCACTTTCGCAAACTCGATCCCGGGCGGCGTCCGCCTGTGCATAATCGGACGCCGATAGTGTCCGGCTGTGTATATTGAAACGATATAGTTGATCGGGCCGGACATTGTTCGTCGTCTGAAGATCCATCTGAAAAATCAGGAGCATGCCGGAATGACCGGTTGGACGTATTATGTAAGCGCTGTGGTCGCAGCCGTCGGCGTCGTGCAGGCGGTGTTTCTGTGTCTTATTCTGCGGTCCGAAGGTTCGCGTGCCTTTGGGGCCAACCGATGGATGATGCTGTTTATTGCTGCTGTTGCGCTCAATCTGATTGAGGATGTGGCTGAACCTTTGGTCTCGGCCGATATGGGCGGGTTGCTTGATCTGTTCTTTAGTCCGATCAATTTTGCAATTGCGCCTGCGGTCTACCTTTATTTTCGGGAAATTTCGGGCAACCCGTCGCGCCGCCCGTGGGGGCATTTCATCTTGCTATTTGTGGTGTTTAACCTGACCGCGTGGGTTGTCACACATAATGGTGGTGGGACCGTTTGGGCGGGGCAATATACAATCGCGGAATTCGTTGATGCCTTTAGCTGGGGTACGATCTTTATCCAGATAACGATATATATTGTTCTGTTGTGGCAGGTGGCTTGCCGCTATTTGCGCAAGACCGAAGAACAGCTTGGTGCGGATCGCAAGGCCATGCAACGCTGGATTGGCGTGGTTCTGGGTGGCCTGACCTTCGTGTTTGTTACGGTCGCGGTAAGCAAGATTGTTGAGCTTTACTTGCCCGATAATGCCGAAATGTTTGGCACCGAGATCGCGTTTGCGCTGGTGCTGTTTGCCATGAGTTATGAAATCGCCACGCAGCCGGCCGTGTTTGTCATGGCTGATTGGCCATCAGATGATGCCTTGGATGATGCCAATGAAGCCGGCGATGTGCAAAGCCAAACGGTCATGTCGCCAGACGAAAATGCGCCCGTGCAAACAGCTCGGACGGATCATCGTGCGCATGACGATACGACCCCGCGTCCGTTGCTTGATCCCGATGGTGTAGACCGGGCGTTAGCACGCCTTAAAGACATTCAGGCGCGTGGGGATATTCTTCTCGACCCGCTGGTGTCCTTGCCGAAACTGGCGCGTGCGGTTGGCATAACACCCAATCAGCTGTCCTATGTGCTTAATCATCATGTCGGCAAAAGCTTCTTTGATTTCGTCAATTCCGCGCGTATACGCGAAGCCCGGTCCGTTCTGGTGCTTGAGCCCGATCGTACTATTCTTGATATCGCGCTCAGTGTCGGGTTCAATTCGAAATCGACCTTTAATCTTGCCTTCAAGAAAATCACTGGTGAAACCCCCAGTGCCGTGCGTGAAGCCAGGGCAGGAAATGCCAATAATGGTGAGCAAGCCGGGCTCCAAAGCCTCACAGGAAAATCATGATTAACACTACGCTTGGTTATCTTGATGTGACAATCGCTGTCATTGGGCTTCTACAGGGCGGTTTTCTGTGCCTTTTGCTAAGATCGGAAGGTGTTCGGGCATTTGCGGCCAACCGATGGATGATCTTGTTTCTTTGCTGTTTGATGATCAATCTTCTTGCTGATATCGGTGATAATTTCAGTTCTGAACAGGTTCGGGATTTGATCGTTCTGTTTTCCTTTCCCTGCAATTTCCTGATTGGCCCATCGATTTATCTATATTTTCGAGAATTATCAGGCACCCCGGAGCGCGCCCCATGGGTGCACTTCCTCCTGCCGGCGTTGGTTCTTAATTTGTTGGTCGTGCTTTTTGCCGTCGACGGGTTAAGTGGCGAGGCCTCAGTCGGTTCTCTTGCTTTCCTTATCGAAGGCATCAAAGGCCTTTGTTGGGTGGCGATATTTTTGCAGGCCTGTTTCTATATCTATCAATTATGGATGCTGTCTCAGGTTTATTTCCGGCAAGTTCAACAACAGCTGGGAGTAGGCCGTCGCGTGATTCAGCGATGGGTATTTGTTATTTTCGGCGGGGTTTGTTTGATCTTTGTGACGGTTTTTGTCAGCCGGGTGGTCGCTTTTTATATACCCGAGCAAATGGCAATGACCGGAACGGGTATTGCCTTTGTGCTGGTTCTTTTTGCGATGAGTTATGTGATCGCAACGCAGCCTGCGCTATTTGTCATGGCCGATTGGCCGGAAAATATCAAAAGATCTGCAATCGCAGACGGCGTCTTTGATAACAAGCGGGCGCAAGATCAAGAAAATGGCATGGGTGTTGGTGTTGGTGTTGGTGTTGCTTCGTCTTCGGAAGCTGCGCGATCACTGCTTGACGAGGACGCTTTGCAAAGGGCTTTGACAAAGCTCGCCGAAATTCGGTCTCGCCGCGAACTGTTACTTGATCCTTTGGTGTCTTTACCCAAACTTTCCCGGGCTGTTGGTGTGTCTCCCAATCAGCTTTCCTATGTGCTTAATCGTCATCTTGGGCAGAACTTTTTTGATTACGTCAATAGTGCACGTATTGAAGAAGCACGTGCAGTTCTGGTGTTGGAGCCCGAAAGGACGATCTTGGACATTGCACTCAGCGTAGGTTTCAACTCGAAATCGACCTTTAATCTTGCCTTCAAAAAGATTACCGGAGAAACACCGAGCGCCGTGCGCGAAGCAGCGCGCCGGGGATCAACGCTTGCTGCCGATGCGTCCGAACCGCCAATTACAGGACCGGATCAACAGCATTGGACGCCAAAGATCGGGTGATCGCGGATGCTGTGGCCTCTTTTTCCCAAGGGGGCATACATGCTGCAACCACGCTTTATCATTCAAGCCAATTTCAATTCTGCAACAGACGCGCACGCGGCGAAAGATTTACAGCGCATTCAGCGCTACCGAAAATGGACGCTTCGCGTTGGTGTTGTGCTGCTTTTGGCATTGGTTTGTTTTACCCGTGCAGGATTTGATCGCAACAGTGTCTGGCACCACACCATCCAGGTTATCGGGATGATGGCGATCATGGTCTGCATCGTGGGGCGGGGCTGGTGTTCGCTTTATATTGGCGGGCGCAAAAAGACCGAACTGGTGATGTCCGGTCCCTATTCGATGTGTCGAAACCCGCTTTATGTTTTCAGCTTCATTGGTGCATTTGGTGCCGGTGCCCAGACCGGCAGTATTGCCATCGGGTTGGTCTCTGCTGTTTTGTGCTGGGCGGTATTCCGGCATGTGGTGTTGCGTGAAGAAGCCATGCTGGCGGAACGGTTTGGCCGGGCATTCAAACGCTATGTGAATACGGTTCCGCGTTTTCGCCCGACATGGTTCCGCTGGCGTGACGAGAAAGAGATTTTGTGCCGACCGGCCCTGTTTTTGGCCACCACCCGCGATGCGATGTGGTTCTGGATTGCCATTCCGGTGTTGGAAGGTGTCAAACTTTTGCAAGATCACGGGTGGCTGACACCGGTATTCTGGTTGCCATAAATCCATGATCCTATGCAGGGCAGAGGTGTTGGGACGCGATCGCTTGATAACGTTCTCTGCCCGGGGTGCTTTATGCTGCCCCCTTTCGGCTTGGCATGCCGTCAGGCGGCGGCGTTATCCGTTGGCCTGCCGCCAAAGGATTTGATCATTTGATTGCGTTCATCTTCACGCAACGGATCTGAATCAAGGGCAAGGGCGGCTTCAAGCACCTGCGGTTCGACCATCAGGAGGTCGATGCCATCCTTCATGTCCTCCTTCGCCCAGAGATGGACATGGCATTCCAGCTTGATGTAGCTGCGCATCGCAGCATCGGGATCAAGTTTTTCAAGGGTGTCGACTTCATACTCGCCAGGCGAAAGCAACCCGGGATGGCCGGTCAAGTGGAACGGATGAAAGAACGTCACCGTACGATGGGTTGTGCGGGTTATGCTCATGATCATGGCTCCTTCGAGCATCCGGAAGATGACCTTGAAGGTGCGGATCTGATTTTGTTTTGAGTGTTCACCCCTTTGGGGCGG
>NZ_DGMR01000003.1:128524-197806 GCF_002388495.1 Thalassospira sp. UBA4513
CCTGTGTCATATGCTCGGGACGCACAGGCATCATTGGTCAGGCGCCAAGTGTGTCACCCTGCCTGCGAACAGTCACGGTGTATACATTATATATGGGGGGTTTCGGCCAAAACACAACGTTTCGCACAAATCTGTGCGCCATCCATGTTTGAAAAACGCGGGATAAAATGCGGCGGATTTCAAAGGAGGGCTGGCTCAATGATGTTCGGGGCGGTCCGGATCTGCATCGCGTGTCAGGGCAATATCGAGATCAACCGGTTTGATGGAAAGAATTCGATCAACCATCATGCCGTTATGTTTGTATTTCAGATGCAAGTCGGTCGACACCCTGCGATAGGCCGTAATCGAAACACCTTCGATCAATTCTTCGGTGGTATCGACGACATAGCTTCCCGGTGGAAACAGATCGCTATGTCCGCGCAAGTGAAACGGATGAGCAAAGGTCACGGTTTTGTGCGTCATCCTGCTGTGCTGCATGGCACCAGCCCTTTATGAAGCGGGAAACGGGCGTTTCCTGCATGTTCATGATTTTCGGTAAGTTCGGCCAGAAAAGGCGATGGCGGAGGATAACCTCCGCCAACACGGTATCAGTCATTCGCGCCTTGATGCGCGGTCGGTTTGGTTTCGGCAGGGGAATTTTCGGACTTTGGCTTTGCAGCAGGGGCCGACGCGCTATCTGACGATTTTGCATCCGGCTTCGAGCCCGCTTTTCCCTGGCTTGTCGAAAAACTGCGAAATGACATGATGTGATCTTTCTATTTGCCGGCGCAAAGCGCGCCCGCTAATGGGGAAGTGGTGCGCGTGCGGGCAAATAGCAAACATGCCAAACGGCCGGTAACGGGTCATCTGGCGCAATCGTGCGGGAAAGGCTTGCTTATTTCGGATAAAATATATTTTGTCTTCACTGGCAAAGTTCGGGGCCGGGGTTCAGACCCCGCGCAAATTGCCCCACACATGCACATGCCATTGCGGCAGCACGCGCATATCAAACCATTTGCGCCTTGCCACTTCATCGACCAGCCAGCGATACCGTTCGGTCAGGCCATCGATATCAACACCGTCTGCGCCATCCGGATGCGGTTCGGCAGGTGTGGTATTGACTGGCTGCAAACAGACCGGAATGCCAATGTGAAGGTTCCTCACATAATCGGCAAACATCAGGTCGGCGGCATCGCGCACCGGGAATTTCAAGGTAATGGCCGGACCATTCAGAATGCCGTTGGATTGGGCTGCTTCGATACAGGCAGAAAGCGCATCCTTATCAAAACTGGTCGAGGAGCTTGGTGGTTTTGGGCTGATCGTCAGGAAATTGAGGTCTGCAAACCAGTCCTTGGCGATGCTGCCCTGGGTTTCAATCGCAAAGGTAAAACCTTCGTCCTTGCCCATGGCGATCAGGTCGCCCAACGGCTGGATCGCCGGGTTGCCACCCGAAAGCGTAATCAGGATCGGCTTGCCACCGGAAAGCTTTTTAACTTCGTCCAGAACCTCGGCAGCCGACATCGGTTTCCAGTCCGCCCGAAAGGCCGGATCAACCGCATAAAGCGTGTCGCACCACGAACAGCGGAAATCACAGCCGCCGGTGCGGACAAACACCGTCGGCATGCCAATCAGCGCACCTTCGCCCTGCACGGTCGGGCCAAAGATTTCCGAAATGCGGATTTTACCGCGCGCATCGTGAAGGTCGGCAAGGTTTGGATCGTGCACCGTCA
Source organism: Thalassospira sp. UBA4513 (assembly GCF_002388495.1). NCBI lineage: Bacteria > Pseudomonadati > Pseudomonadota > Alphaproteobacteria > Rhodospirillales > Thalassospiraceae > Thalassospira > Thalassospira sp. UBA4513. The sequence continues at coordinate 130,234 of NZ_DGMR01000003.1, forward strand.
TGGACGATATTCCGCCCAGGTTTTTGGCGTTTCGGATACGCGCACCGCCGATACTTCCGGCCAGCGGTCATGTGCCCATTCATAAAAGAACAGCGCAAGCCGTTCGGCGGTCGGGTGATCGTGACCAAGAACCTCATTGAGATGACGGTGATCAAACTCGTCATCAATCAGGCGTTTGAGCGGGCCCAATTCGCGGTAATCACGGACAAAACCACGTTGATCAAGGGCGGCACCCTTAAGCTCCACCTCGACAATATAGTTATGGCCATGCAGGCGCGCGCACGGGTGATCTTCTTCAAGGCCGTTTAGCTGGTGGCTTGCGGAAAAGGCAAATTGTTTGGTGATGGTGAACATCGGTTTTCTTTCGGTGTCGTCTTGACTTGCTGAAGGGTGCGCTTGGCTCGGGGTTCTCGCCTTCGCGGGAATGACGATACGCGTTTGGCAATACAACAGCCAAACGTCATGCCCGCGCAGGCGGGCATCCATACAGCAAGGCAGTTATAAGGAGTTACTCAGCGGCGTCGTTTTCGCCTTTGGCAAACTTGCGCGCCATATGGTCGGCACGGGCCTGTTTCCAGTAATCGCGATCGACATAAACGGTCGGATCCTTGACGCGCGCCAGTTCAAGCGCCTCGCGCCGCTCGACACAGGTGCCGCACCGTCCGCAATGGGTTTCCCCGCCCTTGTAACATGACCATGTCAGATCGACCGGCACACCAAGACGTCCTGCCTCAAGCGCGATATCGGCCTTGGAGACATTAACAAAAGGCGTATACAGCCTGACGTCCTTGACGCCTTCAAGGGCGTGGTCCTGCATGGTCTGGAACGATTTGATGAAATCGGGACGGCAATCAGGATAGATGAAATGATCCCCGCCATGCACAGCCGCGGCAACCGCATCGGCCCCGGCACTGGCCGCCGCCCCAAAGGCCACAGCGAGCATGATCGCATTGCGGTTCGGCACCACGGTGATGCGCATGGTTTCTTCGGCGTAATGGCCATCGGGCACATCGATATCATCACTGGTCAGCGACGATCCGGTCAAAAGCGCACCGACCGGGGTCAGGTCAACGATGTGATGTTTGACGCCAAGATTACGCGCCGCACGGGCGGCGAAATCGAGTTCCTTCTTATGGCGCTGGCCATAATCAAACGAAATCAGGGAATGGAGCTTGTGCTCGGTCGCGACCTTATAGGCCAGCGTGACGGAATCCAGCCCGCCAGAGCAGACGACAATCGTCTTCATAGTAATCAGTCTTTCGTGTTTTTAACCTGGTGCTACGACAGGGGAAGGATCATCCTTCCAAGGGGGCGGGGTTTGCCATGCCGGTTACCAAAACGCAAGCACAAATCCACGCATGCGGCCATGCGTGAGGCGCAGGAATGCTTGGGTTTTACACGAAATCAGCGATCAGACGGGGTGGCCGGATCAGGCGCGCTTTGCGCTAAGTACATGAAAACAAATCGGGACCTGAAAATGGCCGTCTTCGATATAGGGGGCCAATGTTTCAAACATCGCGGCATTGATCGCGCCGACTTCCATGTCCGATGATTTGCGCAGGACATTGCCAAACAGCATATCCATTTGCGGTTTCCAGAACGGGGCGTTTTCGGGAATACGGCCAGCCGGGCTGTGGGTTGTCGCTTCAATCCCGGTAAAGCCTGCTTTCTCAAAGCGCATCATGGATTGATCGGCATCGCCAAAGCAGAACGGGTCGAGCCCGGCGGCATCAAACCCGATGCCAAGGATGTTGCCAAGAACCGCGTCCATGGCGGCAAACAGCGGATTATCCACCAATGGCGCCCAGACCATAAACACCGCCTTGCCACCCGGGCGCAGAACGCGGAATGCCTCGCGAAGCGCCTTGTCAGGATCCTCGCAAAACATCACGCCGAAACGGCACGACACCACGTCAAAGCTCTGATCCTCGAACGGCAGTTTTTCCATGTTGGCCGGAACGGCCTTGATGTTGGAAATTTCTTCTTCGGCGACGCGTTCCATCAGCGCATCGCACATATCAGAAACGATATCGGATGCGGTTACATGCCCCGCAATTCCAGGGATGTTAGCGCTATCATCCGTGCCGCCGCCCAAGGCACGGGCAAAGGAAAAGGCCGGTTCGCCAACCCCGGATGCCAGATCAAGCACCTCAAGCGGCGCGCCATCGCGCAAAGCCGCAAGCCCCGGAAGGTCAGCGGCCTCAATCATGTGGCGGTTGATCTTTTCGGCCGCCGGTGCCAGGCGTTCGGCCCAGGTGATCCAGTCGGTCGAGAGGTTTTGCCAGGTTTGGGATGATTTGTCGGCGGCGGTGTCGGATGTGTTGTCGGATGTCGGGGTGGTCATGGTCGATATGTTTCCCTTTGCGTTCCGCAAAGACCATAGACTTAAACCCCATGCGGTTTAAAGGATGTTTTGCAGCGCAATGAGGGTCAGAAGCCCCGCGCGGGGGCGCGGGGCTTCCTACACTCGCTGAGAGGTGGCTCTTCAACCTGCCAGCAAGCGTATCAGGTTCTGGCGCATTTCACTGACGCGGGCCAACATCGCGACACTTGATTTGATCAGGATTTGTTTCGACGCGTAGTTGGTCAATTCCATCGCAACGTCGAGATCAAGCAGGCTTGAGCGCGCCTCCTTGACGTTTTCAAGCGTCGAGGCAAGGCTTTCGCTGGCAGCATCCAGACGGTTCTGGTTGGTGCCGATACTGGCCCGTGCCCGTTGCAGATCATCGATCGCGCGCGTCACGGCCTCGATGGCACTTTGGGCCTTGGCGGATGTGGCAAGCGCATTGCTGCCCAGCTCATCAAGGCTTGTCTCCGTGCCGTTTTTGCCCGTGCCAAGGGCGGCACCATCAACCGCGGTTGTCGGAATCGAAAGCTGCGCACCGCCGGTATTGCCGCCGCCAAGCTGGAAATAGATCTTGTCGGGCAGTTTGTTGCCCTGATCTTCAAGAACCGAGAAGACCGGGCTGGCGCCAAAAATCTGTGCTGTGGTCGATCCATCGGCCCCGGCACCATCGGAGCCCTGGGCCAGGGCGTTGGTGATGGTGGTTGCGATATTGAAGTTCAGGTTCACTTTCACACCGACATCCCCGAAATCGAGTGTCTGTGTTTGACCGGCATTAAGCGCCTTGCTGCCGCCGGACGCATAATCGGTGATATCGATGCTTTGGGCCCGGTGCGGGCTGGTGCCATCGATTTCGGATATGGCACTCAGCAGAATGCGATCCCCGGTCTTGAGCACATCGAAGCGAAGCTGATTATCCGCCGATCCGTTGTCGTTGGCATCACGCGCCCAGTAATTGTCATCGGTGATGGTGAAATTTGAAAAGCCGTTGGCAACCGAAAGAACCTCGGCAGAGCCGCCAGCCTGCAAATCCGAATAATCAAGGGACACATCACTGCCATCACCCAGCAACTGGATGCCGTTGAAATTGGTTGCGGCCGCAATGCGATTGATCTCGGTGCGCAGGGCGACGAATTCGTCATTGAGAAACCCGCGTTCCGTGTCTGACAGGTTTTCCGATGCGGCCTGAACGGCCAGTGTGTTCATGCGCACCAGCACATCGTCGATGGTGGCTATGGCCCCATCGGCAATTTGCAGCATGGAATTGCCCTGACCGATATTGACAATCCCCGATGTCAAAGCAGAGGCCGTCGAGTTCAGCCGCGACCCGATGGCCATCGAAGCGGCATCATCGCGGGCAGAGACTACACGTTTCCCCGATGACAGCTTGGCAAGCGATCTGTTCGCGGCCTCCTCGGCACGCGCCAGGTTGCGGTGCGCCAGATTGGCCGCGTGGTCGGATATGATATTTAACGCCATAACGCAGTTCCTACCTGAACAAGCAAAGATAAAGGGTGGCGGCGTGGACGACCTCCTCCTGAGATCGGCTGAAGGCAATGTTAATTAGATAAAACTTAAATGGCAATATCTAATATTAGAATCTTCTTAATAGTAACTATCTGAAAAATATACGAAATATAACATCCTACGCGAAAGAGGGGGGTCTCATACGGATGGAAATCAGCTGTTTTGCGGCTGTTAACTCGAACCCGCAATATCGCCCGCCCTCACAGGCATTTTCGCTCCACGTCGAAAGGGGACGTAACGCATCAAGGTGCCCGATGGAGCAAGAAACACAAGAAGGCCTGAACATCTGGCGGTTGGCGGGTTCATCCATATTGGCCGGATTGACCTGTGTGCTTTATTTCGGGTTTGTGATTACGCTTTTTGCCGGATTTACTGCCGATATTCAGCGCGATTCCCTGTTGCGCGAACTCGGTGTGTCATCGCCTGGCATGTTGGAGCGACTGGTCTTGCAGGCCTTTCACGAGGCCGCCTTGCGCGAAGAGGCCGGCACTTTGCGCGATGATATGCGCGCGATTGATACCAGATCCCTTGAAGAGACCCGGAATGGATTGGCCTTGCGCAAGGATGCGATTGCCGCATGGTGGGACGCGTTTGGCAGCTATTCACAGCTTGGCGCAACCGTTGCCAGCAATCGCGATGCATTTGACCCCGAATTCGCAGGCGCGTTCTTGAGCGCGCTCAATGCGGCGCATCAATTCGTGACAAGTCAACAAACCGCCATGCCAACCGACGGGCTGTTTGATCCGCCAACCGGCATGGTCGGCGGCGGCGGTACAACCCTTGGTCGCGCCGGATCGCCAATGCTTGATGTTCCGTTCGGGGAAAGCGATGCGGACAGGAAACGTCGCGCAGACGGCATTGAAATCATGACCCGGCTTCACGCCCTGCTTGATCACCCGAAATTCACCGACAAAGCCCCGGAAGCCCTGATGGATCGCGCCGGCCAGCAAGTTGATGCCATCCGAAGTTCAATGATCCGGTTTGACGAGAAAAACGCCCGCGCCCAGATCGAATGGGCCAATATCCGCGCAGAAAACCAGCACGCCGCAAAGCTCAGGACGAGCTTGCAAAATGAGCTGGTCGAGATCGAGACAGAGATCAGGCGTCAGGACGAAGAGTTTGGCGAGGATACGGTGTCGCTGGTCGCCCTGTTTCAACACCCCGTAGGCCATATGCTGTCCTACTTGATCCAGTTGCCCACCATCATGCTGACCTTGTTGGTCACAGTTGCGGCGGGCGGATTGGGCGCAGTGGTTGCGTTTACCAGACAGAATTTCGGTCAGCCGCCAACGCCCCAAACGCCGCCCCAAATGCCGCCAAAAACACCGCCCGGTGAAAATGCCACGGATCACAACGCCGCAGATCACAGTGCCATGGATCAAACCGCGCCGGAGGCAGTGCCAGCGCCGCAGGCTGAAACACTGCCGCGGCTTCAGGGATGGGCACAGCTTGGCAAAAGCCTGAAACCCGCCGCAAGATTGCTCGTCATGACGGGTGAGGGGATCGCCGCCGCCATGGCCATCTTCCTGTGCACAGAGGCAGGGGTGCTGATGGTCAGCCAGGGCGGACCCGACGGATCAGGGCAAATCGATATCAGCCCGTTTCTCGTGACCTTCATGGCTTTTGTGTCGGGTTTCATGGCCGAAGACGCCTTTGCCCGTATTCAAGCTGCGGGGCAAAAGCTGTTTCGGGTTGCTGATGATCATGAGGCTGGTTATGGGCGGGGCCGCGCCTAAGTGTTGTGTTAGGGGATGCTAAACTTGTCGAGCGACGGCTTTGATGTTTTTTTGGTTGTGTCGCAATTTGTCTGTTTTTAATTAGATCGTTACCAAGTGAGGTCATCATGATAATTAGTTGTCGAATACGACACAACGTTGACTGCGTACCAACCAATATAATTGTCTTTGATGTGGGAAAATGTGTATAGGTTTCGTCGAGCGGAAACGTCTTTGCAGATGTATGCCGATGGGGGGCGTGGCTTGGTCAATCGTAATCCGTTCAGACAGGTTTGATCTCAGGGGTTAATTAGTAGTGAAAAACGTAGTCTCGCTCTTTACTGGATGCGGCGGATCTGATGCTGGCGTGGTCAAGGCAGGCTTTAATGTCGTCTTTGCGAATGATGTTTTGCCGTATGCTAAGCAGTTTTATGAAGCAAATCATCCGGAAACTGAATATCACTTGGGAGATGTCAGCAAGGTTAAACACTTTCCTGAGGCTGATTTGTTGGTTGGCTGTTATCCATGTCAAGGGTTCAGCCAAGGTGGTGTCCGAAAAGCTGATAGAAAAATTAACTTTCTCTACAGAGAGTTTGATAGAGCCTTAAGAAGAATAAAACCTAAGGCTTTCATTGTGGAAAATGTGTCTGGGATGCAGCGCAGTGATTTGCGACATCTTTTGCAAAACCAGATTGTTAGATTTAGATCCGCCGGCTATCGTGTGACATGGCAAAAGCTTGACGCAAAAGACTACGGTGTGCCTCAAGATCGTGTCAGACTTTTTATAGTTGGTATTAGATCAGATTTTGACCTTCGCTACGAGTTTCCAAAGCCGACACATGGTAGTTCCGGCGGGACGCCCTACCGATCAATTCGGGATGCGATTGGGCACTTGCCTGAGTGGCCTGAGGGAGAGTTTAATGCTGAGCCGTTTCATTGGTATTATCTCTCTCGAAATCGTTACCGAGGTTGGGACGAGTGTAGCAAGACAGTTGTTGCAAGTAGTCGGCACGTTGGGCTTCACCCAAGTAGTCCGCGTTTGCGGAAAATAGAGGTAGACAAGTGGGTGTTCGTTAACGACGCTAGGGCTCGGCGGTTCTCATTTCGGGAATGCGCGTTACTTCAGGGGTTTGACCCGCGCATTGATTTCCCTGATACTGGTAGCCTGACTGAGAAATACAAAGTGGTCGGTAATGCTGTTCCTCCACCCCTCTTTGAGGCGGTTGCGAGTAATCTTCCCAATATTTGGTAATTGAAATGGTTGAGCAAAAACTTTTGCCCGTCACGGATTTGCGGCTTGATCCGAACAACCCGCGATTGCCTAGCTATGTGGACACTAGTGACGAAGAGCAAATATTTGAATTTCTTGCAAAATCGTCTGCAATTGACGAACTGGTGTCGGCGATTGGCACCAATGATTACTTTGCTTCCGAGCCTTTAATCGGGGTTGTAGAGGACGATGAAGTAGTAATTGTCGAAGGTAACCGACGTCTCACCGCCTTAAAAATTCTGGGCGGCGACGTGTTTGAGGGGATGCCGAAGAAATTGCAGAGCATTGTCGATGATGCGGCTTTCCACCCAGAAAGTGTACCTGTTGACCTCTACCCTGCGCGTGTAGACGTACTAACATATCTGGGAAACAAGCATATCGCCGGGGTGAAACCTTGGGGAGCCCTTGCCAAGGCAAGATATGTCAAACAGCTATTCGAGAACTTTGGTGGGGTAGGCGGGTATCAGGATCGAGTAAAACGGGTTGCGAGATCGATCGGTAGTCGCTCAGACTTCATTGCAAGGTCATTGAAGGCACTTGAGGCTTACGAAGTAGCGGAGGAGCAAGAGTTTTTCGGTCTCGACGGGGTTGATGAAACGAGCGTGAAGTTTTCACTTCTTTCTACAGCTCTCGACTACGAAGGTGTCCAAGATTTCGTCTACGAAGACGCAGATGTGCCGTTCGACGAAAGAACTTTAATTCAAGAAAATCTCAGAAAACTCTTCGACTGGATGTTTGCAAAAGGAGCAAACGGAAAGACGAGGCTTGGCGAAAGTCGCAATTTGAGTAAGTTGTCTCAGGTGGTTGCATCTCAGCCAGCTTTAACCGCATTTGAACGTGGGTTTACGCTCGAACAAGCTTATAAGACAACCGACGGTATTGATCGAGAGTTTGATCGACTGACAGCGGCAGTGCTAAGTGGGCTCCGCGAGGCAAACTCAATTGTTGCGGACGTACAAGTGACACAAGATCGTATCGTCGATGCGGACTCAATTCGTAAGCAAGCGCGGCAACTTAATAATCACTTCAAAGATGATGATTGATTTCGGTAGAGTTCACAGAAATAGACCGCACCTATTCGCTGATGCAGTAGAAATTATGTGTGTTTTCGGTGAAATTGGATATGTCTCCAAAGTTGATGCGTTGACTTTGGGTGAGACCTCCATTCGTCCTGCCGACGAGCTGCTTGATCTTGACGAGGAGGATTTGGATGAAGATGAATTTCCAGATGATTTACCTTCTGCTGGAATAGTTGAGAAACTTCAAGCGGAAGTGGATGACTGTTTCGAGCAGCTAGAATACCGTGCAGCATGCTTAGGAGATTGCTATCCGTTCGTTGTTGATGGCGAGAACCTTAGTTTGAAAGCGGAAATCTCTTCTGAGCAGTTCCTTTACATTTTTCTATTATCTGCTTCCAGAACCCGCACATTTAAGGGAAGTAAGGGTTTAACTCAAAAAATTGCGAGTCAATTTGAAGAGGTATGTAAAGGGGCTCTTGCTGGTTTGATGCCTCCGAGCTCAGAAATTGTTGCCTTTGGCTCTGGATCAGTTGATCGTAGAGAGCGATTTGGCACTGACTTGCACGAGGCTGTTGAAAACTTAGCTTCCTTCATGGGTATGGGGTTAGTTGCCGGATGGAACGAAGGAGAGTCCAAACAAGGTGACGGCGGCATAGATTTGGTTGGCGTACAGCGATTGGACGAAACGGAGGGCGGTTGGAACGTATACATTGGCCAGTGCGCAGCGCAAGAAGATGAGCACTCTTGGGAAAAAAAGCGATCTGAAGCCGATATTGATTATTACAGGTCATGGTTTGTGCCAAAGGTCAAGTCCGTACCTGTTATGTTTGTGCCTGTATGTTTTAGAACTTCTTCTGGTCGCTGGGTCAATGCGCGCTTCACAGATAACGTAATATTTATGGATCGTGTACGTATTATCGGACAACTATCGGATAGAAATTACGCAGGTGAACAGTTGATTAGTTTTTTGAGAGACGAATTCTCAGACCATACCGTTTTCAACAGCGCATAGTCACCAGAAACCGGTTTCTGTAAAGCTGAACGAGATGTTTGGAGGGTTAGCCGTTGGTGCCGTAGCGCGGCGCGTTGCGCTGGGCATTGCTGCCAGCTTCGGCGTAGGCTTGGCTTGCCTGTGCGGTCTGGGTGACCTGCGATTGCAGAACCTGTTCATCGCGTTCCGGCGTTGCGGCCTCGGCGGCTTCTTCTGACGCGCTGCTGTTAAACAGCTCGGTCAGGCGCTGCTCAATGCTTTGCAGGCCTTCATTAAGGCGTTCTTCGGTCTCGTTGATATTGCCGTTGATTTCGTCATTCAGCGCGCCCAATCCATCAAGGATGGCGCGGGCATCTTCAAGACCGGCTTGAATGCCACGGCTTGCCTGATCAAAGATCTCGCGTGCTTCGGCCTCGGAACTTGCATTCGATGCAATCAGATCGCCAACGCGGGCGAGAATGCGGTCAGCAACGCCTTCGGGCGTGTAATCGTCGGGATTAACACCCTGGATCGACAGGCCGGTGGATTGCAGGCTTTCATTGATCGCGGCAACGATATTGTCCGCCGACAGCCGGTTTGCCGATTCAGAAGACAGCGAAACAGACGTCGCAGCGGCAAAGGCGGATGTGCCATTATTGTTGCCAGCTTTTTCAGAATCGCCTTGGCCCGGCAAATAGGATTGTGCCGAACGCGCAGACGCGCCGGATTGTTGGGATGACAGACCACCAATGGTGATATCCATAAACGTCCTCCCTGGACGGAATGCGTTAAGCGCGGTGCTGACAATCAGCACTTTTCCAAGCAAACCTGCGCTGCAATTACGCATGCAGCTGACCGCTTGATAAAATTCAAACTTCAATATGGCATGGAAAGGCGGAAAAATCCAGTCCTCATGTACAGGCAGGGTTGATGCAGCTGCAAGGGTGGTTTGCGTTTTGCGTCGTCTTTGACTGCCGGTGAATGTTTGTGGAAATCGACCGATTTTCGCCAGAAATCTCGTTATCTGATGTTGCACGTCGATCAAAGCGCGCTTATGAACACTGCTTAAGAATATTTTGGAACCCGATCCGGGGGTGGCGCGCCGTTTGGGCAGCGCCGGACGCCAGGGTCGGGGTTTGACAGGCAGGAGATGATTGAGCGTGGCGAACTATCAGGAAAGTGCGCGGGAATTTGAAAAGCGCTGGCAGGCATATTGGCGTGAAAACGATACCTATCGTACGCCAAATCCCGGCGATGCCGATTTCGACGCAAGCAAGAAGAAAAGCGTCATCCTGGACATGTTCCCCTATCCAAGCGGGGTTGGCCTGCATATCGGCCATCCGCTGGGCTATATCGCGACCGACGTCAAGGCACGGTTCGAGCGCATGCGCGGCAAAAACGTTCTGCATTCCATGGGCTTTGATGCCTTTGGTCTGCCGGCAGAACAGTTCGCCATCCAGACCGGCCAGCATCCGCGCATTACGACCGAAGCCAATATCGAAAACATGCTGCGTCAGCTTGAGGTTATCGGCCTGGGCCATGACCCGCATCGTCGTTTCGCCACGACCGATATCGACTATTACAAATGGACGCAGTGGATCTTCCTGCAGCTGTTTAACAGCTTCTATGACCCGACTGTCGAATGGAAAGGCCCGCAGGGGCAGGTGATTACTGGCCGTGCGCGCCCGATTGCCGAGCTGCGCCCGTTGCTTGAATCTGGTGCGTGGTTGCTTGATGAAGATGGTGTGCCACAGCCGAAATCCGTGATTGGCGAAGGAACCAAAGCCGAAGGCAAAGAGATTGATCGTGCGATTGATCGCGGGCGTCTGGCCTATGTCGATGAGGTTCCGGTCAACTGGTGCCCGATGCTGGGCACGGTTCTGTCGAACGAGGAAGTCACCAACGAAGGCAAGTCCGAACGGGGTGATTACCCGGTCTATAAACGTCCGCTGAAACAGTGGATGTTGCGCATTACCGACTATGCCGATCGTCTGGTGGCAGACCTTGAAGGGCTTGATTGGCCAAATGGCGTGGTCGAGATGCAAAAGGGCTGGATTGGTCGTTCTGTCGGGGCGCGGGTGAACTTCCCGGTCAAAACCGTGGACGGTACGGACGACAAGATTGCCGTTTATACCACCCGTCCGGACACGATCTTTGGCGCGACCTATATGGTTCTGGCACCTGAGCATCCGCTGGTTGATAAACTTTGCGCCGCCGATAAAAAGGCCGATGTTGCGGCCTATCGCGCCGAAGCGTCCGAGCTTAAGGCCGTGTCGGCCAAGGACGATGCCGAACGCGAAAAGACCGGCGTGTTTATTGGCGCGCATGCGACCAACCCGGTCACCGGTGAAGAAATCCCGGTCTGGATTGCCGACTATGTCCTGATGGGCTATGGCACCGGTGCGATCATGGCGGTTCCGGCTGGCGATCAGCGCGACTTTGAATTTGCCCATAAATTCGATCTGCCGATCAAGGCAACCACCAAGCCGTCCGAGGCGTGGCTCAAGGAAAACGCCCCGGCAGATGCGGCGGATGCAGATACTGCAACGCTTTTGGCGCGCTATGAGGCAGAGCCGGGCGCATTCAAAATTGCCCAGACTGAAGTTGGCGAGACGATCAATTCCGCCAATGACGAGGTTTCAATCAACGGACTTTCCACCCCGGATGCCAAGGCCAAGATCATCGAATGGATGGAAGCCAAGGGCATTGGTCGCGGTCGTGTGCAGTACAAGCTGCGTGACTGGCTGTTCTCGCGTCAGCGGTATTGGGGGGAGCCGTTCCCGGTTCTGTTCGATAAGGAAACCGATCAGGTTCACGGCATTGCCGAGGCGGCCTTGCCTGTTGTCCTGCCGGAAATGACCGATTTCAAACCGAAATCAAACGAAGACCCGAATTCCGAGCCGGAGCCGCCGTTGGCACGCGCCAAGGACTGGATGGAAGTGACCGGGATTGTCCTTTCTGATGGGTCGGTTTTGCCGGTGGATGCCGCGGTTGGCACCAAACACACCCATGATGGGGCGGAATATGAAGTGCGCGCGTTCAAACGCGATGCCAACTCCATGCCGAACTGGGCGGGGTCTTGCTGGTATTACCTGCGCTATTTCGATGCCAAGAATGATGCGAAATTTGCATCAGATGATGCCGCGGCCTATTGGGCGAACAGCACGGATGCGGGTGGCAACGCCCTTCCGGGGGCGGTTGACCTTTATGTCGGCGGGGCGGAGCATGCGGTGCTGCATTTGCTCTACTCGCGTTTCTGGCACAAGGTTCTGTTTGATCTTGGTTACGTCGCAACGCCCGAGCCGTTCCAGAAGCTGTTTAACCAGGGCATGATTACGGCCGATGCCTATACCGATGCGCGCGGTGTTTATGTCGACATCCATGATGTTGAAATGCGCGATGTCGATGGCAAGAAGGTGCCGTTCAACGCCAAAACCGACGAGCAGCTGATTACCGTGCCGGGCAAAATGGGCAAACGTTATAAAAACGGTATCCCGCCCGAGGAAATCTGCGATCAGTACACCATCGATACGTTCAGAACGTACGAGATGTATATGGGGCCGCTTGACAGCTCCAAACCGTGGCAGTCGGATGCGATTGTCGGCATGATGCGGTTCCTGTCCAACGTCTGGAAAGTCACGACCCAGATGGAGCGGACCGATAGTGTGGATGGCAAGATCGAGACGCTTCTGCACAAGACAATTGCCAAGGTGACTGGCGATATTGCCGACCTGCGTTTGAATACCGCAATTGCGGCATTGATCGAACTTACCAATGCGCTGACCAAGCAGAATGCGGTGCATGATGATCATGCCAAGGCCTTGGCATTGATGGTCGCCCCGTTTGCCCCGCATCTGGGCGAGGAGCTGATGAGCCGGATGGCAGCGGACGAGTTCGGTGCCAAGAAATCGGTGATCAAGTTCGACTGGCCGGAATTTGATGCCGAAAAGGCCAAGGATGACGAGTTCGAAGTGCCGGTTCAGGTCAATGGCAAGAAGCGTGGTTCGGTCATGGTGGCAGCCGATGCCGATCAGGCAACGGTCGAGGCGCTGGCCAAGGCCGATGAAAACGTTGCCCGCCATCTTGAGGGCAAGGAGATCGTCAAGGTGATCTATGTTGCCAAGCCGACGCCGAAACTGGTCAATATCGTGGTGAAGGGCTAAGCCCAGACCGCGAGGATGGATTTTACGAGAAGGGCATGTTGCTTCGGCAGCGTGCCCTTTTTTCGTCGCGGGTTAGCGGTCTGCAAAGATGGCCTTGGGATCGCAATCGCTGATGATTGCGGAGGATGGCAATTCGCGTTCAATGATCTCCTGATCTGGCAGGAGGCTTGCGCGGCCAAACAGTTTTGCCAGGCTCCCGTCGCACAGCATTTCGTAGATCGCCTTGTTAAAGGCCTTGCGGTTTTCAATACCGGCAAGATCGGCCTTGAACAGGATCAGGACATTTTCGCTGGTGACCGGATCCTCGGTGACAGAGATGGTGTCTTCAAGGCCAAGCAGCTTTCGGACATGGTTGCCCGAAAAACGTTCGATGATGGCGGCATCGAGGCGGTTGCTGGCAATCATGCGCAACAAAAACGCATCGTCGGGCACGCGCTCAAGGTTGAGTTCCTGACGATCTAGAATGTAGTCAGGGTAATGATAAGCGGCCAGCCCAACGCGCGTGCCATCAAGGTCTTCGAGCTTGGTGACATTGCCATGACCAAATTGATTAGTGCTGTAAAAAATCAGATTTTCGCGGCGATAAAACGGGACAGAGGCCAGCGAGACCGGAATTTCAGAAAGCGACGGATATGCGCCCAGCGCATCATATTTACCGCTTATGAAGTCCTGTACCGCGCGCCGTACCGGCAGAATGTCAATTACGACGTCAGTGTCCGACCGCCTTGCTATTTCCGCATACATATCAATGAAAACACCGTGATCCTTGCTTTCTGCCATCAACGGAATATAGGGAAAAACCACCCGGATTGGTGACGTTGATGGTCTCGCCAGTGCATGACTGGTGATCAGAAGCAGACAGCCAAAGGCGAGGAAGACAAAGCGCATCAAAATAAGGTCGCAAGTTGCAGAGCATGAGAAGAAACTAGATCACGTTCCGGGAGACGGCACAAGGGCGCTCTCTTTTGCCGCAAAGCGCTTAGCAATTGACGGGGCATGGTCGGCTGGCTACAAATCGGCGACCAGATTATTTGCAAGGTTTTACCAATGAGCCACGGGCGCAAGATTTCAGTTATCGGTTTGGGCTATGTCGGATTGCCGGTGGCGGTTGCATTTGGCACATCATGTGGTCGCACTGTTGCCTTTGATATCAATCAGGCGCGCATCGCCCAGCTTAAAGCGGGACATGACGCGACGGGCGAAGTCGATGACCATGAACTTGCCGCAGCCGATCTTTTGTTGACCGCGGACGCCAAGGATCTCGCGCAAGCCGATTTCCATATCGTAACCGTGCCGACACCGATCGACAGTTCCAACCGTCCGGATCTGTCGCCGCTGCGCTCTGCTTCGAAAACCGTTGGCGCCATCCTTAAAAAGGGCGACATTGTTGTTTACGAAAGCACGGTTTATCCGGGGGCGACCGAAGAAGAATGTGTGCCGATCCTCGAAGAACTTTCGGGCCTGAAATCGGGCACCGACTTCACGGTCGGCTATTCTCCGGAACGTATTAACCCGGGTGATCGCGAACACCGCTTTACGACCATTACCAAGGTTGTATCAGGCCAGGATCAGGCAACGCTTGATATCGTCGCCGATGTTTATGGCAGTGTGGTGACCGCTGGAATTCACAAGGCGCCGACGATCAAGGCGGCCGAGGCGGCGAAAGTGATTGAAAACACCCAGCGTGATTTGAACATCGCACTGATGAACGAGCTTTCACTGATCTTTGACCGGGCTGGTATCGATACCCGCGACGTGCTTGAAGCTGCAGGCACCAAATGGAATTTCCTGAAGTTCACCCCGGGTCTTGTCGGTGGGCATTGCATCGGTGTTGACCCCTATTACCTGACCCATAAATCCGAAGAGCTCGGCTATTATCCGCAAGTGGTTTTGGCCGGTCGCCGGGTTAATGATGGTATGGGCGATGTGGTGGCCAACAAGGTTATCCGGGCACTACTGCGTGAAGGGGCAACCAAGAACCCGACTGTCACGGTACTTGGTCTGACCTTTAAGGAAGACGTCCCTGATATTCGCAATACGCGTGTGATCGATATCGTTCGGTCACTCGAAGAGGCCGGGGTCACTGTGCAGGTCCATGACGTGCATGCGGATGCTGGCGAAGTGGCACACGAATTTGATGGCTTGAAGCTTTGCTCGGACAATTGCTTGGAACCCGCCGATGCGGTCGTTCTGGCCGTGTCGCACAAGGAGTATGTGGCTAAGGGCTGGCCGCTTGTCAGCAGCTTGCTTAAAGATGGCAAGGGTTTTGTTGCTGATGTACGTGCGGTTTTGCCGCGTAATGCTGTGCCGACCGGCATCGACCTGTGGCGTCTCTAGGCTTCCGCTCCTATTCGTCCTGATAAAGATCAAGCTCGCGCTGCAGTTTTTTCGTCAAACCCTTGGCGACGATGCGGTGCGAGCTTTTTAAATGGTCCTTCAAGTCATCATCGCTCAAGCCCGGCGCATCATAGTGTTGTATCCACTTCATGCCGCGCGATGCCAGATAGGGCGCAGGACGCAGGCCAGGCATATCTTTCAAGACCTCATAGCCGATTTCGGATGTCTTGAATGTGACACCCAATGTCTCTTTTGTGGCCCAGCCACCAATGGCGAACACCTTGCCGCCGACCTTCCAGACATCCGCGTCCCCCCACTGAACAACGTGGGTTGTCTGTGGCAGGGATTTGCAAAAGGCGTTGAATTCGTCCCGATCCATTCTGGCCATCCTGTTCATGCGTTTGCCGTCGGTGTTGATGGTACGCAATCGCCCACGGCACGTCAGTGATTTTCGATAGTGCTGTGAACCAGTTGGCGCAGTTTTTCGGCAAACCTGTCTTGGCGGAAGTTCTGTCGGCACATCTGATAGGCGGCATCGCGCATTGTGGTTGTTTTCTCCGGTGAACGGATTGCTGCGCTGATCGCATTTGCCAGTTCTTCAGGGTCTTGTGGCGGACAAAGCTGACCGGTTTCACCGTCCCGGACAAACTCGGGCAGGGTTGCGATGTCGCTGGTGATCACTGGCACATTGGCCGCCATGGCTTCGAGCACCACAAGTGGTTGGGCTTCGTTGGGATAGTGGCTGGGAAAGATGAAGAGGTCGGAGTTTTCAAAGGCTCCCTGCCGTTCAGGATCGGAAACCGGCCCCAAATATGACGCTGCCGTATGCATCTGATATTTTTCAAGTAATGTGGCGAGCTCGGCTTTGCTGATGTCGCCTTCGGCCCCGGCAATCGTCAAATGGCAAGCGACATCTTGGGCGTGCAGGATCTCACAGGCAGCAAGCAGGGTTTCGATGCCTTTGGCCTGAAACAGATTGGACAGCCATAAAAGCCGGATCGGATCATGGGGCACCCATTGTTTGGTGGCTGGGCCGACGAAGGCACTATCATCCAGGCAGTTGGCGATGATGGCAGACTTGCAATCAAGGCCTTCTATTTCGGCGCGTAAGCTCTCGCCGAGCAGGATGACGGTTTGCCCTTTAAAAACCGTCTTCTGAAGCAAGTCAGACCATTTTGATCTTCGCGTTTCGGGAAGACGGCGACCGTGCAGGTGCAGGATTGTGGGCACTCGCAGGAGCTTGGCCAAAAGCACATAAATGCAGTCGCGATAATAGGCGAAACCATTTGGTGCAAAGCAGATATAAAGCGCCTTGGCGCTTGGCAATGCAAAGATCAGGCGCAGCAGTAACCAAACTGCCAACCCGATCTTGCGCAGCGAAAATTGATTTACGTCGGACAATGTCCGGGCAAAGCGCATTTCAATGACATGCAAATCAAAGTCTTTCGCCAAGGCCGTAATGGCAAACTGGTTCATTTGGGCCGCCCCGTGCATGGGCGGTGGCAACTGAACCATGGCGATGATTTTCGGGCGGTTGGTCATCGAACGTCCCTTGCCGAAAACAATTGCAAGTCGCGAAGTTTGGCAGCTGCGAGCCAGATCGAACAAGGCAGGTCAGGTCGATAACGCGCAAGAACGGAAGCACGTGTTTTCTGATAAAGCGCGTTCGGTATCCTTGCGAAATGGCGGGTGCCCGCATCAAGGGTACGTTCGATCAGGCGCCTGTTAAGTCGACTGATGCGGGCCTTGGTAACACAGCAGGCGCGCAGATAAAAATCCAGATCAATGCAGCAGGGTAAATCCGTCGCATAACCACCCGCACGCGCCCAGACAGAGCGATGCATGACAAGTGACGAATGATGTAGTGGATTACTGAAACAAAGCCGTGCGGCTGAAAAGTGCTGGACGGCTGCCATAGTCGGTCGCCACGGATCGGACATGGCGCGCGCGAAGACAAGTTGATTGTGGTTATTGCAAAGCACATCAACTTGCCGATCCAGTCGACTGGCCAAGGAAATGTCATCGATATCTTGAATGGCAATCAGATCGGTCGGGCTGTTCTCAATCGCGAGGTTAAGTGCAGCACCGCGTCCAATTTTGCCGGGATAAAGGACGATCAGTCTCGGTTCGTTGTGCCAGTCTGATGGCGTTGCAAGGGGCGCGGTTGAACCGTCATCGACAATAAACGCATGATCACGGGGACCGAGTATCTGGCGCAGATTGCCGAAATAGCGATCCATATGGGCGTCGCCATCGCGCACGGTCGTGATGATGGTGATCGGCTCACGCATCAGAATCTCCCCATGAGATGGCTAGAGTGACGTTATGCCCTTGCCCTGTCTTCGCACTGATCCTTGTTGCCGGACCAGCAGCGCTGAATGTTGCTTGTGGGATCATGTGAAGCGGGGCGCTTGCGATCAGCTTTATTCCGAGTTCTGGACAGATGATGGTGTTTTTCGCGATCTGGGTCAGGCCGATGTTGCCATCAATCAGAATTCGGAACAGTTCGACTTCGTTAGCTGCGCAGTCGGGAATCTGATCAGAGACAATAACACGCGCGTTTTGAAACTCGATCGTTCGATGACCAACAATACCTGCAAGCTCGAAACTTACATCAATCTTGTTCTCAGATATCTGGCGGGTCTGAAGAAAGCGGGCAAATTCGGTCTCGCCAATCGCGGGAAGCGGCTGTGAGGCTTGGTCATTAAGGCTGGGCGCATCCTGTTCTCCGCCGGTTGGTGGCAGGAAGATGCGGGCAGGTTTTCCTTGGTCCGAAACAATGACGGGGGCGCCGGAGACATCAAAATTCTGTCTGCCACAAAGCGTCATTTGCGCGTGATAGTAGGAGGATGAAAACTGCGCGATGGTGTTTCGGGCGATAGTTGCCGAAGCAGGTGAACGGATCCGTTTTGGCACTGGCAGTTGTGAGGCCTTCAGCAGCCAATAACCTGCAAAGGCAAGGTAATCATCGTGGCGGTTATAGCTGTACCATCCCGGTGTTTGTGGAATTTCGGGGCCGGGGTTTTCGGGCAAGGGCGCAGGGGCGAGCAGGTTGAGCGGCAGTTCACCTGCCGTGAGAACAGCATCTTCCAGCCGATGCAGGATTGCCTCTGCTTCGTCGCGGTATCCGGTTTTTAGCAACACATAAAGCGCGCAGGCCGCGCCAAAACTTTGCCCAGCACCACGTCCGAGCAGATTGACAAATCCATGGGTCCCAGCAAGTTGTGCCAGCATTTCAGTGGCCCGGTTGGCAATACGTTTATGGCGTTTATGGGGACTGTCAGACAGAAGAGCTGCGCAAAAGGCGTGGTACTGCGTGGAGAAGCAGGCTGGTCGGTCCATGAAAACTGGTGCGCGGCAATAGCGAAACGAGATGAAGGTGAAATGGACGAGGTTGAGGAGCTTTGCGGTTAGTCCAGCATTTCGTTTCTGCCGATTGATCAGCTCAAGTATTTGCCAGTTCGCGACATCGGGACGTTGCGGTTTCGCACCCCGAAGGATGTCGGTGATGGCTTCCGATGACAGGCCCGGCGTATCCAGCAACGCATATTCGATGAATTCGCGGTGGTAGGTTTTATCGCGCGGCTCTGATTTCAGGGCATGACGGGCGCGGGCAATATTTGAACCAAATTGAACGGGATCAATCCGCGTCCAGAGATTTACGGCAAAGGCCTTGGCGTAAAAGTCCGGCTGTTCAAAATGCCCAGTCGTCAGTTGACGTGTTGCGAGATCGTCTGCAATCCGCTTGGCTAGATTGAGGCAGCGTAAGCGAAGCATGTCCTGGCTCACTGAAAGTGACATGTCACCTCCATCGACAACGACTGCCCCGCTTTGAGGCGATTAAGCGGCACAGCCTGAATTTCAGGGCAGTGACGGCCCATGCGTTCGCGCAAGCGCCAGATCAGCCTTTTGAGAGGTGGCATACGCCAGAGCAAAGCTGAAAACCAACCGGGTGCCGATAGCGTGAAAAATCGGTTTGCCCAGCGCAACCAGACTTGATCAACCGGATCACTTGGCAGCAGGCGGGCATGAATGATCCAGTGATCCTCGCGATCGCGCAGATACATGTATGGATCAAACCGGCCCGCCCCGTCCGCGTGATCCAAACTCACGGAAATGGTTGCGCCATCCTGCCCGATCAGCGCGACCTTGTTGGTTGGATAAAGGCGGTATTTGTCGCCGTTGGTGTGGTGAACTGTTTTGTTTGCGATCCGCCCGTGCTTGATGGCGGTTTTGTCAAATACCAGCCGGATGACGGCATCTTGCAGCAGGATATCGTCCAGTGCCTGAATGCGTAGCTTAAGCCCGATTGTGTTTGGGGTGGGCTTGCGGGTTTCGTACGTGGTACATATTCGCCCGCCAGAAAGGTGCCAGATATCACCGATCTGTCTGGCGTTTCGCGGTTGGTCGGTGAGTGTCACAAAGGAATGCTGGTCCGAGCATTCCAGTCCCCACGGACCAAAGGTGATGTCACCATACTGGCCTTTTATCAGCTTATTGTGGGTGATGGTGGTGGTCAGTTGCCTCATGCCATGACCTGCCGTCTTGTTGCGACTTTTTGGCAGGCCAGCAGGATCAGAACCAGATAGGCCAAGCGGAGTTCGATCAGCATCATGATGTCGGGTGCGAGGTCGCGGGGCGGTATGGCCGATGCCGAGATGATCATCAGTGCAAGGCATCCCCAACCCAGCCATTTTACCGCTGATATTTCCTGCAAGATCAGGATCTGTCGGGCGATGAATGCCATCAATACCGGCCAGGCTGCACCGATTTGAAGGATCGTGATCAGATCATCAGACGGGCTGGCAAAGAATAGATCGGCCAATTTGTCTGGCAGGAACAACAGCAGGCCCGCGATCAATACCATCGGTGCCAAAAGCCAGATGTCACGTATTTGGCCCACCTCGTTTTTGGCAAACAGGGTTGAGGCAATGGCTGCAATCAGGCCGGCGCAAAACAGGAAAACGCGTTGCGCCAGAAACAGTGGATCATTGTCTGTGCCCAACAGGACAAAGTCGAGGTTTGGCAGAAACCCGGCGAGCAGGGTAAAGCCGACAAGGCCGAATACGCTGGACTTGGGGGCAGGCTCGGCGTTGGTGGAATGACATGGCGACTGTTCAAATGCAAATGCTATTGCGAGGGCAAGGCTTGTCAGAGAAACCGCAGGCACAATGAGGTAAAGCGCCAAATCTGATTGGCTGAGCGAAGCCCAAACCGCCACCACTATCCCGCATCCCTGACCAATAACCGCAATCATACCGAGCCGTGAAAACCGGGTTTTGGCCGCAATCATCCAGTCGGGCGAAAGGGCGGCGGCAATCGGGATCAGGATTAGTGGCCAATATTGCGCAAGCGGAACGCTGTTTGTCGTGACGATCAGGATCGAGGTGAACCCTGCAATCAGGAACCTTGTGGAGACAACATGCATGGCCTGTCCGAAGGCTGCATTTTGTGCCAGTCGCACCAGAAGTGGACCACTGCCAGCCTGCGTCGCGGTAACCGCAAGACCGACCATGGCGAGCAATTGGAAATAGGCGCCAAGATCGGCCTCTGAATAGGCGTGACCGATCAGAACAAGGATTGCCATACCGCCCAGCCGCGCAATCATATTGGCGCCGATCATCCACACTGGATATAGCCGAGAACCCGCTGATTTTAGGAGGGCTGACCATCTAACCATGGCGTGACAGAATGGTTTCATAGGCTCGATCAACCCGCGTTCCATAAGTGTGGCGAAGGTCACGGGCGATTTGAGCGCGGGCCGTTTGGGCGATGGTTCGGCGCATCTCGGGCTGTGTGATCAGGTTTGTTGCTGCACTTACAAGCGCATTTCGATCCCGTGGCGCGATGATCAGGCCGCTTTTCTGATTGATCACCGGGCTGCCAGCATCGAAGGTGGTGATGACAGCACAGCCGGCTGCCATCGCCTCCATGGTGGCAAGGCTGCTGCCCTCCGTCAGGCTGGGAAAGACAAAGATTTCGGAAGCCAACATATGATTGGCAACCTGATCGTGCGGCAGGGGGCCAAACCACTTCACCCCGTCGGGCAGATTTGAAAGCAGGTCCTTGGCACAGGGTTGTGCCGCGCCGATCAGGGTTAGTTCGGTCCTTAAACGGAATTGCCGGCGGATGGTTTTCCAAGCCGCCAGAAGATGGGCTGTGCCCTTGGCAAGCGACAGGTTGCCAACATAAAGAAGCCGGATGACCGTATCGTCGCGCGCGAAACGTTTTCGATCCAATAGCGCCTGACAATGTGGTGACGTAAAGGGGACGAGATATATCTTGTCAGGCGCGATGCCAGTTCTTTGCAGGCCGTCCGCGACCGTATCCGAGGGCGCAAATACCGCGTCGGAAAATCGTGCTTCGGCTGTGCGCCGACTGGCAAGGAAGGCCGATATTTCGCGGTGGGTGCGGCCGTGGGATGCATATTCGCCGACAAGCTGAACATGGCGGATTTCGGCCAGTTGGCCGGTGACATCGGAAATCGTGATCATATTTCGTGCCTTTGCGCGACGCATGGCAGGCAGGCTGTAATTGCCCTGCCCATGCAGGATGTCGGCGTTTGGCATTTGAAAGGCGGCCAGCAGCGACAGTGGAATGTCGGAATAAAGATTGCGCGCCGGTAACCGAAGCTTTTGGGCCGTTTTGCCAAGCATATCGGGCAGAAGGTGGCGGCCGGGGATATCGCAAAGTGCAGTACCGACATGGCGTGATGG
Source organism: Thalassospira sp. UBA4513 (assembly GCF_002388495.1). NCBI lineage: Bacteria > Pseudomonadati > Pseudomonadota > Alphaproteobacteria > Rhodospirillales > Thalassospiraceae > Thalassospira > Thalassospira sp. UBA4513. The sequence continues at coordinate 152,295 of NZ_DGMR01000003.1, forward strand.
CGGGCGGACAAGACCCGTACCGTCATGGCGCCAAAAACTGTCCCAACGTACCAGCCGTTTCTGATCGGCGAGGTGTTTGGCCAGAATTCTGGCCTGATCGACACGGCTGATCATCCAGACGGATGGCTCGGATTTCATGCTGCGGTTACGATGTGGCGTGATCATCCCCACCGCCGCACGTCCGGGTTATGATTAACCGCCTGATGAACTGCCTGCCACATGGTGTCGCTGTGATGGGCGGGGGTGCTATTGGCAATTTCCCTTGCTTGATGCAGACGCGTGTCCTCGAGAAGTTGCGGCGCATCAAGAAGGCGTTTGCAGGCCGTGATCCAACCTTGCGGATTATCGATCGGCAGGATTTCGGGACCGCGCAAAACATCTGGTGCGCAGCCGGTGAATGGGCTTGCGAGTGCAACCGCACCACAGGCAATCGCGTCAATTACACCAACGCCATAAGCATCGTTTCGGCTGGGGAAAAGAGCGATCTTGCTTTTGGTCAGAATGGGCGGGAGTTGATCGGGGGGAAGTTGTCCGAATATATCCACTTGATCACCAAGACCGGATGATTGCGTAAGCCTTGCGGTGTTTTTAATGTTGGTACTGCCAACAATGGCGATGCGTTTTGCAATGTCTGCCTTCGACAGTTCTGCTGCGATCCGAATAAAGACGTCAAAGCCCTTTGAAACCGTCGTACGACCACACCAAACGATGTCGTATTGTCGTTCCGCCGAGTTTTGGTTGGTGGAAATATCGGGCAAGGGAAATGACGGGGGGATGGGGGCGATCCAAATAAGATCTGGCGATGCGCGATGGCTTTCAAACCAACCCGCCCCGCGCGAACTGGCGGCGACAAAGCCATCGGCACGGGCAATCATGACCCGGCGTAATCTGCGCCGAAGCGGATTGTCATAGTTGGCATCGGAGCCTGCCCAGCCATCGAATTGCATCACGGTCGGAATGCGGTGTTTCAGTGCCCAGTTTTGCGCCTGCCATTGCGCGATGCCAAAACCGTTTATGATCAACGCATCACTTGGTTCACGGCAAACAGCCCGTGTGGCGCCAAACGGAAGTGACAGGGTTCGGTTTTCACCAAGGGGAATTCGCACGCCCGGCACGGTGATATAATCAAATGCGGGTGTTGTGATTGACCAGTTGCGTTGTGGTTCGCGATGTTGGGTACATAGTACACGCAAACCTCCGCCTGCGGCCATCGCGCGATGATGAAGCGCGTTATAGGCATCAGATCGGTAGGGTGGCACAAGGTTTGTCAGTAAAGTCACCCTCACCGCGGCGATCACCTTGAGATGCTAATATTGCCTGTAACTCAATCATAAGTTACCATTCAATTCAACCAATTAGCCGTCACTTAAATCGTTGACGGCGGCGAAAGACGGACGCCAACAGCAGGAACTTTGTGTTTCTGCCGTTTTTAACTGTCCGACCGGGGTGACAGGGGTGGCGCATGCGTGACGAACTCAAAGGGCACACAGCTGCCTTCTTCGGGTTGCCGCTCGATACGAGACGACGCCGTGTCGTCTGTGCTGATATCGCCTTGAGGCTTCGCAAAGGTACGGCGACGGCCAACCAAGCCTGTTTTCGCCACCATTGCCTGAATGCGACCAAACTGCCCGCAGCATTGCGCGATGATCGGTTGTTTTCGGCACTTTCGCGCGCAGATTGCCTGTCGGCTGATGGCATGGGGATTGTGTGGGCAGCCCGCCTGTTGGGGATCAAGGTTGCCGAGCGCGTCACTGGCATTGATCTGATGACCGATCTTCTGGCGCAGTTCGCACAGGATGGCACGCGGGTTTTCCTGTTGGGGGCGCGTCAGGATGTGTTGGATCAGTTGCAGGGGACATTGCCTGCACGTTTTCCCGGACTGATCATCGCGGGTACCCATCACGGTTATGAGCCCGATGATGAAAAGCTGGCTGATTGTGTTGCACAGGCCACACCAGATGCCGTTTTTGTCGCCTTGCCATCGCCGCGCAAGGAGCTGTTCGTTGACCAGTACGCGGCCAAGACCGGATGCCGTTTTGCCATGGGTGTTGGCGGGGCGTTTGATGTTCTGGCCGGGAATGTCCGGCGGGCCCCGGTTATCTGGCAGCGGTGCGGGTTGGAGTTCCTTTGGCGTATCTTCTGTCAGCCACGCTACATGATCCCGCGCTATGGGCCTGGGCTTTGGGCATTTGCCCGCCTTGTCGCGCCACGGATTGTGCGTTTTCAACTCCGGCGCTTTTGGTGTGCCCTACAAAAAGTGGCAACCATTTCGCTCATCTTTATGATGCTGACAACGGCCGCCGATTTACAGGCGCAGCCAACAACCACAGCGACGTTTGATCTGGAAAACCGGCAGGCGGCGATCAGCTGGATAGAGGCCGAAATCGCAAAGGTCGAAGCCACCGAAGACGTCGCCAAATTGATTGATGCACTTATCGGAGCTGTGCTGTCAGAGGATGGCACCAACCAACAATCTGACATCGATTGGCAGGTGGCAGAGGACAGCCTTAAAGTATTGCTTGGTCTGTTTGATGTGGTTCTGGGCGGCGGCAGTAGCCGTTTTTTGCTGGAGACCGTGCTGGGTGGGGTGGTCCTGCGTCTGCTTGATCTTCATCCCGACCCGGGGCGCCTTTCGGAAATCGTCCGGGGTAATTCTTCGGATTTGGCAGAGCGCCTGTTTGAACGCAATGCCAATCAAGCACTGATATTCGCAGGCGAACAACAATCATTTACCGCAAGCATCGAGCCCGAAGTCGCACCGCGTGTTGTCGGTTCCGTGCGGCCACCTGAAACCGAACGGGCGCTGCGTTATTCGCTTCTTTTTGTTGGTGGCCCGCGAAACCCCGTCGTCGATAGCTATTGGGGAGTTGAGGATTATCAGGAACCAATCGGAATTCCAGAACTTGAGGATGCAAGCCCGAGATGACAGAGCATCCCAACCATCCCGTCGCGATTACCGGCGTCACGCAAGAACGGTTTGATCCGTCCCTGCGCGATTTGTTGAGCATTCTTTGGCAAAGGCGCGGGGTTGTCGCACTGACCTTTGTTGTGGTCCTGATCGCGCTTCTGAGCGGGATCGCCAATTGGCAGGGGGATTATCGATCCGTCACCGAAATCGGGCTTTCTGCAAATGTGGAAATCGCGGAACGCCAGATGCCAGCGGCATTCAACACCGACCGGCGCATTGTAACCTCCCAGGAAATCGAAACGGCAATTGCGGAAATCAAAGGGCAGAAAACACTTTCCACCGCACTTTCGGTTATGCGCGGAGAGGGTGTTTCGCTGACGGATATGCCGGTATCCAGTGATCTCGAAACAGACGGGATCTCTCATCTTCGCAATGCTTTGGAAACCGCCCGGGTTGGCAATGCGGCGGTCATTGAGGTGGCCTTTACCGCAAGCCATCCGGAAACAGCGCAAAAGGCGTTGATGGCCGTTGTTGAAAGTTATCTTTGGCAGCGCGAAGACCGGCAAAAAGCCGCCATTCGAAGACAACTTGAAGAGGCGGAGGCACAATTTCAATCTGCGCAAACTGAATTGGATGGTCTGGAAGGGGATCTGGCCAGCTTGCAAAACAGCGCCGGTATTCTGGACCCGGATGAGAATGCGCGGATGCTGGATCGCATCTATGCACTCGATGAGCAGGCTGAAAAACTGGGGCAGGAGGTTGTCAGCCTCAGGCTTGCGCGCCAAAGCCGCAATGAGGCGGCAAACCTTGATGATCTTCTGGCGATTGACGATGTGGCAAGCCATCCAGTGGTTCGGCAAATCTCGGCCCAGTTCGAGACGACAAAACAGGAATTCGTCAGGCTTGATCAGCGTTACGGCCCGAAGCATCCAACCATGCAGGGCAAGCAGCAAGAACTGAACGATCTGCATAACCAACTGGCTGCTGTCGCCAGCAATATCGCCGGTCAAATGGATATCGCCCTTGCCGGGGCGGAAGAAAAGCTGCATCTGATCACGGCCCAACGGGATCGTTGGCAGGATCGGATGGCTCTCCGCAATACAAGCGTTCAGGGGCAGGCTGCCCTGGTGCGATCTGTCGCCATGGCGCGCGCCAATGTTCAGGATTTGGGACAGCAGGTGCAAGCCTTGCGCCGTGAAATGGCAGCATTTCAGGGGGATGCCGCGATCCTGCGTGCGCCTACTTTGCCCACGGCAACCGAATTTCCGGCCAAGCACGATCTTGCCGTGTTGGCGATCATGATTGCGTTGTTTGCCGCCGTGGTTGCCGCAATGCTGCGTCACTATTTCGATCAAAGCATTAATGACGACTTTGATCCTCAGGCGGCATTCGGCATCCCGTTATTTGCCCGTATTCCGGAACGGTCGAGGGCGAACAAGACCGCCAGCGCCGCTCCCCATGACGAGGCCGCAGGCCATCTGGCGGTTTTGATGCGGATCATGGTGCAGGGCAGAGACGTCTCAAACCAACGTCAAAAGGACGGACAGGTGATTGCACTTGGCTCAGCACTCTCGGGCGATGGCAAAAGTCACATCGTTCATGCGCTGGCCGAAAAGCTGACTGGACTAGGAGCATCGGTGATTGTCCTTGATGCGGATTTGCATGACCCGGCACCGCCTAACCGGGCGCGGCATGATGGTGAAATGACTGCTGATCTGACTGATGTGATGTCAGGGATTGTGGATCTGGATGCCACCCTTAGCGGAGCAGAGAACGGCGAGGGGTATCGATATGTTGGTGCGCGTATGCCGGTGCCGGGAAACATCGCAACAGGCATGATTGACGGACAATTGCCCGATTTGATCAAGCACCTGCGCACCCGGTTTGATCATGTGATTATTGATACGCCGCCGATCCTGTCGGTTGCCGATGGTGTGATTGCGCTGGGACTGGCCGATGTCAGGCTGTTTGCCCTGCGCTGCGGCCACAGCAAGCGCCGCGATATCACCCAGGCCCTGTCGCAATTGCGCGCAGCCAATATTGTGCCAGAGGGCATTGTTTTGAACGGTGCCAAGCCGCGTGCCGCCTATGGCAAGCCACAGACGGCCATGGCAACCGAGGGGGCGACGTCATGAAGGCTGCCCTGATTGTGATTGCCCTGCTGTTGATTGGCTCTGGCGGCGTGGTCCTGGTTTCGGAAGGCAGGGCGCTATCGCAGCTTGAAAACAAACGCGCAGCCTTTGCCAACGGAGACGGCTTTGGTGCAGAGCGTGATGCGATGGTGGTCGATGGCACAGCGTTTGACAAACTGCTAAAACAGCAGCTGATCGAACGGCCGTTTGATCCAGTTTTGCTGGGGCTGAAGGCTAAAATAGTGGCCGACGATGATTTGGCGCTTAGCGCAAAGCTTTTCGATCAGGCACAGGCGATTGCCCCGCGCGATCCCCGCGTGCAGGTGCTGCGCGATGGGCTGCAAGTGCGGCTTCAAAGCTTGCCATCCCCTGCATCACCACCGGCAGAATAAGGGCAGGCATGACCATGACCCAATCACCCATGCTGCCAAGCATTGCCATCGCAAAAAGGGCGATCAAAAGCGCACGCGTGTCGGGTTGTAGGCAGGTGGCAAGCACCGTTTTGATCGCGATGACGAGGGCTGCCAGCAGGATCAGCATGACTGGAACACCAAACACGATTGCGCCATCGAGCCAAAGGTTATGGCTGCTAAACCATTTGGCATTTGCGTTCAGGTCCGGGGTGGCGAAATGAGCAATGACCAGTCCAATGCTGTCGGCACCCCATCCGGTCAATGGCCGTTCTGCAATCGCATGCAGGGCGGTGATCCACAAATCATCGCGCTGGACCAGATCACTGCGGGCAAGGTCGGTGAAGCGCGTGAAAAGTTCCGGCGATGCGAAGGCTGTGACGGCAATGGTCGCGATGATGCCAAGCGCGATCACAATCAGCCGCTTAATGCTTTGCACGTTTTCGCGCGGGGTCAAGATGATGAAAATCACACCGCCAACCAGCGCCATGATAAAGGCCAGCCGCGAATGGCTCTGGACAACGGCAGTTGCCAAAAGCATAGCAATCGCCAGCCAGCCTCCGGCCTGATCAAGGCGCTTGGATGTGCTCTGCGCCCGGCTCTGATTATACAAAAACAGGCAGGCGAGAATACCGAACCCCATCAGAATTCCGAACGCTGTGCGATTGGCGAAGCTGCCGGTCCAGTCGTGAAGATGGGCCTGTTTGGCAAACCAGAATGTCGTCTGCCAGCCCATCACATCGGCACCTGCGGCAAGCGCCACTTGAACGGCGCATGTGATGACAATTGTGCGGGCGATGGTGATATTCAGATGGTTGTGAAGGCGCGCCAAAAGCGCGGTCAGGCTCGCCACACTGCCCAGCCAGATCAGATAGGTCGCCATATTCAGCCAACCATACGGGGCGAGTGCAATGTGCGGCGCATTGAACGGATAGGTTCGAACTGGCCAGATCGGCAGGCTTTGCAGGATCGACCAACCAATCAGCCCGGCGATCCCGATCCAAAGATACAGCAGGTGCTTGCCGATTTGGACAGGACCGAGACGCAGGCAGATCGCAAGCACGCCGATACCGGTCAGGATCGCCAAAAGGGCAAGCGCCCATGGCCGCAATCCGCCGAGCAACAGCGGGGCCAGAATGATCTGCACCATCAGACAGGTTTGCGCCAGCCAGAGCATCAAGGTCAGCCAATCTGCTTTGAAATCAAGAGCTTCAGACTAACCGAATTTTCGCAGCGTGTCGCGCGGCTTGCGCGAGGCGCAGCGCCATGAAAACTCTTCCGTTCGAGGTCATACAGTACTCCGGGCAGGGGCAGGGAACCGCAAGCCAAACACTCTCACTGCCGATCTGGCTGGTATTTGCGGGCAATCTTTTGATGGGCGCCTCGTTCTGGCTGATTGCAGCGGGCGGAATGGTCGCCAAGCTTATTCTGCTTGGTTTCTGGATTGCGATGCTGTGTGGTTACGCCCGCCCGGTTCGAATTACGCCGGGTTTGCTTGCGGGCTGTTTGTCTCTTGCCGGGCTGACTGGTGTCATTGCCACTGGCAACGGGGCCAGCATCGAAAAACTCCGTCTGATCGGCAACCTTATGATGCTGCCGGTCGGGCTGTTGGTCGGGCTGTTAATTGGCCGGGACAGTCTTCGGGTGATGATGCCGGTTCTGGTGGTTTATCTGCTGCTATCTAGTTCGTTTCAGATGACCCATGAAGGCATGCGCCTTAATCAGCCGTTCTTGTTTTTGGGGCTTTTTGCGCTCTGTTCGGTGGCCGGGTGGCGGGGCTGTCGACTGCTTGTCGCGGGATCGGCCTTGGCCGTGTTGCTCAGTCAAACGCGGATTGCGGTGTTGGCGATGTTGGTCAATCTGATCGGGATGATCCGGTTTTCGCGGGCGATGACGTGGATTGTTGCCTGTGTCGTCTTGGGCTTGGCTGGCTGGTTTGCAATGTCGCATCTACCGCGCCTGTTTCTGACCCATGGCAGTGGGCGGTTGGCGTTCTGGCAGGATTTCTGGGGGATGTGGCAAGGCGGCTCTGGCGGGCAAAGATGGCTTGGTTTCGGGACCGGGTCGGTGGAGGAAATCCTGTCCGGCTATCAATCCTTCGCATCCTTTGGCGCTTTGCATAACGATCATTTTCGCATGCTGTTTGAAACCGGCATTGTCGGGCTAGTGCTTTGGGCGGCGGGATGGATTGTGATGCTCTGGACCGTGCGCCATGTGCGTCTTGCCGTCTGTATCCTGCTTTCGGTGATGCTGACCATGGTGACGGATAATACGCTGAATTACGGGCATTATCTGATCTGTTGCGGTATGGCTGCCGGGATTGACGCCCGTGCGAGGTGTGCGCATGAATAGGGATCGTCTGATCGATATCCGGGATCGTGTGATGGACCGCATGGTCGCGGATGGCTTTGCCGGGGCCGATCCGTTTGACGGGCTTGAGAGTGCTTTATTCCGCGCAAGCGGCCTTGGCCGGTTCCGACTGGCGCGGTTGGTCTGGTTACAGGCAATCAAGCGTGGCCCGGAAGGCTTGCGCAAGGTTGTTCGCATTCCCAATATGGTCAATCCGAAGACACTAGCCCTGCTGGGTGGGGCCGCGCAGGGTGTGGTCCTTTGTGATGTTCGGGGACGCCTGCTTGAAATGCAAAACCCGGATGGCGGGTGGGGATATCCTTTTGAATGGCAGGCGCGGGCGTTTTACGCCAAACGTCATCAAAGCAATGCGATTGTGACAAGCTTTGTCGTTGATGCGTTACTTCAAAGCGGGATGCAAAAGGATCACCCGGCGTTGGTTCATGCGGCCGGGTTTGTTGAAGACAAGCTCTGGCGGGAAGGCTATTTCGCCTATTTCGATCATGTTGTCGTTGAAATCCATAATGCCAGCCTTTGGGCGGCCTTTGCACTGCATCGGGTGATAGGACTGAATGACAAAACCGCACTGGCGGTGGAGCGCGTTATCAATGCGCAACAGTCTGATGGCAGTTGGGCCTATGGCACGCGGTCCCATCACCAGTTCGTGGACGGGTTTCACACGGGCTATGTTCTTGATCTTCTCGACAGCTTGCGGGCGTCGGGGATGGACGGGCTGGACAAAGCCATTGAATGTGGGTGGCAATTCTATCGCGCAGCGTGCTTCGATAAAAAGGACCTGCCGCGCAGCTTTGCCGGGCGGGATGGCTACCTTGATGCCCATGCAGTGGCACAGGCGATGGCAAGTCTTTGCCGGTTTGGGGACCGCGACGGGGCGATCCGGGTATCTGAATGGGCAGCAGAAAATCTTTTTGATCCGAGCCGTGATCTGTTCTTTGCCGGGATAAAGAAAGGCGGCCGGCCAGATCGGCGCAATTACATGCGCTGGACGCAGGCATGGATGGTCTGGGCACTGTCAATCGTGATAGAAAACACCAAGCCGAACCCGTCGAGCCCGCAAGATCAAACCATGTCGAATTTTGACCCGACCACGCCACTCAGTTTTACCCATCCCGATCCGAACCGGGCGGAGAAGGAGGCGGCCTTGCGTGCCTTGCCCGAACCTGTGTTTCGCGGGCTTTATGATATCACACGCGCGGCAGCATCGCGGGCCAAGGCTGAGGGCGCGATGGAAACGCTTTATGGCCTGACGCGCGGGATGAAGACCCTGCAGCGCATCGGGGCGGAGCAGGGCGTCATCCTTGGCATCAGGCGCGGTGGCTAAACTCGGCGGTTAGCGTTGGCGCAGCTCGTCAGCGGTCAGTTGGCCATCGCCGTTTTTGTCAAGATAGTTGAACATCCGGTTATGGACGGCCTGGAATTCTTCAAGCGCCAATTGGCCATCGCCGTTGGTGTCCATCATGACGATCATCATTTCCGGGCCATGCATTTTGCCCATCATGCCACCCATCATCATGCCGCCATTCATCATGGCACCGTTCATCATACCGGGGCCCATCGCACCGTTATTGCACGGCATCGTGTTGCAGGGACCGTAACCTTGTCCGTTGCCCGGGCCATATCCCTGACCCATCATGCCCGGACCTTGCATCATACCTTGGCCCTGCATCATGCCTTGGCCCTGCATCATGCCTTGGCCGTTAGGGTTCATCATTTGCGGGCCTTGTTGGGCCTGGGCGACGCCAAGCGCACCGGCAAGCATCAGTCCGATTGCGGTAATTGCGAGATATCTTTTCATCATAAGTCTCCTGTTCCGAAGGGATGAGACCATTATGTGCAGATGACCCGTCGCATTTTTGCGGATCGAAGGCGGGAAACTGCCCAAAACAATAAAATCATTCTATCATCATCAGGGGCGCGCGCATTGAGGCCGATCAATCGGCATCCGCTGCCAGAGTAAATTCTGGCGTGATTTTCATTGCCCCGGCCAACCCCGCGGGGATATTGCTAGGCGATGCCCGCAAACAGACATCTGCTGTGCCAAGCTGAGTATTGAAAACATATGAGTTCCCGATTTCCCGCCCTGCCGATTGATGCTGTCCTGCCGGAGGTGATTTCCGCGCTGGAAAACGGCACCAATGCGGTTTTGCAGGCGCCACCGGGTGCTGGCAAGACGACAAAGGTGCCGCTGGCGCTGCTTGATTGCGCGTGGCGCGGGGATCAGAAGATCATCATGCTCGAACCCCGTCGTCTGGCCGCGCGTGCCAGTGCGCGGCGCATGGCGCAGTTACTAGGCGAGGCGGTTGGCGAGCGTGTGGGTTATCGCGTCCGGTTTGACAGCAAGATTTCCAAGGACACCAGGATCGAGGTCGTGACCGAGGGCATCCTGGTCCGCATGATTCAGGATGACCCTGAACTTTCCGGCATTGCCGCCGTCCTGTTTGATGAATTTCACGAACGATCATTGGATGCCGATCTGGGCCTGGCCCTTGCCCTTGAAACGCAGGGAGCACTTCGTGATGACCTGCGCCTTGTGGTCATGTCGGCCACCCTTGATGGTGATCCGATTGCGCGACTGATGGGCGATTGCCCGGTGATCACATCCGAAGGCCGCGCCTATCCGGTTGAAACGAGATACGTGGCCCCCAAGCCCGATAAATGGGGCAATTTCCGCATTGATGTGGAAATGACCGGCGCGATCAAAACCGCCCTTCGCGAGGAAAGCGGATCGATCCTGGTCTTCCTGCCGGGGCAGGGCGAAATCACCCGGGTTGAAAGTGCGCTTAAGGATGCGGTGGGAAGTGATGTCATCATCGCCTCGCTTTATGGCGCGATGGATACAAAGGCGCAGGACATAGCGATCCAGCCCGCCCCGGACGGCAAGCGCAAGGTCGTTCTGGCCACCGCGATTGCCGAAACGTCGCTGACCATTGATGGCATCCGGGTGGTGATTGATAGCGGCCTGCAACGCCTGCCAAGGTTTGATCCGGCGTCGGGCATGACGCGGCTGGTCACGGTCAAATCATCGCAAGCCAGTGCCGAGCAACGCCGTGGCCGCGCCGGGCGACTGGAGCCGGGCGTGTGCTATTGCCTGTGGCCGGAAAACGAACATCGTGCGCGTGCGCCCTTTACCGCGCCCGAAATTGCCGAGGCCGATCTGGCGCCGCTGACGTTGGAGCTGGCGCGCTGGGGTGTTACCGATCCCGAAACGCTGCGGTGGCTGGATGTACCGGATCGCGCCAAGATTGATCAGGCGCGCGATGTCTTGCGCGGCCTTGAAGCACTTGATGGCGAAAACCGCATTACCCCGATGGGCACTGCCATGGCCGGATTGCCGGTCCATCCGCGGTTGGCGCATATGATGTTGCGCGGCGCTCAGCTTGGCCTTGATGATGTCGCCTGTGCGCTGGCGGCGTTGTTGTCTGATCGTGATTTCATGCGCGGGCGCGGGGCGGATTTGCGCATCCGGGTTGAGGCGATCATCAAGGGCCGGGCGCCCAAAATGATATCGGAGGCCGCCAAGCAACTTGCCCGCCGTTTGCGCGATGCTGCAAAGCAGAGCGGGTTGGCAAAACCCGATACCGCGCGCGTGGATCGCGCCGATGAGGTCGGATTGCTTCTGGCCTTTGCCTATCCCGACCGGATCGGGGAGCGGCGCAAGGGGGCGGACGCGCGCTATCGCCTTTCGGGCGGGCGCGGCGGTGTTTTACCCAATGAAGATAGCTTGGCGTCGGAGCCCTATATCGCGGTGGCCGAACTGGACGGGCAGGCGCGCGAGGCCAAGATTTACCTTGCTGCCCCGGTGGCGCGTGCAACTCTTGAAACCCATTTTGCCGATCAGATTTCCGAGGGCACGGAAGTCTTCTGGGACGCGCAAAGCGATGCGGTTGCCGCCCGCTGGCAACGCCGGATCGGCGCGCTGGTGTTGGATGAAAAAGCCACCCATGACGAAGCCGATCCCGATGCGATTGTTGCAGCGATGATGGAGGGTATCCGCAAACTTGGCCTGCATTGCCTGCCATGGGACAAGGCATCAGAAGGCTTGCGCGCAAGGCTGGCGTTTCTTCATCGGGTGGAGGGCGATGCCTGGCCCGATGTTTCTGACGACGGGCTTTTGGGATCGCTTGAAGACTGGTTGGCACCCTATCTCGGCGGCATTACCAAACGAGGCCAGCTTAAACAGATCAATCTGTCCGAGGCGTTACTCGCCGGGATTGACTGGAACCAGCGACAGGAAATGGATCGTCTGGCCCCCACCCATTGGCAGGTGCCCACGGGCTCAAACATCCGCATTGATTATAGCGGTGAAACACCTGCTTTGCCGGTGCGCATGCAGGAAATGTTTGGTGCCACCGAAACGCCAAAGGTGGCGAATGGCAAGGTCGCGGTGACCTTGCATCTGCTATCCCCCGCACAACGGCCCATTCAGGTCACCAGTGATCTGATCGGGTTCTGGAATGGGTCCTATGCGCAGGTGAAAGCCGAGATGAAGGGGCGCTATCCCAAACATTATTGGCCCGACGATCCCCTGATCGCCGAACCAACGCGTCGGGTTAAAAGCCGGATGTAGGGTGAGCGGGCCTAGGCCGCTTCAAGGATGCAAAGCTTGCAGGAATAGCCTTCTTTCTGATGATACGGCGCCTCGCGGATTTCGCGGATCTTGGCGATACCGTCCTGTTCCATCTGCTCAAGATGCTCCGCATAGCCATCCTTGTCCCAGACCTTTTCATGAACCGTGATGACAGCCGGTGCGCCGGGCTTGATCACGCGCACGAGTTCATTCATCGCACTCGGGCCGACATGGCCCGATGTAAAAACGCCGACACTGATGACACCGTCATAGGCATCATCCTTGATATCAAGTTTCTGGGTCAGATCGGCCGTTTCAAGTGCGTCATAAACGCCCTTTTGGCGCGCCTTTCTCAGCATGTCAGCACTCAGGTCGACACCGTCAATCGTGGGTTCGCACTGTTCGTGCAGTTCCTTGCCAACCAGTCCGGTGCCACACCCGGCATCAAGCACCCGGTCCGATGAGCTGATTTCGGATGCCAGTGTTTCCGCGGCAATCGCCGGGGCGACATAGCCCATGCCAATCAGGGTGTCATCGTCATAGCTTTCGGCCCAATCGGCATATACCGCGCGAATATCATCGCGGTCCCCGGCCAGGGCATAGGCGCGCGTCAAAAGTGGGTTTTCGGTCCCCATAAGCTTGCTCTCCATCTGTCCTGAATGGGGCAAGTGTACATGATATCAACATGTTATTCAAATCGACCGCGGTTTTGGCCGTTCTTCGCACGGTTCGTGATGATTAGCCGGGATAGCTGATCTCAAGAATTTCCAGCTCATCCTCGCCCGACGGTGTGCGAACGGTGACGACATCGCCGACGCCTGATTTCATTAGGGCACGGGCCACCGGCGAAATCCAGCTGATCTTGCCATTTAGGCTGTCGGCTTCGTCCTCGCCGACGATGCGGATGGTTTTTTCTTCGTCGCGGGCATTCACATAGGTGACGGTGGCGCCAAAGAAGATATGGGCATGATCGGGTTGTTCATCAGAGCGGACAACGACGGCATCTTCGATCCGCTTGCGCAGGTATCGCACACGGCGGTCAATTTCGCGCAGGCGCTTTTTGCCATAGATGTAATCCCCGTTTTCCGAACGGTCGCCATTGCCCGCTGCCCAGTGGACAACAGCCACGACTTCCGGCCGTTCCTTTTTCCAAAGGTGGTCGAGTTCGGATTTAAGGGCGTCTAGCCCTTCGGGGGTGATGTAAATCGGTCTGTCCATTCGCGGGTTTTAACGCAAGGCCGTGTCGCGGGAAAGAGGTGATTTCGACATCGTAATCGTAGATGCAGCCATATATCGATTATCGATTTGAGAGGAATGGTCACCGATCTCAAACTTTATCCACTGTGTAAATGTCTCCGGTGCCACCGCACCCCGATCATTGTTTGCAAAGGTGACTGAAATGGAAAAATCCTCCTCGTTTGATCTCGCCACGATGGACCGTCGACACTTGTTCAAACTTTCGTTGTTCGCCGGTCTGGCGGGCATGTTGCCAGGCCTTCCGGCCATGGCGCAGGAAGCAGGTGACAACGTTGATCCGCCGGTTTCGTCGAATCCGGTGCCGATTGTCGATGCCCGGTTCCCGTCTGAAATCGCGCCCGGTGTTTTCATCCTGCCGGACAAGCGGATCACGCTCGTGCCCAATGTCGGGATCATTGTCGGGCGCGATAGTGTCCTTGTCGTTGATTGCGGGTTGGGTATTGAAAGTGCCGAGAATGTTCTTGATGTCGCGCGGCGGTTGGCGCCGGGCCGCAAGATCATTCTGACAGTGACCCATGCCCATCCCGAACACGGCTTTGGTGCACAGGTTTTCAGTGCGGATGCGCGCATATATTACAACAGTGCACAGCGCGATCATCTTGCGCGACGTGGCGATATTCTTCTGGACGGTTTTCGCAACGGGGTTCTGCCACCCGAGCAGACCCATCTTCTCGATGGTGTGGTTCTGACAGGGCCGCATGAGACGTATGACGGTGCAACGGCAAGGATTGATCTTGGCGATCGAGTGGTTGACATGCGGACATGGGGGACGGCGCATACCCCGGGTGACCAGATCATTCATCTGCCAGACGAGGGGATCGTTTTTGCCGGTGATTTGCTGGAGGAGCGCATGTTTCCAATCGTTCCGTTCTTCCCGCCGATGATCGAGGCCGAGGAAATCGATATCGCCCGCTGGGAGACGGTTCTGCGCGATATCATCAGCCTTGCACCCAACACAATTGTGCCCGGCCATGGCAATCTTGCCGGTACTGAATTGCCCGAGGCGGTTCTGGCCTATTTCGCCGATGTCAGACAGCGTGTGCAAAATGCCACCGGCGATCCCGCCGCACTGGAACAGCAAATCCGTCGGCACTATGCCACCTGGGAAAATCCGCATTTTGTCGCGCCGACCCTGCGCTATTTCATGCAGGCGGGCTGATCGGCCGTCACTTTATATTCCGATCGTTATGACAGGGGACCTGTGCATTCACGCCAGGTCCCTTTTTGTCAGCCATCCAGCGACAGATCCGCGATGAAATCACGCAGCCAGCGTTGGGCGGGGTGTACGTCATTGCGGCGATGCCAGGACATGTAAAAAACGACCGGCTCAAGTTCAAAAGGAAGCGGCCGGATCGCAAGCGCGTCGGCCTGACCCGATGCCGGTATGACGCCAGCCATCAGGGTTGCGATCAGATCAGAACGCGCAATCATAAGCGGGGCGGCATAAAGGGTTGGCAGGGTTACGGCAAGGCGGCGTTTATGCCCCATCTTTGCCAGCGCGGCATCAACCAGACCAAAGCGGTCATTTTCCGGTGATACCAGCAAATGCGATAGCGACAAAAACGCCGAAAGATCCAGCGGTGTCTTGGTTGCCGGATGGTCACGGCGCAGAACACAAACGAAGTCTTCCGAAAAAAGCGGCTGGTTCAGAATGCGCCCGGTTGCCGTCGGTGGTACACCAATCGTCAGGTCGGCCTCGCCCGCATCAAGCAGCGCAATGGCATCGTCGCGCGCCGTAAAATTCCCGACCCTAAGCGTGATGCCCGGTGCCTTCTGGCGCAGGGCTTCAAACAGGACAGGCAGAACCTTGAAGGTCGGATGATCGGAGGCTGCGATGGAAAACGTCGCGGTGGATGTCGTCGGATCGAAGGTCTGGGTAAAATCAAGTGTGCGCTGAATTTCGGCCAGCGCATGACCAAGTGGTTCTGCAAGTTCAAGGGCACGCGGGGTGGCCTGCAGGCCAGAAGGACTGCGGATGAAAAGTTCATCATTTAGCAATCCGCGCAACCGCGACAGCGCAGCACTCATGGCCGGTTGTGTGCGGCCAATGCGAATGCCCGCACCTGTGACGCTGCGCTCTTTCATCAGCGCATCGAAAGCCACCAGCAGATTAAGGTCGATGCCATGTAAATCCATCAGGTGGATGTTACTGCATAATTTATATTGATTTCAAGTATGCTGAAGGGGCCGATAGCATTGCCCGATATTCAACAATCCTGAATGGGTAATCAAAATGACAGATCAACTTAATACACCGGTGATTTCCGGGGTGTCGGCCCCGGACCGCAAAGCGGTCGAGGCACTTTATCGCGCCTTTACAGAATGTGTGGACTTTCTCGACGAGGCGGTGACCAGCGACTGGCAGGATATTCCGCTTGCGCCCGGGCAGGAGCCGGGACGCGATGGCATGAAGCCATTGATCACGGCGTTTCAGGCTGCATTCTCAGACTTGAACATCATCATCCATGAGATGATTGGTGGGCCGGGCCGAGTTGCAGTGCGGGCTGAAATCACAGGCACGCATTCAGGCGAATGGTTCGGAATTGCTGCGAGCGGACGGGAATTTCGCATGCCGATCCACGAATTCCACTATGTCGAAAATGGCAAGGTGACCCATACCTGGCATCTTGAGGACTGGTTTGGTTGGCTGCATCAAGTGGGCGCATTGCCTACCGCCGATCAGGGGGATGCACGATGAAAGCGATCAGACTTGATAGCTACAATAGGGCACCGGTAATCGGCGATATTGCCACACCTGATATTGGTCCGGATGACGTTCTGGTCCGGGTCCGGGCAGCCGCATTTAATCCGCTGGATATCAAGTTGCAAAGCGGTGTCTTGCATGGATATTTCCCATTGGAATTCGGATATACGGCGGGAACGGATCTTTCCGGAACGATTGAAGAAGTCGGGGCAAATGTGACGAACTGGCGCAGGGGGGATAAGGTTATCGCCCGACTGGATCCGGTTGCGGGCGGTGCTTTTGCCGAGTTTGCCTGTGTTCCGGCGCATTATCTTGTGAAGGTGCCGGACGGTATGGCGTTTGAACTTGCGGCGGGAATCCCGACCGCAGCGGGCACAGCCTGGCAAGCCTTGTTTGAGATAGGCAATCTTGATGTCGGGCAGACGGTTCTGATCCATGCCGGTGCGGGCGGTGTCGGCAGTTTCGCCATTCAGTTCGCACGTGCTGCCGGGGCGCGCGTGATTGCAACCGCATCGGGTGACGGAATTGATATTGTCCGAATACTGGGCGCGGATCAGGTGATCGATTATCGCCACACCGACTTTGCCGAAACGCTTGCGGATATCGATCTGGTGATTGATACGATTGGCGGAGAGACACAGCAAAAATCGTTCGGCGTCTTGCGAAGGGGCGGCAAGTTGCTATCGCTTGTTGCACCGCCTGACGAGGCATTGGCAAATGCCCACAATGTCGATGCGCAATTTGTGTTTCATATGTCTGACACGGATCGCCTGGCACGGGTCGCTTCGGCACTGCACGAGAACAATGTGCGTGTTCTGATCGACCAGACTGTGCCGTTTGATGCCTTCGCACAAGCCTTTGCGCGACAATCATCGGGCCGGGCACGCGGCAAGGTCATTGTCACGATGGCCTGATCACAGTGTTTCAATGAAAAGCGGGCCGTGACGCCAAATTGTGCGTCACGGCCCGTTTGTATTGCGGTACTGCTTTGCTTTGTGAAGGCAAAGTTTGGTCTTGTCGGTTATCCTCTGGCCGCGACCCGAAGTTCGCGATCGTCAATCGGCATATGCACGATGGCGGCAAAGACGCCGAGTGCGACGGATGCCCACCAAACGGCATCGAAATTACCGGTCAGGTCATAGACAATGCCGCCCATCCAGGCGCCAAAGAAGGCGCCAATCTGGTGGGACAGCATGACAATACCAAACAGGGTCGCCATGTAGCGCGGGCCAAAGACCTGTGCGATCAGGCCACTGGTCAGCGGCACGGTCGAAAGCCAAAGTGCGCCCATCGATGCCGAAAACAGCAAGATGGTTTCAGATGTTTTGGGTGCGAAGATAAAGATCACGATGACCAGCGCACGCATGCCGTAAATAAACGACAGGCCATATTTCTTGCGCCATTTGCCACCGGCCCAGCCGGCCGTAAGCGTTCCGACAATGTTAAACAGACCGATCAATGCCAGACCTTCGGCCGCGACAGAACGAGGCAAGCCGCACAGTTCGGTAAAGGTTGGAAGGTGGGTGGCGATCACCGCGATGTGGAAACCGCAGACAAAGAAACCGGCATTGAGCAGTGCGAAGCCGCGATGTTTGCGGGCCTCGTGGAACGCGGCGGCCAAGCCCTGCGGACCCAGATCGGGGGTGGCGGTCGGGCTGTTGCCTTCGGCCTTGCCGGTCATGGCAAAGGCGGCCGGGATGATCAGCATCGAAATGGCTGCAAGGATAACAAGCGCCGATACGTAACCAAGCGAGCTGTTGAGCGCCTGGGTGGTTGGAGCCATTACCAACTGACCAACTGAACCACCAGCGGACGCCAAACCAAGGGCAAAGCTTCGCTTTTCATTGCTGAAAACGCGGCTGATTGCGGCAAGCACCACCGGAAAACTCGTGATGCCAACACCGGTGCCGATCAGGAAACCTGCAGTGAGGTAAAGCTCGCCGGGGGAGGCGGATGTGCCCATCAGATAAAGCCCAAGCGCATAAACGATGCCACCGCCAATCAGTGTCCGGGTCGTGCCAAACCGGTCTGCAATGGCACCGGCGATCGGGGCGGAAATACCCCACATCAGGTTCTGAATGGCAAAGGCCAAACCAAAGGTGGCAGCGTTCCAGCCCGTGTCATTGAGCATATCAGGGATAAACAGGCCAAGCGACTGACGCACACCAAGGTTTAACGACAACACAAGGCAGCCCGAAAGTAGAACCAGCCACGGGAACCATTTTTTTGCCCGCATGATGGTCATGCGTGTGGGGCTGTGGGGCGGACTTTGGGGCGAGCTTTGAGTGGGGCTCATAGGCGTTCCTCCGAGAGGGATTATTGTTTGGTGGCGATATTGAACGCGGTGGCGCTATGCGTCCAATTCATTCGGATTATGATGCTGATAACATTTCTGCATGGGGGTTATCGGATGCTTTGCCCGCATTAATCACCAGTTCGCCAACCTTGTCGATAATATCGTCAAGATCAGAACTTGATGCGCGCCGGATCAGGGTGATGGCCATACCCCAGTTCATGCCGGGGATATCCAGGATCTTGATCCGGTTTGCAGCCGGGCTGTGCTGACAAAATCGCCGTGCCATGATCCCGTAACCGGCTCCGGCGGCGACCATTTCGATCTGTAATTCAAGGGCGGATACCTCAAGCACGGATGTGAATTCGACCCCGTTTTTATGCGCCCATGCATTACCAAGCGCGCGGAAGGTGCAGCCTTCGGGCATCAGGATCATCGGGTGTTTGGCAAGTTCTGTGATGGTGGTCGGATGGGGACGGGATGATTTCGGGCCAATGGCAACGATTTCATCATCCAGCAGGGTTTGCGGCGACAGGCTTGCAGGCAGATCGCGGTTTTGTACCCCGCCAACAATACCGTTTGGCCCATCAAGCGACAGCATTGCATCAATTTCGCCCCGCCGCAGAAGCGGAAGAAGTTCGGCTGACCAGCCGCTTTTGATCGAAAGCGACATATCCGGGAAGGCCCGATGCAGGGAACGGAGTTCTTGGGCGGCCAAAAGCGGGGCGGCCCCGTGGCTTACGCCCAATCGGAACGGGCCGTGGCGTTTGGTGTTGCCAAGAACCGAGTCACTGAAACCTTCAAGGCGGCGCAACAGATCGCGTGCCTCGGTAAGCGCCCGGTGCCCGGCGATGGTTGGTTGCAGGGGTTTTGTGGCCCGGTCAAACAGGCTTTTGCCAATGCGTTCTTCAAGGCGCTGAATACGGCGGGTGACGGCCGGTTGCGTCAGGCCAAGGCGATCCGCCGCACCGTGAAAGGATTGCGCGTCTGCAACGGCGATAAGGGTTTCAAGCTCGCGGGTGTCCATGGGGCTATCCTGATCCGTTCGGGATCAGGGAAGTTTCCGGGATAATCCATGGTCATGCAAGAAATCTATTGTAGCGCCACAATCGATGCGTTTCATGCATTGGCCGATGATGCGCCAAGGACCGGATCGCGTTTTCTTTTTGCCTTGAACGCGGTGGCCGCCGCGGTATAGCCGCCTTCGCCGCCATCAAGAAAATGGAAATGCGCATCACTTGTGATGGAGGGCACGATGCAGGTCATGATCGCGCTGCGTTGGCGATGGGTGCCAAAATGAACATCGCCTTGCAGTTCTGCTGCATGCAAAAGGGCTTCGACTTCCTCGGCACGGGTCAAACTGCAATTCACCGTCATCCACAGCCCATCACCGAACTTGCGAAAGTCGGTGTTATAGCCGGTGTAATCGCGATAGCGCCGAGGATCAAACACGCCCAGTTTCCAGCCGGTTTTCATCAGGATGGCCGCGATCAGCGCGATATAAAGCGCCTTGAGCCATGCTTTGATATAACCGCCTTCCTTATGTTTGGTGGCCTCTGCCTCAAGATGCATGCCGGGCGGCGGGAAGGCGACACCTGGTCCGTTTTCGGGGATCGGGCTGCTTTTGCGCGGGCTGTCATCTAGAATGGCAAACAGTTCATGAACCGTGGCATCAAACCGGGTGCGGTCGTCACGCCCTGCAACAATGATCGACAGAATGACGTCTGAACCCTCGGCCCGGATCGGGGACCAGCGGCATGAAAGCCCGGTCAGATCCGGTCGACTGCCGGGTGGGGCGGGCGGGATCATGTTGTTGCCCTGTTTCATCTGATCTTCGGCCCATTGCATGCCGCCGCCGGCAAACATGGCATAGGAAACCGGATTGGAAACGGCATAGCGCGCAATCCGGACATCATGGCCAGCAGCCCGGATATCGCCGATCCGCACCAGACCGACACGCAATTCAAGGTTCAGGGTTTCGAGCGCCCAGGTGGCCGTCGATGCCATGGCATCGCGCACCGCGTCAATCTGATCCGGGGGGCAGGCAAAACTTGCGCCATCGCCACCAAACAGGAACGGGTAATCTGAATGGCCAAGCACATTGCTGACCGCGCAAATCACTGATGCCCCGACCATATTGACGTCCTTGTACCGACCGGCTTCGACCGCCTTGGTCGATCCAATGACATCGGATGTGCCAACCCACCAGTCATCGGGAAGGGCATGATACACCGTGCCATCAAGGACCTTTCCGAAGTCGTCAAAGGTCGGTATGTCGAGATAAAGGTTGGTCAAATCGATCTTTCATTGGCAGGCGCGATCGCCAGAAACCAGCAAACCCTGCGTGCCATCAATAATGCGGCGGTGGTGCATCGTCTTCGGGTGCTGTACGCAGGAAATCGATCATGCGTTTAATATCAGACGACATTAATTTGTTCTGACGTTCAAGCAGATCGATGCGATTCCACTGCTTTTTGATCATGTCGGACAGGTCGGTGACGACGGTTTCCATGTGGGCAAGCTGTATTTCAAGCTCGGTTATGCGGGTGTCGGTTTCTTCGTGGCTCATTCCGGTATCTTCTGCAAATGTGTTCAGTTGGCTGTGTATGCCGTGACTTGCGGTACGCGCATGCCTGTGGCACCACTGCGCGGCACGGACCCTAACATATCTGGATGGTTGATGACTGATTTATCCGTACTGGCCCTTGTCGGCATTATTTTGGCGCTGATTGCGGGTTATGCAATCCGTCTAAAGGCCGTTCCGATGCCGACATCGGCCAAGGCAGCCGACGAAATCATCGCCTATATCCCGGGTGATACCAAGGCGGTGACGGATTTCGGATCTGGCTGGGGGGATCTGGCACTGGCGATTGCGCGGGCAAGGCCGGAGGTCAAAGTCACCGGTATCGAGCTTTCGCCAATCCCCTATGCCATCAGCCGGATGCGGGCGGTTTTGGCGGCGCAGACCAACCTTGATTTCATCCGGGGTGATTTCAAAGCCCTTGATCGCGATCCGGGCGACGTTGTGGTGTGTTTTCTTGACCCAAGGGTTATGGAAGATGTTGGCGATGTGCTGGATCAGCGCATGACAAATGGCGGCATTTTGATATCACGCGCCTTTGCCATTCCTGGTTGGCAGGCGTTTGGCGAGGTGCCGATGAAAACCGGATCGGACCATCTTTACCTGTATCGGATCGGCAGTCACAAGCCGGGCATTGTTGCCTGACCTGTGTTGCCTAATCTGTGTTGTCTGATCAATTGGGCGGCTTAGTTGCCATGCCCGCAACAGCCACCGTCCTGACTCCGCCCATGCAACTGGATCGGCGGGCAGGGGACGGTGCCGTAAGAACAGAAAACACAGCAATCACCAGCCTTGGGTCGCAGAACCGCACCGCATCCCTTGCAGTCATAAAAATACTGGCAGGCATCCGTCGGCATGGTTTCGGTTTCGACATGCCCGCATTCGGGGCAGGTCAGAACCGAGACCAGTTCGACGTTATCGGCATCAGTCTTCTTCATAGACTTTGATCAATGCTGAATGATCGAGATCGGCATGACCCATGTCGATCAATTCGTCATAAAGTTCCATGGCAAGACGGGTGATGGGCAGTTCGACCCCCAGTTCGCCTTCGGAAAATTCAAGCGCCTGGAACAGGTCCTTGCGCTGGGTGACGACCTTGCCGCCCGGCTCGAAATTGCGTTCGATCATGCGTTCGCCGTGCTTTTGCAAGATGGCGGAATCGGCAAAACCACCGGTCAGCGCAGATCGCAATTTATCAAGATCGACACCGGCTTCATCGGCCATGGAAAAGGCTTCGGCAACCGCACCAATGGTGATGCCGACAATCATCTGGTTGGCCGCCTTGGCAATCTGGCCGGAACTGACATCGCCGACATGGGTAACGCGCGACCCAAGGACGTCAAACACCCGATGGGCACGTTCGAAATCTTCGGGTGATGCACCGACCATGATGGAAAGGGTGCCGTTCTCAGCCCCGTGGGTGCCGCCGGAAACCGGGGCATCAATCCATGTGCCGCCGGCTTCTTCGACCACATCGGCAAAGCGCCGTGTGGCTTCGACCGAGGTTGTGCCCATGTCGATGACGATGGTGCCTTCTTCGAGGCCGTCAATAATGCCTTCTTCGCCCAGAAGGACATTTTCAAGTGCGGGCGTGT
Organism: Thalassospira sp. UBA4513; assembly: GCF_002388495.1. Taxonomy (NCBI): domain Bacteria; kingdom Pseudomonadati; phylum Pseudomonadota; class Alphaproteobacteria; order Rhodospirillales; family Thalassospiraceae; genus Thalassospira; species Thalassospira sp. UBA4513. Next base: position 175,112 of record NZ_DGMR01000003.1, read on the forward strand.
TGGCAACACAAATGATGACGATATCGGCCTCGGCCGCGGCATCGGCCGGGGTGCCGGCCGTTGCAATGCCAAGGTCTTCGAAGGCATTGAGGGTTTCGGGGTTACGGGTATTGACGGTCAGGACTGCACCGGCCTTTTCAAGATTGAGCGCCATCGGACGCCCCATCAATCCAAGTCCGATAAAGGCGATGTTTTCCCCGGAAAGAGCGGTCATGACGGCGATCCCTTTGTGTGACGGTAGCGATATCTGAATTGGCGACGCAAAAACGGTCCGCGCCCATTGGCCCGAAACCGGAAAGTTTTGTTGGCTGGGTCCTGACCCATTGTGGATGACCAAGAGCAGCAGTTTCAGGGCGTAACGCCCAAAATGCGCTTTGTGTTCCACAAATTCGATCAGACAGGCCCAACACAAAGTTGGAATGCTGAATTAACCGTTTTTCACTCAACAAGGCCGTGCTGGCAAGGTGCCGCAGCCGTCGTTGCAAACATCAAAAATCACCGGGCCGGACATAGCGCGCTGCCATGGCGCGTTCGATGGCCGATCCGACCAACCGGTCAATATCAAGCCGGTGGCGAAGCAATTCAAGAATGCGGAGTTCTTCCTGGCTGATTTCGCTGTCGGACAGGACGATTTCACAGGCGAAGACATACGCGGTTTCGCGCAGTTTGCGCGGCAGGGCATCGCGGATCATATCCAGCGTGCGGTCCATGCCGTCTTCTTCGCCCAGCAGTTTGGCGCAATCGCGCGCAACACTGGTGACGCCATCATTGTCAAATCCGGCAAAAATCGGAAGATAACGGACCCGGCGGCCCATCGCGGAAAGTTCGGCGTCGGTGATATCGTTATCGGCGGCCGATACCATAACCATTGTGTAGATCAAGGCGTCCTGATGCGAAATCACGTTGGTTACTCCTTATCGAGGATGGTTCCCTGAAACGCTTTTATCCGGACTTTGACGTTGGGATCCGGACAGTGTGAAAACCACCGAGCCGAGCGATGGTATGCCGATAAACTTCCACGGGCAACAGTTAACCGATGAATTTTCAAGGATTTTAAGGATTACGTAGTGAAATCGCGTTCATTCTGTCGGCACCGGTCGCGCGGGCGTTGAAAGCCGTGAAAAAGGCGGCATGCGCGACCAAAAGAACAAAAAATGAAGCCGCTACAAAAATACAAGCAAAATGATTGGGGTTGGTGGCTCTCGTCGGGGAAAATTTGGCTTTGCACTGCATGGGGTAGCAGTTATGGTCGCGCAGCGACAACAAACATGACGAATAAAGCCGCTATGGGAGACATCAACGCAATCGATTCCGTCGGTATGTTGACGGCGTTGATCAGCCACCTGTGTTTGCCGTCTGGAGCATATGATCCAGACGAAGGACGATTGCTCGTAAATTCAGCATGGCGCGAAGCCTATGACGAGAGTGTCCAGGTCGGCGAATGGGTTTCTCCGGACGCGGTTGAAGGTCTGTCGAAACCGCTGGCCGAACTTTCCGGACGGCTTCTTGATATTGGCGGCTACCATTATATCGAATGCGGGTTCCGGGACTCTGCATGTGTGTTGTTCGGCTGGAAGCTGAGTATCGGTCGGCGCACCTATATCCGCTTTACAACCATTGAAGCCACCGTTTCATCGGGCATCGGATCGTTGATTTCACCGCAACCGGTGTTGCTGGTGGAAACCAACGGTCGCCTGCGCAGCACCAATTGCGCAGCAGAGCAGCTTGCCCTTGAAATGGGCATGGCATCGCCGCTTGATCTGATGCATCCAAGCGACCAGCGCCCGCTGGTCAGTGACGAAGGTCCGCAATTTGACACCGACAGTCCGCGCACCGTCCATTACGGGCAGCGGTTCTTCCAGTGGCAATATATCACGCTGGAAAATTCGGGCTGTCTGGTGCTGTTTGGTCAGGAACGCACGCGCGAGGAAAGCTATCGCCGTGCCCTTGAACATGCGGTGCATGGTATTATCGAGCTGAATGCTGAAGGCACGATTACCAATGTGAACGAAGAAACCGCGTCACTGTTCAATTATGATTCCGTACGCGAAGTGACCCAGGCCTATTTTCGCCATCCCGAAACCTTTTATGCCAGCGACAGCGACCGCATTCAGCTGCGTCGTGATCTTGCATCCGGCAAGGGGGTTCAGGCCCGCGATATTGAAATGCGCCGAGCCGATGGCAGCCAGATCTGGGTGCGGGTGAATGCCACCGAAATTCGTGGCGAAGGCGGAATGCTGCTGGGCTATAGCGTTACCATCACCGACATTACCAAGAACCGTCAGGCGGAATATGATCTGCGTCGGCGTCAGGAACGCTATCGCGCCTTGGTTCAGACGGCGGGCAGCGTCATCCTGTTCCTCGATGCCGAGGGGCGCATTCTGGAATATAACCGCGAATGCGAATGGACGTTCGGCTATTCCTGGATGGAGGCGGCAGGTCAGAACTTCTTTGACTTTTTGCTGGTTGAAGAAGACCGGGCGCGTGTTCGGATGGCAGTGCGCCGGTTGCTGTCGGGCGAAATCATCAAGGATGAGGTCCTTTCATTCAAGCGCCGCGACGGTGAAACCCGCCTGTTGCAATGGAATGCGCGCGCGCATTTCGGCGAAGATGGCGATGTTGCCGGTGTGATCTGTATCGGTCAGGACGTGACAGAAAAACTGTCGGTCGAACGAGCACTCCGCCATGCCGAGGAAAAATTCCGCGGTATTTTCGAAAATTCGGCAGAAGGCCTGTTTCAAAGTATTCCGCTTGGCCCGATCCTGTCGGCCAACCCGGCCTTTGCATCCATCTTGGGCTATGACGCGGTCGAAAGTCTGATTGCCAAGGAGCATGACTGGGCGTTTCATTATCTGAACCCGGTCAATCGTTTGCGGTTTATCGGCCGGTTGCTGCGCGATGGAATTGTGCAGGGCTTTGAAACCGAGATGCGCCGCGAAGACGGCAAAATCATCTGGGTCGAGGAAAATGCCCGTCTTGTCCGCGATGAGAAGGGCCGTCCGACCCTCATTGACGGATCGATCACCGATATTACCGATCGCAAACGCAGCGAAGCGCGCATTCAGTTCCTTGCCCATCATGACGGCTTGACCGGGCTTCCGAACCGGACCCTGTTCCAGGAACGGCTGGCGGCGGCCGTTGCGCGCAGCAAACGCGAACGCTGCCACTTTGTCCTGATGATGTTTGATCTTGATAACTTCAAGGACATCAACGACACGCTTGGCCATCCGATTGGCGATCTGCTTTTGCAGGGGGTTGGCGAACGTATGCGGGTTTGCCTGCGCAACGAGGATGTGGTCGCGCGTCTTGGCGGTGATGAATTCGCAGTTCTGATCCACGAGCCGGGCTCGGTCGAGGAAGTGACCTTTGTCGCCCAGCGCCTGATCGAACGCATTTCCGAACGTTTCATGCTGGATGGCAATGAAGTGCAGGCATCGACCTCGGTCGGGATTTGCATGTATCCGCAGGATGGTCGCGATGAAAAGGACCTGCTACGCAATGCGGATCTGGCGCTTTATTGTTCCAAGGCCGAGGGGCGCAATCGCTATCACTTCTTTGAACCGAAACTTCAGGTCGAGGTTCAGGAACGCAAGGCGATGGAACGCGATCTGAGCCATGCGATTGAAAATGACGAGCTGGAGCTGTTCTATCAGCCGATCATTGATATCGTCGGTCATCGCATCATCGGCATGGAAGCACTGGTGCGCTGGTTCAGCCCGTCACGCGGCCAGGTCAGCCCGGTTGATTTTATCCCGGTGGCTGAACGCATGGGCATCATTGCCGATATCGGCAAATGGGTGCTGAAACGTGCCTGCGAACAGACCAAGGCATGGCGCGATGCCGGCTATGGCCAATTGACCATATCGGTCAATCTTTCGCCGCTTGAACTGGCCCGTCACGAAGACCTGATTGAAAGTGTCGGCGAAGTGCTTTCGCGCACGGAACTTGATCCCCATCAGTTGCAGTTCGAGGTGACCGAGGGGGCCGTGATGGACAATCCGCGCGAAGCCGCCATCACGCTTGGTATCCTGCGAAATCAGGGCATTCGCATTGCGATTGATGATTTCGGGACGGGGTATTCGTCGCTGGCCTATCTCAAACGCTTCCCGGTGGACAAGATCAAGATCGACCGGTCCTTCATCATTGATATCGACAGTTCTGATGGCAATGCCGCGATTGTGCGCGCGGTTGTGTTCCTGGCGCGATCATTTGGCATGGCGGTCAATGTCGAAGGCATTGAAACCGAAACCCAGCTTGAACATATCGCGTCCGAGGGTGTCGATGAAGTTCAGGGCTTCTATTTCAGCAAGCCGATCAGTGCCAGCGATATGGAAAGTCTGCTTAAGGCCAACCTGACCTCGCCCGCCCGTTTCCCGGTTGCCCAACCCAGTTCATAATCAGCATTAGTGTTGGTCCAAAAGAAAACGCACCGGAACGGTATCCCGGTGCGTTTGTTGTTTGATGATCGTGACGGCCAGTTATGCCGCGGATTGCTGTTGCGGGTCGCCTGCGACCTTGCACAGCTTGTCGCGATCGATCCGCATGGTCGATGGCATGCGCGGGTTTCGGGTGATTGCGCCCTCACGCCTCAGATTGGCGATCATGCGACTAGCCGTTTCGGTCGTGGTCGCAACGATATTGCCAAGCTTTTCACGGTTGGGCAGCGATACCAGATCATTGTGGGCAGACCACAACAGGAACCGGCAAATCCGGCGCATGGCCGATCCGGTGCCAAAACTGATCTTAAGCTGCTGACCATCCATGACCTCGCTTGCCAGAAGAGATGTCACAGCCGATTGCGTGCGGGCATCGTTTTGCTGGGCAAGACGGATCCGCTGGATCGGGATGCGTTTGATTACCGAGGGTGCGATGGTTTCAATCACAAGCGACGGGTCGGTCACCGCCAGCATTTCAAGGCCGATCGGATCGCCAGGGCGATAAACCCGGCAGACCTGCCTTTCCCCCTGTTCAGTGTATTTGCAGCGCAGTGCTAACCCGGACTGCACAATGTAAACATATGTGTGGTCCTGGCTGTGATGTCCGATGCTGGCATCGGATGGCAAAGTCAAAACGGCGGGTTCGGCAAGTTTTTCCAATACAAGCAAGGCGTCGTCTTTGTTCATGGGGATCTCCCATTGGCAACCTTACAGATACGCGGCAATGCCGTCGCGTATCGACACCAGTCTGTGAACCGGGATGTCCCGGAAGTCGCCGGCTTTACCGGCTGGCATGGGATGATGATCGGATAGAACCACGTCCGTCAGATACAGTTGTGGCGTAAAACCGCCAACAAGGCCCTGAAAGACAGTGCTTGGAAATCCGGTCAGATGGCGACCGGCGGTGCGCGCGGGGATGCGGCAATCGGGCAGAAATCGTGCAGACGTGCCGTAATGTGAAGGGCCGTGACCTTATTAGACAGCCGGATCCGATGGATCAACGGTAATTCAGGTTCAACCGGCATGCCGACCACGTGGTTGCCAAGGCCGCAACTGGCGCACTGGAAGCCATCAAAGGCGTCGGAACTGTGCGGATTGGCAGTGCGATCTGCGGCAAGGTCGGCTGGAACCGAAATGGTTTTGATGCCATTTGCGGTACAGATAATCAGCGGGACATAGGTCTGGGAAACTTCCGTGTTCGACGTCGGCACTGTTTCAAGGGCGACAGGCGCGTGCATGAACCCGAAAAACAGCGCGTTGACCAGCAACAGCCACGCCACACAAAGTGACAGGGTGCGTCGTGCAACCAAGCTGTTGAGCGGTGTGAAATACACGGGTTTCCATCCAGATTGGATAAGGTCTGGAATTTGATAGACCCTTGAAACCCCCATGTCAAAGCATCGAATTGTGAACCAGTTATCAGTTTTTCTTTATAATCGTTCTGATATGCCGGGCCAGGCCCGGCACACCCTTGGCTACGCCGTTGCCTTGCGGGCCGATCTTGCCATGGAAATGCGCAACATAACCACACCGGTTATCGCCACCGCGCCGCCGATCAGGGTCAGGATATCGGGCGTAATACCGTTTAGAGTCCATGCCAGCACAACGGCAATGGGTGGCACCAGATATAAAAAGTTTGCCGCCGATGCCGGCCCGAAATGGCCGATTGCGATGCTCCAGGTGGCATAGCCAAGGGATGCGGAAACAAGACCAAGGAACAACACCGCCGAAATCACCGAAACCGAAGCCACACTGATTTGTGCCATCCCGTCGGGCAACCAGGGTGTTAGCCATAGCGCACCGGTGATCAGTGTCCAGCAGGTGCAGGTGGCCGGGCCATATCGCGCAATCACCCCACGCACCAGAACGAAATAGGTGGCTGACAGCATGGATGCCAGCAAGATCAACGAACTGCCATTGCCAAAACGCATCGGGCCGGGTTGACCAACGGCGATCAGGACAACGCCGGAAAAACTCACCGCTGTGGCAATCCAGGCACCAATCCCGAACCGGTCACGCAGAAACACTGTCGCGAGCATCGCCGTCCAGATCGGTAATGTATTGATGATAAAGCTTGCCGCGCCCGGTGATACCGTTTGCTGCCCGGTATTGAGCAACCAGTTATAGATGCTGATGCCAAGCGCACCGCCCAATCCAAGCCGTGCAAGATCAACCAGCTTGGGCATTTCCGGGCGTTTGATCGCAAGCCAGATCACAGCCGGACAGGCCGCCAGTGTAAAGCGCACAGCGGCAAGGGGCAGGGGATCAAGCCCCGAAAGCGCAACCCCGATCAACGGAAAGGCCGCCGCCCAGGACAGAACCGTAATCAGGGCACAGGCAAGGCCCAAAGTGGCTTGTGAGAACATCAGCATTCCCCTCGTTCTATGCGAATGAATTTGTCTTCTGTCTTGCTGATAGCGCGATCATGAGTGTTGACATAGAACATAGCTTGGGGATCAGATGTGCATATGGTGCACAGCAATGACCTTTCCCTTCCGCCTCTTGCGCTTTTGCCCGCGGTGATGGCCGCGGCGCGCAACGGGTCCTTTTCGGCCGCCGCCAGTGAAATGGGTGTGACGCATAGCGTGATCAGCCGCCATGTTGCACAGGTCGAACAATGGCTTGGCTATGATTTGTTTGAACGCTATGGCCGCGGGGTGCGCCCGACGCCTGATGGGCAACGGTTTTTGCGCGAAACACAGGCGGCGATTGATCTTTTGTCGCAAGGCGCGCAGCCCTGGCGGCAACGCCGTGGACCGGATGTCATCAAAATAAGTTTGCTGCCATCTTATGCCCGGATCTGGTTCCTTAAGCTTGTGCCCGAGATCGAGCGTGATCTGAATGTGCGGCTTGAACTTGAAATTACCGAACGGCTGGCCGATTTCGATGGCGGGCAGACCGACATCGCCATTCGCTGTGGCAAGGGACAATGGCCGGGTACCAAATCAAGCTTGCTGTTTGCCGATGATCTGGTGCCGCTGATTTCCCCCAAGCTCCTCGGCGGGCTCGAACCGCAAAGCCTTGATGCAGATGCAATTGCCAACCTTCCGCTTTTAAATGACAGCGACGCGACCGGGTGGCGGCATTGGTTGGCCGAACATGGGGTTAAGTATCGGCCCAAGCCATCTGATCGCCGCTTAGAGGATTACAGTGTCGGGCTGTCTGCGGCGGATGCCGGCCTTGGTGTGATTTTGGCCCGCCTGCCGTTTGCGCGCACGGCAATTGGAAATCACGACCTGATCATGCTGCCTTTCGCACCGGTTCGAAGCCCGCTTGCGACGTTTTTGGTGCAGCCGGCCTATGACCAGCGCCCGGCTGTGCGTGCGGTGGCAGAGCGCCTGATCACGGCGGCAAAGGCCTGTGATTAAGATCAGCCCCTTGGGAACTTGTCCTATTCGACAGGCGTTAGATGGGCTATAATTTGCAGCAATTTCAGGTTGATATTGCCGCGATCCACAGCAGTCAGGAGCACCCTACCATGACCTTGATCGTTAATGACGGAACGCCGGAAATGCGTGGCCTTTTGGAAAAGGGGCGCAAACGGCTGCGCAACGTCGGCGTGGTGATGCTGATCCTTGGCGTACTGGCGGTGGCCTTTCCCTTTGTCACGACAATTGCCTTTAAAACCGTGATTGGCTGGCTGTTCCTGTTTGGGGCGCTTGGTCATTTTTACGGGGCCTGGAATGCCGATACCCCGACACGGCGCAGCCTTGATGTCGTTCAGGGGATTGTCTTTGCCCTGATTGGCGGCTGGCTGGCCTTCATGCCAGAAGGTGGCATTGTGACACTGACCGTGTTGCTGGCGATTGCCTTTTTGCTGCACGGGATTTTTGAAACCCTGATGGCGCTGTGGCTCAAACAGTTTCCCGGTTGGAAGTGGATGCTGGTTTCTGGCGGGATTTCGGTTCTGGCCGGTGTCCTGATCTTTGCCGAACTGCCAAGCTCCGCCACCTGGGCGATTGGTCTGTTGATTGGCATCAATTTGTTGTCGTCGGGTTTCAGTTATCTGATGGTATCGATGGCGATGGGCAAGGTTTCGCAGGCCTGAAAACCATAAACACATAAGGGGTAAGGCATGGCAAACACGCCACCAGTTGGTGTTCTTGAACGGTGTGATGATGCCTTGTCCGCCCCGGGCCTTAACCGCACCATTCTGATCATTACCCTGCTTGCCATGGCGGGGCATTTTATCCTGATGTTTCCTGGGGTGTTTGGTCTACCCGACATGATGCTGGGCCAACGCACCGCAGACCTGCCGCTTTTGGTTTTGTTTTTGCTGGGTGGCATCCCCATTTTGGCGCAGCTTGCAATCAAGCTTTTGCGGCGCGAAATGGGCGCTGATTTTCTGGCCGCTATTGCCTTTGTTACCGGTGTGGTGCTGGCGGAATATCTTGCCGCCAGCCTGATCATTCTGATGCTGACCGGCGGGCAGGTTCTTGAAGGCTTTGCCATGCGCAAGGCGTCGTCGGCCCTGAATGCCCTGGCCAAGCGCATGCCAAGTGTCGCGCATCGCAAATCCTCCGATGGCGAGATTACGGATATCGCGATTGATGAGATCGACATTGGCGATCTGATCGCGGTCTTTCCGCATGAAACTGCGCCCGCCGATGGCATCGTTGTTGATGGCCATGGCAGCATGGATGAAAGCTACCTGACCGGGGAGCCCTATGTGGTTGCCAAGGCACCGGGCACCAATGTGCTGTCGGGCGCGATCAATGGCGAGGCCGTCCTGATCATCCGGGCGGAAAAGCGCGCGCGGGATTCCCGTTATGCCCAGATCATGGATGTCATGGCCGAGGCCGAACAAAAACGCCCGCGCATTCGCCGTCTTGGTGACCAGATCGGCGCGTGGTTTGCCCCGGCAGCGCTTTTGTTTGCGATCTTGGTCGGGTATCTGAGTGACGATTCATCACGCTTTCTGGCGGTGCTGGTAGTGGCGACACCCTGTCCGCTTTTGATTGCCATTCCGATCACGGTGATGAGTGCGATTTCAATCGCCGCCAGACGCGGTATCGTCATCCGTGACCCGACCGTTCTGGAACGCTTGCCAACCTGTCAAACGGCGATTTTCGATAAAACCGGCACGCTGACCTATGGCCGACCGGAGCTGGTGGAGGTGCTGGCCGGGCCCGACATGGATGGCAACCTTGTCTTGCGACTGGCCGCCAGCCTTGAACGTTATTCGAAACATCCGCTGGCCTCGGCGGTTTTGAATGCGGCGCGGGATCGCAAACTGCCGCTTGATGAGGTTAATCATGCCTCGGAAAAACCGGGGCAGGGCTTAAGCGGGCAGGTGGACGGGCATGAAGTTGCCGTGACCCACCGCAATAAACTGATGAAATCCGACCCCGAGATCGCGGGGCTTTTGCCGGAAACGGCAGCCGGGCTTGAATGCGTGGTGCTGGTGGATGGCAAATATGGCGCGACCTTCCGCTTCCGCGATACCCCGCGCGCAGAGGGCGAAAGCTTCGTCGGGCATCTGGGCGACATCCATCATTTCAACAAGGTGATGTTGCTTTCTGGCGACCGGGAAAGCGAGGTCAGCTATCTTTCGGAACTGCTGGGCATTTCGGAAAGTCTGGCATCGCAAAGCCCGGAACAGAAAGTCGCGATCGTCCGCGCAGAAACTGCCAAGGCCCCAACCCTGTTCATGGGCGATGGCATCAACGATGCCCCGGCACTGGCCGTTGCCACCGTCGGCATTGCCTTTGGCAAGGAAAGTGCCGTCACTGCTGACGCCGCTGGTGCCGTGATCCCCGAAGCCTCATTGGTAACGGTTGACGAGCTACTTCACATCAGCATGGCGATGCGCCGCATCCTTTTGCAAAGTGTCATCGGCGGCATGGTGCTTTCCATCGTCGCCATGGGCTTTGCAGCGGCAGGCTATATCACCCCGGTCGCCGGGGCTCTTTTGCAGGAAGGCATTGATATCATCGCGATCCTTAATGCGCTTCGACTGGCGATCCGGCATAATATTGATGCGGATATTGTCGAGGACTAGAGCGACTGAGATGGAAAGTCGCGGCCCGAATATGTTTGCGGACCGCGACGAAATAGCAGGGTTATGCCGTGCGCAATTTGCGTTGCGGGCGGGCGACCAGCAGGTAATCCAGAAGCCAGATGACAATCATGGATGCGCCAACGGTCGGATAGATGATGCCGCCAATGACAAGGATGGCGGTGACCGTTTTAAGCTTGCCTGTGTCGCGCGGCATCGGCGGGACGCCAAGGGCACCGGCTGGGCGTCGTTTCCACCACATCACACCAGCCGATACCGACATGAAAATGATCAGGGCACAGATCACCAGCAGGATGATCTGATTGGCGATGCCAAATTCCTGACCCATGTGAACATTGATGCCAAATTCCATGATCTTGCCGAACGGCCCGTAATCGGCATAGCCCATATCGATCAGGGGCCTTCCGGAATATTGATCCAAGTGAATGACCCGTTGCAGCGACAGGTCATCGGGATAGATCGACGCCGAATAAACCCCGGTTTCCGAGCGCGGCAGGGCCACGACATATCCCGGTGTGAGCCCCATATCGTTAAAGGTTGCGACGGCCTGATCAATGCCGATGGGGTTCGGCTTTGTCACCGGATTGGCTCCACCATCAACCGATTGCGGCAGCGGAATGTTTTCGTTGATCCAACTTACGTCGCCAAAGGCATCAATCATCGGAATGGTCGACAGCGGCACATCGATCCGAACGCCGGACGGATATCCATTGGGCGTGCCGTTGGCAAACTGGTTGGCATATTTGCCCCAGAACACCGACCAGAACATGCCGGTTCCGGCCATGAAGATAATGAAAACACCAATGAAGATGCCGGTGACGGCATGGGCATCACGCCACCAGATGCGGCGTTTGGGTGTTCCACGCAGGCTGACAACCCCGCCTTTCTGATTGCCGCGCGGCCACCACAAATACATCCCGGTCAAAACCAGAAGGATCGCCCAGCCTGATGCAATTTCAATGATGTAATTCGGGATGGTGCCAAATTCGGCAAGGCTGTGAATGCGCCGGACCACCCACATGATGGTAGTGCGATCGGGCATATGCCCCAGAACGTCACCTGTATAAGGATTAACGTAAACCGCCTCGCGCCCGCCGGCCTCAGTGGCAATGACGATTTCACTGCTGCGATCCGGACTTGCCGGGGGCATGACCTTGGCGGCACTGCCCGGAACGGCAAGAAGGGCCGCGTCAATCTGTTGGCTTATCGGCAGGGGCGCTTGGCCCGATGCCTCAACGAATTTAAGGTCGGCGTGATACCAGTCATCGATTTCATCGCGATAGATGTAAGCCGCCCCCGTGATCGCCATCAGGATCATGAAGGGCAGGATCAGAAGACCGGCATAAAAATGCCAGCGCCAGACAGCGCGATACAGGCTTGTATTCCCCTGTGATGCCGGGGATTTGGAAGTTTCAGTCATGTTTCTTGTCCATGCATATGCGCAAGGCGTGCGACGGTGTGTCGACACGTCAAGGGCACAGAAAATTTTGGGAAAAAGCAGACCTGAACGCGCAATTATCCTGTCATGGAACTTGCGGGTTTTCAGGCGTGCTAAGGCAAATGGTCAAGAAACAGCAGGGGGGGGGCGCGTGGCGATGGCGCAAGGGCACAAAAAACATGCTTGCGCGCGGTAATGTGAAGGGCAGCAACTGCGTTGCTAAGTTCGATTGCTTGGAGTTCGGGAAGTTCCGGCGTGACCGGCATGCCAAAGGCATAATTACCCAAACCGCACAGCGCACATTCAAAGCCATCTGGCGCGTCTGCATTCTGGCCCGGCTCATCAGGGAGCCCATCGGCGCGGACCAGAACGGTTTTGAAGGTGGATCCGGTGCAAATGACAATCGGAATGCGCACCACCCCATCCATGACCGAGGCCAGCGATGCCCCATTGGCCTTTGCCATGGGAATATGCATGAAGCCAAACATGATGGTATTGGCAAGGAACACCACAGTCACCAGTGCCGAAAGGCCCTGTCTGAAGATCAGACTGATCTGGTGTTTGCGTTGCACGTGTTGCGATCCATCAAGCTTTGTCTGGATCGTGTTTATGCCCTTCACCGGGATGTGTCAAAGGCTTCCAGTTCTGGGAAGGTCAGATTGCTCAGCGGCGCGCGTGATTTCGGCAATGGCATTCGCGATGCCATCGTCAGCGGCGATCTTGCTTGCGAGATGTTCGGCATTATTTTGATAGGACGGCGTTTCAAGAACCGTTTTGATTTGTTGGGCCAGCATCGCGGCATCAAGTTTTGCAGGCTTGATCGGGCGTGGTGCAACGCCAAGCCTGTGCAGGCATTTTGCCCAGAAAGGTTGATCACCGAAAAACGGAATGATGATGGATGGTCGACCGGCGCGCATGGCTGCCGCACAGGTACCTGCCCCACCATGATGAATGACGATATCGACTTTCGGGAACAGCCAGTCATGGGGAACCTCGCGCACCGCAAGGATGTTGGATGGCCAGTCAATATCGCCCATCCCGCCCCAGCCGGTTGCGACGATAGCGCTAACATCGGCCTGTGAGACGGCCTTTGCAATCATCTTGGCCATCGCGCTCGGATCATTGCCGGGCATTGATCCGAAACCGATATAGATCAGGTTTTTATGGCTTTCGATAAAGTTTTGTACTGCCGGATCGGGTGGGTCGGTTTGGGTTGTCCTGTCGAGGAACCAGTATCCGCTGACTGTTGCATGTTCCGGCCAATCTTTGGGGCGACTGATCACGGCGTTGCTAAAGGCGTGAATGATGCGAAGCGTACCGGACTGGCAGGACTTCACAATGTCCAAAGACTTGGCATTGATCCCGCTTTGACGTCGTGCGGCCCACCGGCAAACCTGCCGACGCAGTGTTGCGTTCAAAATCCGGTAGATAAGCTTGCCGGTCACGCGGTTATACCAGCGCCCCAAGGTATCGCGCAGGCCAAGATCGGGAATACCCATATGGGGATAATCACCGGTCGGGATGAAGGACGGGATCAGTTGCGCCATCACAACCGGGATGCCGAAATGCCTGCCAATCGGCAGCGCGCCAAAGGTTTTCGGATGAAAAACGATGACGTCGGGCTTGCCCTGATCAATGGTGCGGAAAATATCATCAAGCAGTGTGTCCTGAAGGCCGCGCGCCTTTTTACCGATGGTAAATAACGACCTCAGTTTCGCCAAGGCCGATGCCTTCGGATCAGACGCACGGGCAAATTGCGGATCATCCATAAGCGCAATCAACGCGTTGGTCAGGGCTGCGAATTCAAGGTCATGATCCGTGACAAAACTGGCAAAGCGTTCCGGCGCGGCGACAGTGACCCGATGCCCCTTTTGGATCAGCCCACGGCCCAGCGCGACAAAGGGCTGCACGTCACCGCGCGTCCCATAGGTCATCAGCATGACATGCATGGTAAGTCCTCTCCGCCGTCACAATTGAGGCCAAAGAAACCGATTAACCTTCTTCGCTATCCCGGTCATTGCCAAGGAAGTTTCGCGTCTGTTCAATCGCTTCGCGCAGGCCAACACGCTGGACCTCGACATCATCGGGGAAGGCACCCAGAAGCCGCGATGGCATGCGGTTATCAAGCAACACAAACACGCCGCGATCTTCGGCGCGCCGCACCAGGCGGCCAAAGGCCTGCTTCATGCGAAGCCGTGTCAGCATGTCGTCATAGCGGGCACCATGGAACGCCGATTTTCGTGCACGGTGCAGGATGTCGGGGCGGGGCCAGGGCACGCGGTCAAAGACGATCAGGCGCAAGGAATCGCCCGGGACATCCACCCCGTCACGCACCGCATCGGTGCCAAGCAAGCAGGCGTCGCGCTCTACCCGGAAAATGTCAATCAGGGTCGAGACATCCATGCCATCAATATGCTGGGCCAGAAGTTGCAGGCCTGCTTCATCCATAGGCCCGGTCAGGCGCTCATAAACCGCCCGCAACCGGTTGATCGCGGTAAACAGGCCAAGCGCACCGCCACCCGATGCCAAAAACAGTTCGCGATAGGCCGCGGCAACATGGTCCGGGTTATCGCGGCCAAGGTCATTGACGATAAAGACGCGGGTTTGTTCGCGGTAGTTATACGGGCTTTTCATCGCCGCCCGGATGGCGGGAAGCGGCATGTGGGCCGCCCCCGTGCGATCCTCGGCCACGGCCCAGTCGAATTCTTCGTCCCCTGTGCCATCACGCAGGGTCGCGGATGTCACCACCATGCCGTGCGCGGTGGGGGCAAGGGACGTGGTCAGCGGGATGGTCGGATCAAGGTAATGGCGATGCATGCCAACATCAAAATCCCGGCCAAACTGGCGCTCAATCGCAAACCAGTCGACAAAGGTTTTGGGTGTTTCCTCGACCAGCGATGCCAGCATTTCGCGCCACGCACCAACCTGCATGATCGCACGGCGTTCAAGCGACCGGATCGCGGCATCAAGGCGCTGGCGTTCAGCACTATCAAGCTCATCGGCCTTTTCATCGAGCATATGAGCGATGATCTTGATAAGCGATTTGGCCGGTTTTTCCATGGCTTCCAGCGCGCGATCGAGATCCGCCGCACTGGCAAGAACTTCGTTGAGCGCCGGTTTGCAATCGGTCTCGATTGAGTATCCCCGATCCCCCTCGGCGGAGCGCGCCATCACCTGTGCCCGGACATGGGCAAGGAAGGTTTCTGCCGGGCCCTTGGCATGTTGTGATCCGTCATGAATGCGCGATAGCCAGCCCTGTTCGGGCAGGCATTGCGCAGCGACAATCACGGCATTGACGGCATCACGCAGTTCGTCGCGGTCCAGAATAAGCGTTTCAAGGCGCTGTTTCAGGCCGCGTGCGCGCGATGATCCCTTTTGCTCAGCACCGAGTAACCAGCGACGGAGTTCCTGCCCCTCCATCCCGGTCAGGTGGGATGAAAAGGCCTTGTCGGCGGCATCAAAAAGATGATGGCCTTCGTCAAACACGTAACGTGTCGGCATGGATGCATCATCAAGCCCGCCAAGTGCCGCCTGCACCATAACCAGTGCATGGTTTGCCACCACGATCTCGGCCGAGCGGGCGCGGCGTACAGTCTTTTCGACAAAGCATTTCGAATAGTGCGGGCAGGCGGCATAGATGCATTCGCCGCGCTGATCGGCCAGCGCCCCGGTGAACCGGTTGCCCAGCAATTCGGTCAGCCAGGCCGGGAAATCACCGCCGACCATATCGCCATCACGGGTATGCGATGCCCATCGGGCAATCAGGCCCAACGGGGTTGCCTGATGTGGTTGTTGATTAAGCGGGCGTTGGGCTTCCTCGAAATTCAGCAGGCAGAAATAGTTTTCCCGACCCTTGCGCACGACGGCCTTCAGGCGCTTGTCCTTGGGATCGTCGTACAGGCGATCAAGTTCCTGATCGATCTGGCGTTGCAGGTTACGGGTATAGGTCGAAATCCAGACTGCACCGTCATTCTTCTGGGCCCAAAGCGATGCCGGGGCGACATAACCCAATGTCTTGCCGGTCCCCGTTCCGGCCTCGGCCAGGACGATATTGGGCGCACCATCATGCAGGCGCGGGCCAAAGGCGGAACATACGGATGATGCATAATCGGCCTGTTGCGGACGTTCTTCCGCGCCTTCGCCAAGCAGGTCTTTCAGGCGTTTACGGGCATCCTTGGGATCAACCGGATAATTGGCCGGTGGCGGCGGCGGAGCATGTTCAGCCCATTCACCAAGCTTTTTCCAGACTTTAAGGCCCTCATAAACCGCATAACGATGCGGACCGTCGCCATCGGCCCCAAGGGCGGCCAGAACCGAAACACCCCACGGCCAGTGGCCGCGCGCCATCGGCCATGCAACCGAAAGGGCCGGACCGCGTTTATTGCGATGAAGGGTGGCAAGTTCCTGCAAAAGCCGTTTCATGGCTTCTGCCAATGCCTCTGCCTGACCGATCAGGTCATCGGCCGGTTTCTGGCCCGTCGCCAATGCAATGCCGCGCGGGGTCGGCACACAAAACTGTGCCGGGCGGACAAAGGCAAACAGCTCCAGCAGGTCATGGGCCGGAAACGGATCGGATTTCAGCCGCCTTGCACAGGCCGGGGTATGAACCAGAATGGGGCGTGATGATCGCGCGCGCTTGGCCGCGGCCCCGTGCGGGAGTTCCTCGATCTCGCCATCGGGCGACAAAAACACGGCATGACGCAATCCAACGACCATGACAGGTGCGTTGGGCGGCATGAAACGCGGTTGGGACTCTTCGGAACGATCATCGAACATTTGGGGCACTATAAGCAGACAGCGACAGTGGCGCCACCGGGGAAATTGACCTATCTTCGAATTTATAAAGCAAACACCCAAACACAAGAAGACGGACCACAATGGCAGCCCCCAATACCCGCAATCAGCATTTCTGGCGCGACGATGCCATGCCGTTTGTCGAATTGCGGCGCGTGGCGGACGGGCATCAGGTCTGCTACGAACGCCATAGCCATGATACCTTTTCCATTGGCACGGTGAAGGGCGGTCACAGCACCTATTGGAACCGGGGCAAAACCCACGAAACGCAGGCCGGGTCGGTGGTGATCCTCAACCCGGAGGATGTTCATGGCTGCAATCCGGTCAAGGGGGCGGACTGGGTTTATGACATGCTGTTTGTTGATCCGGACTGGCTTTTGGATTTGCAGATTGAGCTGGATGCCGACGCGGCCGGAAAGTTCGCGATGTTTTCCGACACGCTCAGCCACGATCCGAATCTTTATGATGGCTTGATTGATCTTGCCGATATGCTGGCCAATCCGGATGTCGATATTCTTGGCAAGGAAACCGCCCTTGTGTCGTTCTTTGGCGATCTGCATGTGCAGCTTGACCGGCGCGGTGTGCTGGGGGGGCGCGAATTGCATGCCGCCGGTGCGGTTCATGATCGCAAGATGGCCCAGGTGGGCGAGTATATCCGCGCCCATTATGCCGAAAATATCAGTCTGGATGATCTGGCCGCACTGGTTGGCTATTCCCGGTCCTATCTGGTGCGCGCGTTTAAAAAGAGTTTTGGCATGACGCCTTATGCCTATCTGATCAATTGCCGGGTGCAGCGTGCGCGCCATGCGCTTAGGCGTGGGGAAAAGATCGTTGATGTCGCGCTTGAAACCGGCTTTGCCGATCAGGCGCATTTCCAGCGGATATTCAAACGCCTTATGGCGGCTACCCCACGGCAATATGCCCGTGCGCAGGCCGCCTGATCTGGGGCTGTGGATGCCCGCCATCGCGGGCATGACGGGGAAAGCTTAGCTATGTCGTCATTTCCGCGCAGACGGGAATCCCTTGCCGCAAGTGGGCAGTCGCATTTATCCGAAAACGAGATAGGCGGCACTGGCGATCAGCAACACCGCCATCGCCCGGTTGAATGCGCGGATGCGGGATGGTTCGCCCAAAAAACGCGACAGGAACGCGCCCGCATAGGCCCAGCACGCGACCGAGGCAAAGCAGATGACAAAGTAGATGGCGGTGAATTCCCAGATCAGGGTTGGCGCGCCGGACGCGGCATAGGCGCCCATCCCGGCGATGGAGGCCAACCAGGCTTTTGGGTTGAGCCATTGCATGACGGCCCCCGTGATCGCCTTTGGCCCGGATGCAGCATCACCTTTGCCAAGCTCACCATCTGACGTTGCCAGTTTCCAGGCCATAAACAGCAAAAACGCCACCCCGGCCCACTGAATGACCGTGGTCAGTTGCGGGAAGGCTTCAAGCATTTCATGCAGGCCCAGCCCGATCAAAAGCAGCAAAAGGCAAAATCCCGCCGTCGCGCCAAAGACAAGGCGAAGGGACGGGCGAAAGCCATATTGCACGCCAGAACTCAGCACCAGAATGTTGACCGGTCCCGGTGTGATGGAGGCGGCCAAGGCAAAGGCGGCCATCGAAAGATACAGGCTGAGTGTGGCGCTAAAGCCGGACATCTTGGTGTTCCTCGCACGGTGTGTTTTTTGTTGTTGATCAACATGCGCTGTCTGGCGGCGCGTTTATTGAACAAAATTGACCTGCGCGAAGGTGATTTCGGCTTTGGGCATAAAAAAACGCAACCGGATGTGGAGCCGGTTGCGTTGCGAGCTGTCGGTATCCGTGTTCCGGTTGGTGTGCCGGAACCGCTGTCAGATCAGCTTGCCGTCAGATCCATCAGAAGCGATGCACAGCGCTGAGCGATCTCGTTGTTGGGTTCGTCACTGCCCGGCATGGTTGCCCAGCCTTTTGCAATCACGAAATCGTCGCGCTTGTAAGAGCTTTCAGCCTTGAGGGCCGTAAGTTCCGCCGTCTGATTGTTGGGCGAAAGCATTTTGAACTGGGCGACACATACCGGTGCCATTGCCGAGATCGTTGCTTCCTTGCCGCTTGCATCGGCCATTTCCTGCGCAGTGCCACCAGACACCACCGAGCCGGTGCTAAAACCGACAATGGTGATCAGTGCGGCGCCGATAATGCCGCCCCAAATTCCGGGCTTTGTCCATGCAGGGATTTCGATAGCCATAAATAAAATTCCTTTTAATCAGGCCGTGAAAAGTATTTTTCGCGGCTCTGTTAGATCAAAGGAAAACATTGATGATGTAATATTACAATTGATTTATTTTTAAATATTTAAATCAAAGGTGGATTTTCTGAAGGGGAGCAATTTTATTTTTCGATATTTCGAAGAATTATTTCGTGCTTCAACCGGAAAACATGTTCGACAAACCAGTTGCCCCACCGGCAATCATGGCATAGCGCGCCGCCTTGCCAATGGTCACCAGAATGATGAAGGGCAGAAGGCGCACCCGCATGACCCCGGCAAACAGCGTGAGCGGATCCCCAATAATCGGCAGCCATGAAAGCAGTAATGACCACAGCCCGTATTTGCCAAACCAGCGCGATGCACGATTCAGTGCCTCGGCGGAGACGGGGAACCAGCGCTTGTGCTTGAAATGCTCGGCATAAAGGCCGAGCCACCAGTTGATGAGCGATCCAAGAACATTGCCGACCGTGGCGACCAGCACCAGCACCCAAACCGCATGATCACCGGACGCAATGAGCGCGGCCAACGCCGCCTCGGACGTGCCGGGCAGGATGGTTGCGGATGTCAGGGCGGAAAGGAAAAGGGCGAAAAGCACGTGTAAAAGCCAGTCAGATCAATTCAGGCGTTATGATTTGAGGCTGAATTTACGGACATCAAGCGGCTGTGCAAGCACTTCATCCTTGCTCTCGCCAAAGGCCTTTAGGTAGGGCATCTCGAAATGTCGGGCGAGGTCTTCTTCCGAGCGCCAGTTTTCATAGGCCAACCAGAGGGCGGGATCGTCATTTGACTGGTGCATGTCATAGCTGATGCAGCCTTCCTCGGCGCGCGATGGTTCAACCAATGCCAAAAGCCGTTTGCCAAGTTCTTCTTCCATGCCGGGTTTGGCGCGTGCGGTGGCAACAACGGTAAGCTGCTTGGACATTTCGGTTTCCTGTCATTTTCATTGTTTGGCTTTTGGATTGATCATCACCAACCACAGTGCAGGACAAATGTTTGTTTCACAAGCAGGCAGAGAACAGAAAAAGGCCCGGTGCGGGGGACACCGGGCCTGGAATTGCTGGTCAGCAGTTTGGGGGGAGCTGACCAGCAGGGGGGAGACGAAAATTAGGCGATGGTCGTGGTGACATCGACATTGCCGCGAATTGCGTTGGAATAGGGGCAAATGGTGTGTGCTGTTTCAACGAGTTTCTCGGCATCTGCCTTGTCGAGACCCGGCAGCGATACCGTGAGTTCGACAGCGATACCGAAGCCGCCTGCTTCGCGCGGACCGATACCGACTTCAGCCGAAACCCCGACATCATTTGGCACCTTGATCTTGGTCTGGCTGCTGGCTGCCTTCATGGCGCCGATAAAGCAGGCCGAGTAACCCATGGCAAAAAGCTGTTCCGGGTTATGGCCGTCACCGCCAGCACCGCCGAGTTCCTTTGGCGTGGACAGCTTGACATCAAGCGATCCATCGTCAGTCGAGGCGCGGCCATCGCGGCCACCGGTTGCAGAAGCGAGTGCGGTGTATTTGACATCAACAGACATGGTTTTCATCCTTTGTTTGAACATTGGTTCGGTTGGTGATTACCCGGCTGTTAGGTTCATATGTCGCCGGGGGCGGGCAGGTGCAACCGCACCTACCCGAAAGAGTGTTAAAGTTTGGGGACAATTCCCCTGTATTCGTCGTGTTATTCGCCGTGCAGGGCGGTGTGGAGATACTGACCGGCCTGGGCAATTGCGCCTTTGGCAGCCGGGGTATCGGCAAGGGCATTGAGCATGACAAAGTCATGGATCGTGCCGTTGTAACGCGTGACGGTGACATCAACGCCAGCCTGGCTCAGTTTGCGGGCATATGCTTCGCCTTCATCCCGCAGCACGTCATTTTCCGCAGTAATCACAAGTGCCGGGGCCTGACCGGCAAGCTGATCGGCACTTGCATGGATCGGTGTGATTTTCGGGTCAGTACGATCAACGCCTTCGGGCAGGTACTGGTTCCAGAACCATTCCATCGCAGGCTCGGTCAACCACGGGCCGTTGGCAAATTCGGTATAGGATCCGTTGTCAAAATCGGCATCCGTCACCGGATAGAACAGAACCTGTGCGGTGATTTGCGGACCTTTGCGTTCCTGGGCCAGAAGCGAGACCACAGCGGTCATGTTGCCCCCGACACTGTCGCCGGCAATTGCCAGACGGGTTGGATCGATATTGAGCTGTTCACCATGTTCAGCAACATATTTGGTAACTGCGTAATCCTGCTCAATCGCGATCGGGTAGCGCGCCTCGGGGGAGCGTTCGTAATCCACAAACACCAGGGCCGCATTGGCACGAACGGCGAGTTCACGGACCAGACGATCATGGGTTCCGGTATCGCCCATCACCCAGCCTGCGCCATGGAAATACACGATCACAGGAAGGCGATCAGTATTGCCCGCCGGGCGGATGATGCGGACCTTGGTGGCACCTGTTGGGCCAACCCCAAAGACGGTGTCAGTGATATCAACGGCCGGTTTGGCAACCTCGCCGGACTGCGCACCCGCCAGAACGTTGCGGGCCTCAGCCGGGGTCAGGGTATAGATGGCCGGGCCGCCGGACGCGGAAAGGACATCAATGAATTCCTGGGTGGTGTTTTCAAGAACCGGCTCTGCGAAGGCTGCGGTGCTGGTCAGGGAGGTCGACATTGCCAGTGTGCCAGTGAAGAGTGCGCCAGAGAAGACAGCAGCAGCAACTTTTGAATTGAATGGGCTCATGGGTCTGATCCTTTAAATGGGCCGTCCGTGATGTTTGAGGGGCGGCGTTGCGTTTTGTTGAATTATGTATCGCACGCAATTAAATCGTGCACGATATAAAAATGAGAAACCCAGTCATGCAATAAAATCGCTTGTTATTTAATCGCGTGCGATTTAATTTACTTGGCTTCGAAAATTTCAGACCCAGGATGTTTCGAGAAGACGGACATCGCCGGTGGGTATGGAAATCGCAGAATTCTGCGCAATGCGATGTCTTGTTGCCCCACATTAAAGGAACCGACCAATGGACAACTCATCCAAAGATGATCTGCTTCAGCTCGAAAAGTTTCTGTGCTTTTCGATCTATTCAGCCGGTCATGCCTTTAACCGGGTCTATAAGCCGCTTCTGGATAATCTGGGGCTGACCTATCCGCAATATCTGGTGATGGTGACCCTGTGGCAGGAAGACAACCAGTCGGTGCGGAGCATTGGCTCAAAGCTCTATCTGGAATCAAGTACACTGACACCGTTGCTCAAACGTCTTGAAGCCAACGGGCTTGTCAGCCGCAAGCGCGATCCTGAGGACGAGCGATCTGTGCGTGTCAGCCTGACCGAGGCCGGAAAAGATCTGCGCAACAAGGCAGAAGAAGTTCCGCCCTGCATTCTTGACGCCACCGGACTTGATATCGAGACCGCCAAACGCCTGAACCGTGATTTGCGGACCATGCGCGATCAGATGGAGGCTGGCGGTCAGAAGGTTTGATCGCGGTTAGTTCACCTGCTGTTTCCGATCCCGGTGATAGGTCAGGGCCCAGCCAAGCGCGGTCTTGATCGCTGGTTCAGGCAGGGGCCGGTCCAGTGGCAGGATAATGGCGCGATTGCCCTCGGTCGTCAGATCGGCCGAGAGCAGGCTGCGCGTGCGGTCAATCAGGTCGGTCTTGCAATCAAAAAAGATCATGACCTGATCAGGTGTTTTGGCTTTCCAGTCGGCACGAATGGTAATGCCCGATCCGGATTGGGGCCGCCAGGCCGGTTCGCCCCATTTCAGGCTTTCG
>NZ_DGMR01000003.1:197922-221869 GCF_002388495.1 Thalassospira sp. UBA4513
CTTTCGGTGATCGGGCCAACCCCGTCAATTTCGCCCGCCAGTTCAAAGATCCAGTCCCGGATCGACATCAATGCCCGCCGGGCGTTCGTCGGAAAGGCATTGAATTTTGCCGCGACATCCGGGTTTGCGAAATCCCGAGACACCATCACATGCCCGCAGCGCTCAGGTTGCCAACGGACTGGATCAGAAGCCAGACACCGCAGATCGCAAGGGTGATGTGCTGCATGACCATGGCCGGGGCGATAATGCGTTTGGACCGGGTCAGGGTGCCAATGGCATGTAAAATCCGGCTTGCGATCAGAATGGCAGCCACAATCCAGATGATGGTCGATGTTGCCAGGATCGCCTCAATGGCAAGGATCAGCAGAATGCAAAGCGGGGCATTTTCAACAAAATTGCCATGCGCACGAATGCGCCGGCGCAGGGTATTATCATCGCCATCCCCGCTCAGCACATTAAGCTGGGCGCGCCGGATCGACACCATCAGGCTGAGCACGGTCAGCATCAAAACAAAAACGGCGATGATAAAGATGGTTACGGGCAGCGGCAGCATGTCAATATTCCCGGCTTGTGAAGGGGATTTTTAAAATTTCATGCGGTCATCCGTCGGACGGATTTTCGTTTGACAGACCGCAGTTGAGTAATAGGCCAGCCAAGTCAATGGCTTGGCGCTGCAAAGAAGCACGATCTGCTTTAAGTTGACTGTAAGATATAATCTTGGGAAAGGGAAGCTGCGCGACGGCTTTCCGTTGTCTTTAGAATTGTTTGGTCTTTCCGATTGTCGGCGCAAACACTTCTTCGGCGGGGACAGGTTTGCCGAACAGGAATCCTTGCAGCTTGATGCCCGGCACATCGCGCAGGAAGTCATATTGTGCCTTGGTTTCAACGCCTTCTGCGGTGACCGACAGACCCAGCGCACCAGCCATTGCCAGCATTGCATTGATCAGGGCTACGTCATCACTGTTGCCCGGTACTCCGCTGACAAAGGCACGGTCGATCTTGATGCGACTGATCGGCAGGCTTTTGATCGACCGCAGGCATGAATAGCCGGTGCCAAAATCGTCAATCGCCAGTGAAACCCCCACTTCCCGCAGGTCGTGCAGGGTCTGGATCATGCTGACTTCGTCCTGAATCATGCTTTCGGTGACTTCGATTTCAAGATCCTCGGCCGGGAGGCCGGAAATCGCCAGTTCATGGGCGATGCTGTCGGCAAAACCGGGTTGCTGCATCTGGCGGACCGACACATTGACGGCCATACGCAGTTTCTGGCCATATTCATCCTGCCAGCGACGGGCCTGATGGCACGCTTCGCGGATCACCCAGCTGCCGATTTCAAGAATGAGGCCGCTTTTCTCGGCAATCGGGATGATTTCATGTGGCCCGACAAGCCCGTGAACCGGATGTTTCCAGCGCAGCAATGCTTCGACACCGACCATGTCACCGGTTTTGCCATCAATCTGTGGCTGGTAATGCAGAACCAGTTCTTCGTTTTCAAGCCCGCGGCGCAATTCAAGGGACCGGGTCATATAATGGGCGGCATTGGCCGTCATTTCCGGCTCATAAAGGGCAAAGGTTCTGCGTCCGCGATCCTTGGCGGCATACATCGCGGTATCGGCAAGCCGGATCAGATCGTGTGATGATCGGCCATGCACCGGATAGAGTGAAATGCCCAAACTTGCCCCGATATTCATTTCGTGGCCACGGATATAGAACGGGCGTTGCAGTTCCTGAATGATCTTTTGCGCCAGATTGGCGGCCGCGGTTTCGTTGGGGATGTTTTCGCGAATGATCAGGAATTCATCGCCGCCCAGCCGGGATATCGTGTCGGTGCGTTCGGTAATACCCTTGATCCGGGTTGCGGCAATCAGAATGACCTGATCGCCAGCGGCATGGCCAAGTGTGTCATTGATCGTCTTGAAATCATCAATATCAAGAAACAGGCAGGCGACCATCATGCCGCTGGGTTCGCAACGTTCGATCGCGCGGTTCAGGCGGTCAGTGGCAAGCAGCCGGTTGGGCAGGCTGGTTAATCCGTCATATTGGGCGAGGTAATGCAATTCCTGTTCGGCCTGCCGGATGGCGGTCCGGTCAGAGACGATCATCACATAGTGGGTCAGCTCGTGCTCTTCGTTTTCGACGGCAATAACCTGCAGGGACAGCGATATCGGGCCACGACTGGCGTTGTGGGTATCAAGATCGCGATGCCATTGGCGGCGGGCACCCGGCCCGGAAAACAATTCCTGAAAGAACTCGGCAGGATGTTCATTGGCAGAAAGGAAATAGGGCGGCTTTTGCAGCGTGTTTTCTTCGGTCTCGCCCGTGATCCGGTAATAGGCGTTGTTGGCGTTGGTAACATTGAGGTCCGGATCAAGAATAAGAATGCCGTCCTGGGTGGTTTCAAACACCGTCATGGCTTCGCGGAGCTTGTCCTGGGTCAGGCGCTGATCGGTGATGTCTTGCATCATGCCGATGATGCGTTGTGACCCTTTGCGATCATCGCCAAAGGACTTGCCGCGGGCTCGCAGCCAGCGATAGTTCTGATCCTTGTCCAGACTGCGAAAGACAACGTCATAAAAATCGCCATGGGCAACCGCATAGGCAAAGGCCTTGCGTACCATGTCGCGGTCTTCTGTTGCGACCCGTTCAAGAAAGGCATCCCAGCTTTCGGTGACGATTTCGGCATTCTGATTAAGATCGGCATTGCCAAGCCCGGTGGAGTGCATTTGCCGGGTCAGGACATCAATTTCCCAGCAACTCATCTGTGCCGCCGTCATGGCAAGCGACAGCCGGTGTTGGCTTTCCGACAAGGCCAGTTCGGCTGTGCGGCGTTCCAGGGCCATCTGGATCGTGGCATGCAGTTCGCGATCCGAAAACGGTTTGATCAGATAGCCATAGGGACGGGTTTTTTGCGCACGCGCCAGTGTCGCGTCTTCTGAGTGGGCCGAAAGATAGATGACCGGGATCATCAGGTGCGGCGGGATGCCGGCCGCCGTTTCAATGCCATCAATGTCGCCTTCGATGCGAATATCCATCAGGATGATGTCAGGTGGATCCTCATTGATGGCCGCAAGCGCGTCACTGCCACGGGTATGTGCGCTGGTGCGCTGGTAGCCCAGCTTTTCTAGCTGCTTGCGCAAATGAAGGGCGATAACACGTTCGTCCTCGACAATCATGACATGGACTGAATGTGGCATCCCGATCACTTCCCTATTTTGAAGTTGATGACAAAGGTGGTTTCGCCATTGGTCGTGATATCAAGCGTGCCACCAATCTGGTCGGCCAGCAGTTCAATCAGTTGCAGGCCAAGCCCGTCACTCGTGCCCGGGGTAAAGTCATCGGGCATGCCACGCCCGTTATCGGATACTCGCAAGGTCACAACATCCTGCTCATTCATCTGGGTCGATACCGTGATCTGACCTTTTGCACCGTCGGGGAAACCGTGTTTCAGCGCATTGGTGATCAGTTCGTTGGCAATCAGTCCGCATGGCACGGCCTGATCGATGGTGAGTTCGACATGGGCCAGATTGCTTTTGACCTGTACCCGGCTGATATCGACATTGAATGTCGCCAGAAGCGACGAAATAAGGCTTTCGCAGAAATCGGCAAAATTCACCTTGGCGATGTCTTCGCTTTGATACAGCGACTGGTGAATTTGCGCCATCGACCGGACGCGATTGCAGCTGTCGATCAGCGCTTCGCGTGCCTGAATGTCAATGACCGAGGATGTCTGCATATCGAGCAAACTGTGAATGATCTGCAGATTGTTTTTCACCCGGTGATGGACTTCGGAAAGCAGGGTTTCCTTTTCACGCAGGGACCGAGCGATCTGTTCTTCGCGATGTTTGCGTTCAGAAATGTCGGAAATGGCTGCAAGGATTTGATGCTTTTCGCCATCAGAGATCGGGTTCAGGCCGATTTCAACCGGGAACTCGCTGCCATCCTTGCGCAAGGCATAAAGATCGCGGCCAGCCCCCATCGGGCGGGGATTGGGCTGCTCCGAATAGGATCGGCGCAAACGCGGGTGTCCGGTACGAAAACGTTCGGGGACCAGCATTTCAATCGGCTGACCCAGCAGTTCATCGCGCGCATAGCCGAAAATGATTTCGGTCTGGGCGTTCACCATTTCCATGGTGCCATCCGCACTGATCAGGATCATGGCATTTGGCGCGTATTCAACAACGCGTTCAAATCTTTGATCCGGACTTTTCGTCGGAAAGGCGTTTTCGGTGATGTGCTCACCGGTCTCTCCAAACGACATCAACACACTCCAATCATCGTGTTTGGTTCGTCGATCGGGTTTGCCTTCGCTTGCGGACGATCAATAGTATTAAATTAAACTAATAGTGTATCGCAGCATAAGCGTATGGTTATGCAATAAAAGCTCTTCTCAATTTAAGCGTGCTTACCCACTGTCGGATATTTGTCGGCAGGTGGCTGAAGTCAACTACACTTAGGTGTAGCCGCTAAGGTGGCTTTACAAGCAACCGCCTGCAGATAAATATCGGCGATTGGCCCGGTAATTCCGCGATTATTTGGCAGCCATGCGCAACAGGTGCTTGATCTTGGCCCGAAGTGGGGTATAGCTTCGCGCAAACATGCGATCAGCGTGATGCGTATATTTCCCGAGAATTTAACGATCCAACTGACAAACAAGGTTTCAAAAATGACAGCCGATCTTCGAGATGCCGCACTTAACAGCAACGTCTGGGCTTTTCAGGAAGCCAGCAAGCTGGTCAAGCGGTACAAACAGAAGGCGCCTGAAAAGGGCTATGTCCTTTTTGAAACCGGCTATGGTCCGTCGGGTCTGCCGCATATCGGCACTTTTGGCGAAGTTGCGCGCACGACCTATGTCCGTCGCGCGTTTGAAACCATGTGCGATATCCCGACCAAGCTGTTTTGCTTCTCCGATGACATGGATGGCCTGCGCAAGGTGCCCGACAACATCCCGAACAAGGATATGGTCGCCGAACATCTTGGCAAGGCGCTAACCAGCGTTCCCGATCCGTTTGGGACGCATGAAAGCTTTGCCCATCACAACAATGCCAAGCTGCGTGAATTCCTTGATGGTTTCGGGTTCGAGTACGAATTCAAATCATCGACCGACTGTTATCGTTCCGGCATGTTTGACGCGGCGCTTTTGCGCCTGCTGGAACGCTATGACGCGATCCAGAAAATCATGCTGCCGACCCTTGGTGAAGAACGCCGTGCGACCTATAGCCCGTTCATGCCAGTCGAGCCGGGCACCAACAAAGTCCTGATGGCCAAGGTGACCGAACTCAAGCCTGAGTCCGGCAGCATTGTTTACGAACATCCGGAAACCGGTGATCTGGTCGAAACGCTGGTCACGGGTGGCAATTGCAAACTGCAATGGAAGCCGGACTGGGCGATGCGCTGGTATGCGCTGGGCGTTGATTATGAAATGGCCGGCAAAGACCTCATTCCGTCGGTCGAGCTTGGCAACAAGATCGTCAAGGCACTTGGCGGCACCCCGCCGGAAGGCTTCAATTACGAGCTGTTCCTTGATGAGAACGCCCAGAAGATTTCCAAATCCAAGGGCAATGGTCTTTCGATGGAAGACTGGCTGAAATATGCGCCGGAAGACAGCCTGTCACTGTTCATGTTCCAGAAGCCGAAAACCGCAAAGCGTCTGTATTTCGATGTCATCCCGAAAACCGTGGATGAGTACCTGACCTTTGCCGAAAAGCTTAAAACCGAAACCGATCCGGAAAAAATCCTGCAGAACCCGGCCTGGCACATTCATGCCGGCACCGCACCGGATCGCGAAATTCCGTTGTCGTTCGGCATTCTTCTGAACCTTGTTTCGGTCTGCAATACTGATGATCGCGACCTGCTGTGGAAGTTCATTTCGCGCTACGCCACCGGCGCAACCCCGGAAACCTCGCCGTATCTTGATAAGCTGGTCGGCTATGCGATCAACTATTACAGCGACTTCGTCAAACCGACCAAGTCGTACCGCGCCCCGACCGAGGCGGAAAAAGCAGCCCTTCAGGATCTGCGCGATACGCTGGCCAAAATTGCACCGGGCACCGATCCGTCCGACATCCAGACCGAAGTTTTCACCGTGGGCAAAAACCACAATTACGAAAACCTGCGTGACTGGTTCAAGACGCTTTATGAAGTGCTGCTGGGGCAGGAACAGGGCCCGCGTATGGGCTCCTTCATTGCGCTTTATGGTCTTGATGAAAGTGTTGCCCTGATCGACCGTGCGCTGGCCGGTGA
The DNA here is from genome assembly GCF_002388495.1 of Thalassospira sp. UBA4513. NCBI lineage: Bacteria > Pseudomonadati > Pseudomonadota > Alphaproteobacteria > Rhodospirillales > Thalassospiraceae > Thalassospira > Thalassospira sp. UBA4513. The sequence goes on from NZ_DGMR01000003.1 coordinate 204,163, forward strand.
AGATCTCTCTGCCTAAGACGGCGCGATCAGATAAACATAAAAGACGGCTCGCCTTTGGCGGGCCGTTTTGCTTTTTGGGTCATATCATTCAATAATTTGCCGATCAGACCGGCTATGGCGGTGCTTTGCGTCACCAGCAAGGAATTGAATGATATGGGATTTTGGCAGAAATCAATGATCGCGGTTGCATGTTCCAAACCGCTTCGCACCCTTGGCGAGGCGATTGGACGCAAGACCGGACTGGCCGCACAGTTCGTCAGTGCGAACGATGGCATCGGGCATGTGTCGCGGGCAAATGCGCTGGCGGCACAAGGTATCCGGATTTCAAGCTTTTATCTTGGTGAATATGTCGAAGACATCACCCAGGTCCGCGAAACGGTCGATCAGCTTTGTTTTGTGATACCAAGCCTCGATATGTCTGGACTGGATGTGCATGTGTCGATTGATCCGTCGCAGCTGGGCTATATGCAGGGCCAGGCGGTCCTGACCAAACATGTCGATGAGATCGCAAACAAGATCCGCGATATTGCAGAACAGGCAAACTCATCCCAAACCATCCGGCTTATGATCGATATGGAAGATTTTGACATGGTCGATGATACGCTGGCGCTGCATCATCGGTTGGCGACCGCCGGTGTGCCGGTTGCCCAAACCCTTCAAGCCCGTTTGCACCGGACGGAATCTGATCTGAACGACATGATTGCACGCGGGGCGATGGTACGACTGGTCAAGGGAGCAATGGCCCCACCGGCAAGCGTAGCTTTTACCGACCGTGACCAGATTGACGCCAACTATCTGAGTCTGGCCGGCATGATGTTATCGGAAACCGCCAAGCAAAGCGGGTTTTTCCCGGTCTTTGGCAGTCACCATCGCGACTTGGTGCTCAAGATCGCGACGCTTGCTGATGACAATGGCTGGGCGCGCGATCAGTTCGAGTTCGAGATGCTTTATGGGGTCAATCAGCCGTTGCAACGTGAACTGCTTGCGGCGGGGTATCGCCTGCGGCTGTATGCGCCGTTTGGAAAGGATTGGTGGGCCTATGCCTGGCGCCGGGTGGGGGAGAACCCGCGCAACCTGTCGCTTTTGATGAAGTCGGGACTTCATCGATAATAAAACCGAACGAGGCCAGCATAGATGTGCTGGCCTCAAAGTTTTAAATCAGCTTGGTGGCAGGTAACGCCGCAACGGATGATCTTCAAATGGCGCCAGAAGCACATGGCGGGCACGTTGCCAACCCACCCCGAATGCCATCACCAGCCCGCCAACGATGAAGCAGACCAGAACGATGGTCATGGACGGATCAATCGCCGCCCCCTCGAACCCGGATTGCAACAGATAACCGACATAGATCAGGCCACTGATGATCGGCGACCGGCGATCCAGGATCAGGGACAGCACCATGGCGATGATGATCACTGGGATCATCGCAAGGGCCGCGGCCTCAAACGTTGCGGCAATCGAATGGATGGTCAGCGGCGCGCCAAAGACATAAAGCCAGAACGCACATTCTGCCCAACCATTGATCCGCTTGGGATCGCGGCTGTCGATAAAGATCGCAAGGGCGAGCAACAAGATGCCCGTCGCCGTGATCAGATAGGGGATATAGGGTTCTGCCGCCGGGCCGAATGTCGCCATCAAAGCAGACCAGAAGACCCCAACAAGGCCAGCAGCAATCAGCGCAAAGGATACCGGCAGGCGATAGCGCAGGAAGAAGCCAAGCTGGAAGGCAAAGCCGATGATGGCGACAAAGACCAGCACATTCATCGACCGCTGCCCGAAATCAATTACGGTATCAAGATCGGACAACTGCCCGGCAGGCCCGGCAAGCGACATGTAAATCGCCACCGCATAGATCATCAATGTCGCGCCAAGGGCGGCCATAATCGCGATGGAGGGCAGGGATGCCTTGAGCTTGCCGGCGATATATTCCGCCAGCGCGACATAGGCGATCATGGCAAGCGGTGGCGCGATCCAAAACGCCGGGCCATTGGCAAGCAGGCCCCACAGAACGAACCAGCCGATGGTCAGTGCGCATATGCCAAGGGCGATGAAGATGTCATTCATGCCGCGAAACAGCGTGAATTTCTCGGTTTCAGGCGACTCTTGTGCTTGTTTAGCAAGGTAGCCTTCGAGCCGTGCAAAGGCCTCTTCGCTGAGCACGCCGGCCGATACCGCATTTCGGATATCGGCAAGGGTGAAATGATTGTTTTTCACGGTGGCTCCGGAGTGTGTTGTTGCTCTTGTGCCGTTTTGGCGTGTGTCCGATGGATCAGTGATACACGCCCTGTGCAATGCTTTCAAATTTCTTGGTATGCCTAAAGGCGGACTAAGGCATCGAAAGGGCACCTAAACTACGCAGTTAACAGGAAGATAATATTTGACATATAAGTTAGTGAACTGACTTATATTTTTGAGGTATCCATGGCCACCAAGCTGAGTTCCGAGCAAAAGCGTCAAAAGCTTGCCCGTGCGGCAATGAATGTGATCTGGCGCGATGGCTATCACGCCGCCACCATTCAGGCGGTCGCGACCGAGGCCGGATTACCTGCCGGTGGCGTATTTTACCGCTTTCCCAAGAAACATGACCTTGCCCTGGTGGCACTGGAAACCATGGAAGGGGAGTTTGTCCCGCTTCTGGAAAGTCTTTCCACGTCGCGTTCGGTCGCGGATCGGTTGGCAAAGTTCTTTGATTATCTTGATGCCATGACCCCGCGCCGGGTCAGTCATGGCTGCCCGTTGGCAAGGCTGATGCTTGATCTTCCAGCGGATGATGATTTTACCCCGTCGCGCAAAACCGGGCAGGCGGTATTTGACGCCCTGATCAACTGGGTTGCCGGTCAGCTTGAAGAGGGCGGGGTAGATCGCAAAACAGCCGCAAAGACCGGCCGTCAGATCATCATGCGGTGGCAGGGCGCGATTATTCTGGCCCATAGCATGGGGGATCGGGCCATCCTTGATGATGAGATCAATGAACTGCGTGCACTGGCCAAAGATCTGATTGGCTAAACCCCGGTTGTTTTTCTCCTAAAAGTTGATTGCCATTATTTACGCATTTTCTGATGATGAATTAGGGGTTTGGCGCATTTACCCGATGCGTGTCGCACTTGGTCCGGCAAACATTTCAAACCAAAGGACACGGGCAATGACGAAGATGAAACTTGTGCTGGTGGCGATGATGGCAACGGTCTTGGCGGCCTGTGCCACAGGTCCGCGCATCTATACCGATGCTGATCCGGCGGCCGATTTCGGACGGTATCAGACATTCGCCTTTGTCGAAGGGGCTGGCAAGAATGCCGAGGCGCAATATCAGACCCTGTCGGGTCAGCGGATCGAGGATGCGATCAACACCGCAATGGTGTCGCGCGGATATCAGCTTGATATTCACAACCCCGACCTTTTGATCAATTTCCATCTCAAGACCGAGGAAAAGACACGCTCCTCTCCGCCGGTTTATATGGGCGGCTATTATGGCTATCGCAGCGGCATGTATGTCGGCTGGCCGGGCTATGTCGAACCGGGCTATGTCGATAGCTATACCGAAGGCACGCTGAGCATCGATCTGGTTGACCGTCAGACCCGTCAGATGGTCTGGGAAGGCACGGCTGTTTCGCGGGTGACCAGTTCGCTTCGCGAAGCGCCGAATGAAACAGTGCGGGCTGCGGTGGCGTCGATCTTTGCGCAATATCCCTATGTGGCGGGCAATAGCGCGCCCCGAGCCTTGGCGCAGTAAGAAAGCGTTCAGACGGAATAAAAAACGGCCCGGATATCCGGGCCGTTTGTCTGTCGATCATGTGCGAAGTGCTAACTGCAATCAGTCTTCGCTGGCCGCAACAAACGCCATGTAAAGGTCCTGCGCGCGCCGCGTGATCGGGCCGGGCTGCAGGTTGCGGTCATCCAGTTTGACGCACGGGGCGACCTTGTAATAGTTGCCGGTGCCAAAGATTTCGTCAGCGGTTTCGAGTTCTTCGTATTTGCAGGTCTTTTCCACGACATCAACGCCGTCTTCACGCAGAAGCTTGATCACGCGCTGGCGGGTCAGTCCATTGAGGAACGTGCCATTGATTGCCGGGGTAAAGACCGTACCGTCCTTGGCAAAGAACAGGTTGGCATAGGAAAACTCGGCAACATTGCCAATCGGATCCAGCATTACGCCGGTGTCAAAGCCCGAACTGGTGGCCTCGGTCACCGCGCGTCCGACATTGGGATACAGGCAGGATGCCTTGGCCTCGGTCGGCGCGCTTTCCGGCGACGGGCGGCGGAAGCTTGATTTGCGGGCACTAAAGCCGGTCTGGATGGCTTCTGGCATTTCACTGACGGAAATGCACAGCACGAACTGCGCACTTTCGGGCGCGGGCGCGATAAAGCCTTCGCCGCCAAACACCAGCGGTTTGATGTAAAGGGCGAGTTTGGGATCGAACTTTTGAACGCCTTCCTTGACAAGGGCGACGATTTCCTCGGTGGTGATCGTCGGTTTCAGGCCCATCAGTTCGGCCGAGCGGATCACACGCGCACAATGCGGATAGAGGTCCGGCATTTTGCCATTCATGCGGCGTGCACCATCAAACACGGTCGAGGCCATCCAGAAACCATGGGTTTGCGGCCCCATGATGTTGGGGTTGCCTTCGTGCCATTGGCCCTGATACCAGGTCCAGTTTGTGACGGTGCTATCGGTGGCGGCGTGACCCATTTTTTATGCTCCTGATTGTGGGGAATGCGCCTGTGGGGCGGTTCATTAGCGCTGCCTAGCATAGGATTTTTGCAAGCAAATGGTCAAAGAAAACATCACCGCTTTAGTGCCTTTGAAATGTCATGAAACCTTGCAAGCAGTTATGCGATAGGTTTTTCTATAGACAGTTGATTTTGAGACGCTTTCCGCTTTGAAAGGAAAACAAGATGGGTGATGACGTCAAACTTGATCTCGACGCGCGGTTCGAACATGCCCGTGACGTCATCCGCACTGCCGGAAAGCGGGCGATGGAGTATTTCGACGGCAGTGCCGGCGATCTTGAGGTCGAGGCCAAGGAAAACCCGCTCGATATGGTCAGTATCGCCGACAAGAATGTCGAGGCGATCATTCGTGATCAGATCGCAGACACCTTTCCCGAGGACGGCTTCCTTGGCGAGGAAATGGGCATCGAAAAGGGCGACAATGATTGCCTGTGGGTGATTGACCCGATTGATGGCACGGCGTGCTTTGTCAATCAGATGCCAAGCTGGTGCATTTCCATCGCCCTTGTCGTCAAGGGGAAGATCGAGATCGCCCTGATCTATCAGCCGTGCGGCAAGGAATTGTTCAGTGCCCGTCGCGGTCAGGGTGCGCTTGCCAATGGCGAGCCGATCAAGGCCAGTGACGCCAAAACCGTCGGTGATGGCGTGATGGGGCTTGGCATGTCACATCGCACGACAAGTGACGCGATTATGCCCTTTATCAAGGACTTGCTGGATCGCAAGGGCATCTTTATGCGGAACGGATCAGGCGCACTTTCGATGGCCTATGCCGCGGCCGGGCGAATGATCGGCTATTACGAACCGCACATCAATCCGTGGGACTGTCTGGCCGGGATCCTGTTGATGCAGGAAGCCGGCGGTTGGGCCAATGATTATCTGGCAGCCCCCGATGCGCTTGAAAATGGCGCACCGATCCTGACAGCCGGGCCCAATGTCGCCGAAGAACTTAAATCCATGACCGGTATCACCCGTTAGGCGGCCCGCGCATCAGGTTGCTGGCGTTTCATTTCGCGCCAGACGGGCGTCAAATTTGCGGTGAATAAGGCGGGCCAGTTCAGCGTCAATCATCGCGATATCCAGCGGCTTGGTGCAATAGGCATCAAAGCCGGTCTCGTGAAAGTTTTCGAGATTGTCGTTTGAAATGTCCGCGGTCAGGGCAAGCACCGGAATGGTCGCCTTGACCGGATCGTCAAAGGCGCGGATACGCCGGGTCGCCTCGATACCATCAAGAACCGGCATGTGAAGATCCATCAGAACCGCATCGAAATCGGCACCGGCAAGAATATCAAGCGCGATCTGCCCATCAGCAGCCGTGGTAATCGTATGACCCTGCGCTTCCAGCAATTTCTGGGCAAGGATACGGTTTATTTCGATGTCCTCAACCAAAAGCAGGTTCCATGCGCCCGGATCAGCTGCCTCGGCCTTTTCAGACCGGGCGTCGTCCGGGTTTGCGGTTTGTCCTTCCTGCCGGGCAACGTCTATTTCGCTGCTGCGTGGCAGGGTCAGGTCAAACCAGAAACGGCTGCCCTTGCCTTCCTGGCTTTCGACCTGGACCCGGCCGCCCATCGCCTGAACCATGCGCTGACAAATTGTCAGGCCAAGTCCGGTGCCGCCATAACGGCGGGTCGTGGTGGTATCGGCCTGGGTGAAGGCATCAAAGATGGCTTCGAGCTTGTTTTGCGCAATGCCGATCCCTTCATCGCGCACCGAAATGCGGAATGAAACAGCATCTTCGGTGATGTCGAGTGCCTGCACCAGAATCAGAACCTTGCCCTGTTTGGTAAACTTGATGGCATTGGAAACAAGGTTGGTCAGCACCTGTTTAAGCCTAACAGGATCGCCGGTGACATGGCGCGGCAGTTTCGGATCGATATCAAGCTCAAGCGTGCTTTCTTGCGCGCGTGCCGGGACCAGCATCATCGAAACAACTTCTTCGCAGATGTGATGAAGGTCAAACGGGTTTTCTTCCAGCACAAGCTTGCCGGCCTCGATCTTTGAGATATCAAGAATATCGCCAATCAGCGACAAGACATGGCGACCGGCACCGCGAATGGTCGACAGGTAACTACGCAGCGTTTCGGTATTGGCATCTTTTTCCAGACTGTCACTGGCGAGCTGGGCATAGCCCAAGATGGATGTCATCGGGGAGCGGAATTCATGGCTCATATGGGCGATGAATTCCGATTTGGCCCGATCAGCCTGCTGGGCCCGGTTCATGGCGTTTTCGGCAGATGCGCGGGCGTCTTCAAGTTCGCGGGTCCGGGTCTCGACCAGATTGACGATGTATTTTTCGGTGCGGTTAAGTGATCGCAGATAGATCAAAAGCAGAATGCTGACCGTGCTGCCAAACACAAAGATCGCCCATGGCTGCCAATAAAGCAGCGTGCCAAAGCCGGGCTCTGACGGATGCAGGACAATCGTCCAGTCGCGATAGCCAAACGTGAAGTTCGAAACATTCGGGTTGAACGGCTTTTCCAGTTCCTCTCGAATGTGCTTTATCGCATAGTCGGCTAACCGATTGGAATAGATAAGTTTTTTGTCAGATTCGGATTTCAGGTCGGCAAGATGGATTTCAAAATTCAGCGGAATGCGCGCCACCCGTGCCGCCCGGCTGATCATGTCGGTCAGGCGCAACACCCCGATGGCGACACCAAGTGGTGGTCCGGTGCGGTCCCGACGATTTTCAACCGCCAGAAACGCAAGCGAGGTCACGACCGCCGAATTCGCCTGAACCAGTTCAAGCGGCTCGGTCAGGGTGACATTGCCGGTCTGAAGGGCGGTTTCGAGCGCGCGTCGGCGCGAAGGCTCGCTCATCATGTCAAAGCCGATGACTTTTTCATTCCCCGACCGCGGGAAGACAAAGAAGACCGGATAATAGGTATCCTGTTCGCTTGACGTTTGCAGTTCGCCATCGACAAGGGCGCGGATGGCGAAATTGGTCACCCCGCGCAGCTCGGCGTTTTCTTCAATCAGGCCGCGCGCCCGGCGTTCAACATGCGGCGCCCATTCAAGGGCGGCAACACCGGGCCGACGGTTGACCCATGGGGCAATCATCGCATCAAAGGTATTGGCCGAAATGCTGCCATGCACGTCAAACAGGGTCCGGACGGCGATCAGCGCATCGGTGGCCCCGCCAAGTTCTTCGCGAAGGGACGCTTCAAACGCCAGGCGATACTGGTCGGTCGATGATCGGTCGGCGGCAACAAGCTGGGTATAGGTGTACCAGGATGCCAGCCCCGAAACACCAAACCCGATCACGCCAATGATGATCGAGAGCGTCCGGCGCAACCGATGGACATCTTCGGATTGCCGTCCGTCAAGGGTTCGCGTCGTGATCGCGGCAATCCGTTCCATGCCCGCTGCCAGAAACAGGGTGCCGACCGAAATGGCAATGACATAGCCATAAAGGTTGCGAAGGCCTGTATTCAGCCCCACACCGACAAAGGTTTTATTGCCAAGGGCGGCAAAGACGATGATGTCGGCAACGATGACGGCGTTGATCAGAACCGCGCCCAGCAGCCCATAGCGCACCGCCCCCCAGATCACCAGCGGTACGGAGACAAAGATAAACAGATATTCGGGCTTTGAGATCAGCGGCGTTGTCTGAACGGCGGAGGCCAGAACGACGGCCGCGACGACGATGAAGGCAAGCTCGCCATAGTGTTGGAGCGAACGCGATACCGGCTGCCGGTTCATCAGGCGCAAGGTCAGTGGTCCGACCACAATCGCACCAACCAGATCGCCCAGGAACCAGCCCTGCCAGATTTCGCCGAACTGATCAAAGTTGCCGATAACAACCATGCTGAGTGTGGTGCTGCCCAAAAGGGCCGCTATGGCAGGGCTACATACCGCGCCCAGCGCAAGGAAAACCAGCATGCTGCGGAATTGCGCCAGCGGATAGTTCCCGGCAAGGCGCGTGATCAAAAGGGCGGGCAACACGGCGGCAAGGGTATTGCCCGCCGCGATCATAAGGGCCGCTGGCACCGACGGCGACGTTGCCAGATTAACCAGAAGGGCACCGATGAACACTGCCGGGAAATACCGCCAGCCCCAAAACACCATCGCGGCAATTGCGATGCCAGATGGCGGCCAGACAAGGGTAACGCTTGTGCCAAAGAACGGAAGTTGCAGTCCGGCATAGCCCGTTGCGAAATAGGCAAGGATAACCACCAGAGAACGCACAATGTGATGGCGTTGCAGCGTCAAACGATTGTTCCCCTTCCCCTCTGGCATCAGCCGGTTCTTTTGCTAAGACCAAATGTAATGTGTCGCAGGGCGGATTTGAATAGATCAATCATCGAATGTGCGCGAAAGGCCAAAGGCTTACTCGAATGCTTATTGGCTGCACCACAGAATACGGGCGACCCAGTCGATTTCCTCTGCCGGAATAAAGCGGTCTTCGAAATCGGGGTTAAGGGATTTTAACTCCACACCAAGCGCGCCGCGCCGGACCAGTTCCTTGGCCATGACTTCGCCCTCATGGGTTTTGACAACCACGCGGTCTTTGGGGCGGATGTTTGACGCCGGGCTGACAATAATCAGGTCACCATCGCGAAACACCGGTGCCATGGACTCCCCTGATATCCGCAATCCATAGGCGGTTGGATCGTGCAGGGCAGGAAAGGTAATGTCTTCCCATGATCCGCCAACCGGATATCCGGCATCATCAAAAAAGCCGCGATTGCCGGCTTGCGCAAAGCCGATCACAGGGATACGTCCGGCGCCATTGCCATCCACCAGTTCGGAAAATTCCCGGAAACTGACATCGGTGACGGAAAGCACCTTTGAAATGCTTTCGGTCGACGGCCAACGCGCCTTGCCCTGCGCGGTCGTGCGCTTGGACCGGTTGAACGTGGTCGGGTCAAGTTGTGCCAGGCGGGCCAGTCCCGAAGGGGTCAAACCGTGATCTTCGGCGATTTGATCGAGGGCGGCCCATATTTGTTGATGTCTGATCATGCCGCATTCTAGCAGCAGGCAAGATCAGAAAGAAGGAATTAATTCCTTCATTGAGGCTGGAATCGGCATGAGACAACAATCCTGCAGGGTTCAGGCGCCGAAAGTCCTGCAAACCGGGCCGTTCTGATCACCGTGGGCAAAACAAAAAGTATACCGCATTTCCATCGACCTTGATTGAAGCTTTACCCTGCCATTTCAGGGCCTTGATGACCAAGAGGCAGGGGCTTTGATCGGATTGAAGGCATGTTCCTCATCTTTGGAATAGGAAATTAATCCTTTACAAGGAGAACAAAAAGGGATTATAGCTTGCATATCAACACCGGAATTGCATCTGGAAATAAGTCGGGCCTTTTGAGGTTCGGCTGAAAAGGCGGCGAGAACCGTCGATATGCGCGGGCGGAACACCGCCCTTGGGGACATCACAAACCATTCATCAAATCAACGTGCATCGCAAGATGCGCGAACGGGAAAGTTTTATCTTTTTCAAAGGTTTGATGCGGTGAAGGTTGGTTGCAGGTCCGGTGGAATGAACAGGTTTTATCCAGCAGGAGGGCGACGTGACCGAACAACGACTTTTTCCCAAACCGCATTCTGCGCGCGACATCACCCCTTTTTCCAGTGCGAGGCAGGCGTGGTTCTGGTTCGTGCGCTGTCAAACCGCACGGATCGAGGGTGCTCGTGTGGTGGCCGACGCGGGCGAGGTGGTGCGACCCTGCGACCCTGATGATGTCTATAACGCGGTGATGCGCCTTAAAAAGGCGGGCATTCTGGGGGATCGGCATTTACAGGTACTGGAATATTTTGGGCTGGTTGAACGCGAACCCGAATCCCGCGATCCGCGCGAAAGGGACAAGGGCGATTTATGGCAACAGGCCCTTGATGCGCTTGAAAATGTGCTGGTGACGCGCGGCATCGTCAAACGCGGGGAAGACGAAAGTTTCCATCACGAAGATGTCGCTGTTGAACTGGGTGGGGACCTGTCGCCATGCGGGATGTAACCAACGTTGTCACACAAGTTAAAACCGCTGAAACAGCACAGGAATCCGCTAGTCCATGGCTGAATCACTGGGCCGATCAATCTGCATCGGGGCGCGAGGTTTCAGTGCTTGTCGTCTTTGCCGATGCGCCGGAAAAGCGATTGTTGCGGGTTCTCAAACTGGGATTTCGCCATTGCTTTGTGCTGGTGTCTGGTGTCCGGGCAGGGGAGTGGATCTGCCTTGATCCGCAAAGCCATCGGGTGCGCTGTGAAAGCTGGTGCTATTCGCCGATCTTTGATCCGGCGGCCTATTATCGTGGCCTTGGCTATCACTGCATCTGGGCGCGGTATCCGGCCTCGATTGCGCGCAAGGTCCGCTTCGGCCCGATGAGTTGTGTGGAGCTGATCAAACGTCTTTTGGGCATTTCGGCCTTCTGGATCATCACCCCCTGGCAACTCTATCGCCACCTGCAACAGAGGTCTGAAAACCCCGATCAGATCAGTGAAGTGTCTTTTTCTGAAAAATGTTCTTGATTTGTTCTTTTTAATGTGACATAAGAGACAAATCAACGCCACAAATGCGCCCGCAGGGTTCCGACCCTTGCGGGCGTTTTTGCGTTTGGGGGGATCGGGAGGGAAAAGCGATGGGCAGTTTGTTTTCGACACCAAAACCGGCGGCGCAACATGCGCCGCTTCCAACTTCAACAGCTACCACAACCGAAGAAGACACCGGTGCCGAAGACGCCGCACGATCTGCCCGGACCGAGGCGCTTGAACGCCGCCGTTATGGCCGGGCCAGCCTGATCGGGACAAGTTATCGCGGGCTTTTGACGGACCGCATCGCCAAGGCGGGCGGTGGCAAGAACCTTTTGGGGGAATAGGCATGGCGAAATCGCAAAAGGCAGTGACTGAGGATAGGGCAACCGATGGTTCCGACATCACCCAGTTGCGCGCCCGTTTTCAAAAGGCGATGGAACGCCGGCGCAACTGGATTGCCCATTGGCAGGATTGCTATGAATTCGCCCTGCCACAGCGCAATGCGGCAGCCAGCAACCAGACCAATGGCGGCAAGCGCCTAGACCGGGTGTTTGACGCAACCGCGTCCGATGCGGTCGAACAACTTGCCGCCAGCCTGATGGCCGAAATCACCCCGCCCGGTGGCGGCTGGTTTGAGTTGGAACCCGGCGGCAATGTCGCCAACGCGGATCGACAGGCATTGACCGAGCAACTTGGCCGGGCCGTTCGGATTTTGCAGGGGCATTTTGATCGATCCAATTTTGCGGTCGAAATGCATCAGGCGTTTCTGGACCTGGTGACGGCCGGAACTGCGTGCTTGCGGCTGGAAAAGGCCGATTTGCACAGCCCGTCTGCTTTGCGCTTTACGGCCGTTCCCTTGCGTGATCTGGCATTTGAAGAACGATCGGATGGCAAGATGGATGCGGTCTTTCGCAAACTGGCACTCACCCGCGCGGAAATCCTTGCAACCTGGCCGGGGGCAAAGGGCTTGGCCGATGATGACGGCGATGACAAGGACGCGCCGAAACGCTTCACCGTGATCGAGGCCGTGCTTCCGGCAACCGACCGCAAAACCGGCTATGAGCTGTGTGTGTTTCGCGAAGACGGCGATGCCAATACCAATGATCTGATCTATCGCGACCGGTTTGATGTGTCGCCCTATATCGCCTTTCGCTGGATGAAAGCACCTGGTGAGATTTATGGCAGGTCCCCGGTGATGAAGGCACTGCCCGATATCAAGACCGCCAACAAGGTGGTGGAGCTGGTGCTTAAAAACGCCTCGATTGCCGTCACCGGCATCTGGCAGGCTGATGATGATGGCGTTCTCAACCCGGCAACCATCCGGCTTGTACCGGGCAGCATCATCCCCAAGGCCGTGGGGTCAGCGGGGCTCAAACCGCTTGAGGCCCCCGGTCGGTTTGATGTCTCTGATCTTGTGCTGTCCGATCTGCGTGATCGCATTCGGCGCTGCTTGCTGGCTGATCGTTTGGGCCAAACTGATCAACCCGGCATGACCGCGACCGAGGTGCTTGAACGCGCATCCGAGAACGCCCGACTTCTGGGCGCAACCTATGGCCGGTTGCAGGCGGAATTGCTTTATCCGCTGATTAGGCGGGCACTTTATATCCTGACCCAAACAGGCGAACTTCCCGACATCCCGCTGGACGGCGATGTTGTGGTGCTGCGTCATGCGGCCCCGCTCGCACAACTGCCAAAACGCGTACAGGCGGGCCAGGCGCTTGATTGGCTGTCGCGGATTGCCGCCCTCGGCCCGGAAGCCTTGGCAGAGGTCGATCTGCCCGTGATGGTCCGCTGGCTTGCCGATCAGTTTGGTGTGCCGGATCATCTTTTGCGGCCAAGCCTGCCGCCTGAAATCGCGGAGGCGGTGTGATGGTTGATACCGGATGGGACTGGTTCGAGGCGGAAAACGAAGCCCTGACCGAGGACGGCACTGATCACTGGCAGGCCTGTTTTGACAGCGACGCCGGGGCAAAGGTGCTGGCCGATCTTGAACGCCATTTCCTGCAAACGGCCCTTGGCCCGGATGCGAGCGATAAAGCGATCTGGATGCGCGAAGGGAAGCGCGCGCTGGTCCTGCAGATTAAGCGGCTGGCAGAGCGTTCAGCAGCAGATTGATCCCCGCCTTCGCGGGGATGACGTTCGTTCCTTGCACCTGTTCTGTCCACCGTCATCCCCGCGAAGGCGAGGATCCCGAGCCACATCTACCAATCCCAAGTTTGACGCCAATGAGCGGAGCATTCGCATGACAACCGAACCCGACCTTCTCGCACCGGAAACAGAAACGCCGGAAGCACCGGAAGCTCCAGAAACACCCGAGCGGACTGATATCGAAACGCCGGCGCCCGAACCCGAACTTGATGCCGCAGCCCTCGCCGATCTGGTGCCCGAAACACCGGACGCCTACGCAATCACGCTTGCTGAGGGCATGGAAGATATCGATGCCGATCTGAACCAGCGCCTGCATGCGGCAGGCTTCAGCAACGCACAGGCTCAGCTGGTTTATGATCTGGCGGGGGAGGTTCTTTCACCGCTTCTGGGTGATCTTGATCAGGCGGCACAGCGCGCGACCGACCGTGCGGCACTCGCCGCCGAGTTTGGCGGGGCTGAAAGCTGGAAAAAGCTGGCCCCGAAAATCGAAAGCTGGGGCAAGGCCAATCTGCCAGAGGCCGCCTTTGAGACGCTGTGTCAAAGTGCCGATGGTGTGCGCGCGATGCATCGCATGATGACCCATGGCGATGAGGCAGCGCTTGGCAAGACTGACGGCGGGGCGGGGGAGACAAGCCTTCGCTCCGAAATCCGGCGCAAGATGAATGATCCGCGCTATTGGCGGGATCGCGATCCGGCGCTAGTCGCCGATGTGCAGGCGGATTTTGCCCGGCTTTCCGGGGAATAGCGTGCCCTAGAACAACTTGTCGGCACGGTCGATGACCGCGTTGACATAGTCCGGAATCGGGGTCAGCGGCAAAAGGAAATAGCCCGCAATCCCCAGCCCGATCAGGCTGAACACAAGCAAAACCGACTTCTTCACGGCAGATACTCTTTTTCTTTGTTTTCTTGTTTGTCTTGGACCGGACCGCGCAGAAAAGCCCTTCGGGTGCAACAGGTCGGGGCAAATCAAGCGCGTGTCCTACGGAACCTCGATGGATGAGGTTTCCTGTAACAGCGCTCTTAAAACACCAAACCTTGGCCGGAAAATGACCGGTTTTGGGGCAATTGTGGCACTGGCCTTTATGGGCAGCGCAATTGAACCCCGACGGCTGCCTGCAATCACGACAAAACCATATCTGAAACAAGGGGATAAAAGGCGATGACAACCACGATTGATCAAAGCTTCATCGACCATTTCCAGGCCGATGTGCATCAGGCCTATCAACGCATGGGATCAAAACTGCGCAACACGGTGCGGGTGAAAAACGCCATCAAGGGCGCGACCACGGTTTTCCAGAAAGTCGGCAAGGGCACGGCGACCACCAAGGCCCGCCATGGCAAGGTGCCGGTGATGAATGTCGATCACGAGGCGGTCCGGTGTGACCTGCGCGATTACTATGCCGGTGACTGGGTCGATGCGCTTGATGAGCTCAAGATCAACCATGATGAAAAGATGGTTCTGGCCAATGCCGGGGCCTATGCGCTCGGTCGCAAGACCGACGAGCTGATCATCAATGCGCTGGTCGGGGCCGATGATGTCGTGCCCGATAATACCGAGGGCATGACGCTTGATAAGGTCATGATGGCGTTCGAAGGCCTTGGTGATCGCGATGTGCCCGATGACGGGCAGCGCTATGCGATTGTCGGCTGGAAACAGTGGTCGGAGTTGCTTCTGATCGATGAGTTTTCGCGATCTGACTATATCGGCGATGAAGATTTGCCGTGGAAGGGTACACAAGCCAAACGCTGGCTTGGCACGCTTTGGATGCCCCATTCCGGCCTTCCTGTCGCCTCGGGCATTCGATCCTGCTTCTGGTATCACCGCACCGCCATTGGCCATGCCATCGGCTCGGACGTTCAGTCCGACATCACCTGGCACGGCGATCACGCAGCCCACTTTGTCAACAACTCCATGAGCCAGGGTGCCACGCTGATTGATGGCGATGGTGTCACCTGCATCAAGGCGCAGGAATAACACCCACACCCGACTTTTCCCGAACCAAGGAGACCCAAATGGCAGAAGGTTTCAAAGCCAGAAACCTCAGTGTTCTGGCATACGCCAACGGCTTTACGCTGTGGCACTACATCACCCCGGACGTCGCCGCCGACGTCGATACCGCCGACTATTTTCTTGAGGCCCGCGACATGCTGCGCGTCGGCGATTTCATCATCGCCAACACCAACCGCGACGCCACCATGTCCGGCGGCCTGTTCGTCGTCGCAAGCTCCGGTGCGGGGGGCGTCGATGTCCGCGACATGACGGCAATCGGCACATCAAACACCGACTGATCGCACACCCCCGATCCACCCTTTTCATCCTCCCTCAACCTCGCCCCGGTGACATGTGTTGCCGGGGTTTCTTTTGACCAGAACAAGGATTGCCCATGTGTAACTGCAACAAGATTACCATCTGCACCGAATTTGACGCCGCCCAGATCGCCGGCCTTCAGGTGCCGATTGCTTCCATCCATGCCTTTGCCACCCAGACCGTGCCGGACGGCTATCTGATCTGTGATGGTTCGGTTGTTTCCCGCGCAGAGTATGCCGACCTGTTTGCTGCACTGGGCACTGTTTGGGGCGAGGGTGATGGCAGCACGACCTTCAATGTCCCCGATTTGCGCGGCGAGTTCCTGCGCGGCTTTGATGCTGGCCGTGGTGTCGATGAGGGGCGTGTGTTTGCATCTGAACAGAATGATGAGTTTAAAAGCCATACACACGGTTTTACCGAAACCAAGTCTGCTTTGTCAGGGTCGAGGGAGTACCCAGTCTACAGTTCGCAAGTTGTTGAGCCGAACGCTGTAGAGGAAGCTGTTACTCACACTGGTGGGGATGAAACCCGCCCGCGTAACGTGGCCGTGACTTACGCGATCAAGGCAATCCACCCTGCGAGCAACTGAGTAAGACCCGCAACCAATCCACATCTTTTCAAACGCCCTGGCAGCATCCGCTGCCGGGGTTTCTTTTTCTCAACCAAGGAGACTGCTCATGCAGGGTAATACCCCGGTCGAATGTGAAATCCTCAATGTCATTCAGGGTGCGGGCATCTGGCCCGATTGCGATGATAAAACGCAGCTTCTTCAAGCCATCGAAGCGCTGATTTCAGGCGGTGGTTCTGGTGGTGGCGGTGTCGTCGCTGGCAGTGAAATCGGTTCGGTTTCAGCTTTCGCCATGCCAACCCCGCCAACTGGCTGGCTGGTCTGTGATGGTTCAGCGATCTCACGCACCGAATATGCCGATCTGTTCGCAACCATTGGTACGCTTTGGGGGGCTGGTGATGAGGTGTCTACCTTTAACCTGCCGGACCTGCGCGGTGAGTTCGTGCGTGGCTTTGATGATGGTCGCGGCGTTGATGATGGGCGTGTGTTTGCGACTTCACAGGACTTCGCCCTTGAAAACATCACTGGGCGTTTTGGCGGAAGCGCGTTGTCGGGTGGTAACGACATCTTCGAGGGTGTTTTTGGTGACAACATCACAGGTTTGTTGGATCAGTCGCCAGGTTCGGGCGTGAAGCAGCCCTACGGCATTGATTTTGATGCTTCGCGAGTTGTCAGCACAGCTAACGAAACCCGCCCACGCAACATCGCGATGACCTATGCGATCAAAGCGTTCTATCCGACGTCTGCATAAGTCTTGCAATGAAATTTATGACCCTGGCAGACCGTGTTTGCCGGGGTTCTTTTTTGTCCAAATTGGAGAAATCATATGCAGTGTTTGAGCCCGGTTGAAAGTGAAGTTCTCAATGTCGTTCTGGCAGCCGAAATTGTTCCGGATCGCATGGACGATACCCAGCTGTTGCAGGCACTTGAAACCCTGTTTGGCGGTGGCAGTTCTGGGGGTGGGGCTGTGCCGGTTGCGACCATCCTGCCGTTTGCCGGTTCGTTGGCACCGGAAGGCTTTATGATTTGTGATGGTGCGGAACTTCTGGCGGCGGACTATGCCGATCTGTTTACCGCGATTGGCACGACCTATGGTGTCGGGCAGGCCGCTGGTAGTTTCAAACTGCCGGATCTGCGCGGTCGTGCACCGATTGGTGCCGGTCAGGGCGATGGTCTGACGGATCGTGTGATTGGTGCGGCTGGTGGTGAGGAAACGCATCAGCTTACGGTCGATGAGATGCCAAACCACACTCACCAGTACGGTGCGCCTCATCTCCAAACCTATGGCATGGGTTCATTTGCGGAACGGGGCCTAAACCCGACTTCGCAGGAATGGTATTCGGTGTCGGATGCTGGTGGCGACCAGCCTCACAACAACATGCAGCCGTTCCTGGTGGTGAATTACATCATCAAGGTCTGATTGCTGTGATCTAGAACCTTTGCGGGGTCCGGTTTTCCGGGCCCCGTTTTCGTTTGGGGGGATGTG